>NZ_JBMDIX010000008.1:0-163534 GCF_057808915.1 Rhodococcus sp. FG69 | reverse complement strand
AGTTGTGTTTAAGAGACAGTCCAAGCGCCGCATGGATGTCCACTCACACTACGAAGTCTCAGGAATTGTCGCGGTGTTTCGTGGCAGACCCACGCTGCTCGGGCGCGTCGGGATCGACAGCGCGAAATACCTCGGTATCTGCGTTGTCACCCGACCACTGAGGTTGATCCTGGGCCTGGGGCGTCGAAGCCGAAGACGATGCCGAACCGGCGCCGACAAGGTGACGATCGTGGCGTTCCTTCTCCCGCTGCGCATCGGCCGCCTCCAACTTCTTCTTCGCGTCCCGGCCTGCGAGCAGGCGACCGAGGAAGACCGAGATGGTCGCCGGGATGAAGATCACCAGAATGGTGAAGGCGGCACCGGAGGTCAGCTCGAAGAACAAGGAGTTCTGGCCGACGCTGAAGTCGACCATCAATTGCACGAACCAGGTGATCAACCCCGCCGCGAGGCCTCCGAGGACTGCGGCCTTGAGCCACAACATCGTCAGGTCCTCGCCGTATTCGGGATCGGGGTTCTTCCGACGGTCTCGAATGCCGTCGAGCCCCGCCCACACCACGACCGCAAGCAACACTGCTGCCATCCCGAGCCACCGAAGCTGAGATCCGTGCAGCGGCCACTGCGTTACCGCGACGCCAAGAAGGATCCTCACCGCCACGTTGATCAAGCACATACCGATTCCGCGTACCACCCACCCTGTCATGGGGCACAGCCTATCCATACGAGGCGCGCGATGTGGGCGACCCCACAGAACCTGGGGTCTGGGTTTCGATCCTGGCTGGACAAAGTCACAGCGGTACGTTGTACGAATGCCTGTAGATCACAGCAGTAGACGCGCTGCCCTTCGTCGCACCATGGAATCGAACGATCTCGACGCCATGTTGGTGACCGACCTGCTCAACATTCGCTACCTCACCGGTTTCACCGGATCCAACGCTGCACTGATCGTGTCGGCGCACGACTCGGCGGATCGAGAGGACAACACCGTCGTCTGCACCGACGGTCGCTATCTGACGCAGGTCGCCGAGCAGGTACCCGATCTGCGTGCTGTGATCGACAGGTCTTCGGCGGCGTATCTGCTGAGCAGCGATGTGACGCCGCGTCCGGGTTCGGTCGGTTTCGAGTCGCACGTCGTGACCGTCGACCAGCACCGAGCGTGGAGCGACATCGAACCCAAGGCGACGCTCGTACGCGCACCTGGTCTCGTCGAAGAACTGCGGATGGTCAAGGACGAGCACGAGGTCGGACTGCTTCGGGACGCATGCCGCGCGGCCGACGACGCGTTCGCGGTGTTGATCGAACGAGGCGGCGTCGCCGTCGGCCGCACCGAACTCGACGTCGCCCGTGAGCTGGAGGCTTTGATGGTCGAGCACGGCGCTGACGGCATTTCGTTCGAGACCATCGTCGCAGCGGGTCCGAACTCCGCGGTGCCGCATCACCGTCCCACCGCTGCGGTGCTGGCAACCGGCGACTTCGTCAAGTTCGACTTCGGTGCGCTTGTCGGGGGCTACCACTCGGACATGACGCGCACGGTGGTGCTCGGCACGCCGCAGGAGTGGCAGACAGACCTCTACTCGTTGGTGCAGCGCGCGCAGACCGCCGGCCGTGAGGCGCTCGCGCCGGGTGCGAGCACGGCGTCCGTGGATGCGGCGTCGCGCTCGGTGATCGAGGACGCCGGCTACGGCGAGTTCTTCCTGCACGGTCTCGGGCACGGCGTCGGACTCGAAATCCACGAAGCGCCGGGAATCGCGAAGTCGAGCACCGGTACACTCCTGTGCGGTGCAGCTGTGACCGTCGAGCCGGGTGTGTACTTCTCGGGGCGCGGAGGCGTGCGGATCGAAGACACGCTCATCGTTCGCGACGACGGTCCTGAGCTGCTGACCATGACCACCAAGGAACTTACTCTCGTGTGACGCACGGCGGTTCCTGCACACGAGAACACGAGGAGACGTAAAAGACTGTGGCTTCCACCAGTGATTTCAAGAACGGTCTCGTCCTCAGCATCGAGAATCAGCTGTGGACGATCATCGAGTTTCAGCACGTCAAGCCGGGCAAAGGCCCCGCATTCGTGCGCACCAAACTCAAGAACGTACTGTCTGGCAAGGTCGTCGACAAGACGTTCAACGCCGGAGTCAAGGTCGAGACTGCCACTGTCGACCGTCGCGACATGACGTACCTCTACCACGATGGCAGCGACTACGTCTTCATGGACGGCGACACCTACGACCAGATCTCGATCAGCGAAGCGGTGGTCGGTGACGGCGCTCGCTTCATGCTCGAGAACATGCAGGTCCAGGTCGCCACGCATGAGGGCGTACCGCTGTACGTCGAGTTGCCGGTCACCGTCGAACTCGAGGTCAAGCACACCGATCCCGGTCTGCAGGGTGACCGTTCGACCGGCGGAACCAAGCCGGCGACGCTGGAAACAGGTGCCGAGGTGTCGGTGCCTCTGTTCATCAACACCGGCGACAAGCTGAAGATCGATTCGCGCGACGGCAACTACCTCGGGCGTGTGAACTCCTAAGGTGTCGTCGAAGAATTCGTCGAAGAAGAGTTCGGCCCGCAGCGATAACGAGCCGGTCAAGAAGCTCGGTGCGCGTCACAAGGCACGCAAGCGGGCCGTGGACTTCCTGTTCGAGGCCGAAGCTCGTGATGCCGATCCGGTGCGCCTGGCGAAGGAGCGCATCGAGCTGGCCCGCGCCGACGATTCGATTGCGCCGGTCAGCGAGTACACGGAGACTCTCGTGGGCGGCGTCGCGGAGAACCTCGACCGTCTCGACAGTGTAATTTCCGACCACCTCAACGATTGGACGTTGAACCGTCTGCCTGCGGTCGACCGAGCTATCCTGCGCGTTGCGGTGTGGGAACTCTTTCACGCGACCGACGTTCCACCGGTCGTTGCGGTCGACGAGGCCGTCGAGCTTGCGAAACAATTGTCCACCGACGATTCGCCGTCCTTCGTGAACGGCGTGCTCGGCCAGATCGTGCTGGTGGCCCCGCAGGTCCGGGCAGCTGCTGCCGCTGTGTCCTCGCGCAGCGACGAAGCCGGCGACAAGTAATTCGGCTCACGCGACGCTCCCTGAATAACAGGTTCGGGGAGCGTCGTTGCTAGGCTGGTGCACTGTCAGACATCCTTTAACGATCCGTCCAGAGAGGCGGAGAAGGAGGTCGTAGTTTGCCTGCGTCCGAACCACCCTCCAGCTCGTCCCGCGAACTTCTGTCCGCTGCCGATGTAGGCCGGACCATTGCGCGGATGGCACATCAGATCATCGAGAAGACCGCGCTCGACTCAGCCGACGCGCCTCGTGTGGTCCTGCTGGGAATCCCCACCCGCGGCACAACCCTCGCCGAGCGGCTCGCCGACCGGATCGACACCTTCTCCGGGATCAGGCCACCGGTAGGCTCCCTCGACATCACGCTCTACCGCGACGATCTTCGCGGCAAGCCACACCGCCCACTCGAACGCACCTCGGTTCCTTCCGGTGGGGTCGACGACGCCCTGGTCGTGCTGGTCGACGACGTACTCTTCTCCGGACGTACGGTGCGGTCGGCGTTGGATGCGCTGCGCGATCTGGGTCGTCCACGCGCGGTCCAGCTGGCAGTCCTGATCGATCGGGGTCATCGTGAGCTTCCGCTTCGCGCCGATTACGTGGGCAAGAACGTCCCGACCGCCCGTACCGAAGACGTGTCGGTGCAGCTCGTCGAGCACGACGGACACGACGGGGTCAGCCTGGCCGCTACGAGGGAAGCCAAGTGAAGCATCTGCTGTCCGTATCCGATCTCACTCTCGAATCGGCAACCGAACTGCTCGACGAAGCCGACCGGTTCGAGCAGGCGCTGCTCGGCCGTGAGGTGAAGAAGCTCCCCACCCTGCGAGGCCGCACCGTCATGACGGTGTTCTTCGAAAACTCGACGCGGACGCGGGTGTCGTTCGAGGTTGCAGGCAAGTGGATGAGCGCCGATGTGATCAACGTCAGCGCGAGCAGCTCGTCGGTATCGAAGGGCGAGTCCCTGCGCGACACCGCGATGACCCTGCGCGCAGCAGGCGCCGACGCTCTGGTCGTACGGCATCCGGCGTCGGGTGCCGCGCACCAGATCGCTCAGTGGACAGCTGGACAAGGCGACGGCGGTGGTCCGGCGGTGATCAATGCCGGTGACGGAACGCACGAACACCCCACGCAGGCTCTGCTCGATGCCCTGACGCTGCGTCAACGTCTCGGATCCATCGCGGGTAAGCGAGTCGGGATCGTCGGCGACATCCTGCACAGCCGGGTCGCTCGGTCGAACGCGATTCTGCTGTCGACCCTCGGTGCCGAGGTGGTGCTCATCGCGCCCCCGACGTTGTTGCCTGTCGGCGCGTCGATGTGGCCGGTCCGGGTATCGCACAACATCGACGCCGAGCTGCCGGCTCTCGATGCCGTATTGATGCTGCGGGTGCAGGCCGAGCGTATGAACGGTGGGTTCTTTCCGTCACCCAAGGAATACTCGATCACCTACGGGTTGTCCCAGAGAAGGATGGATCTGCTGCCCGAGCATGCCGTCGTGCTGCACCCGGGTCCGATGCTGCGCGGCATGGAGATCGCATCCTCAGTAGCTGATTCTCCCAGAACTGCAGTCCTACAACAGGTTACGAACGGGGTTCACGTGCGCATGGCGGTTCTGTTCCGATTGCTCGTCGGTTCGGACGGGGGTGCGTGATGAGCGTGCTGCTGAAGGGCGTCCTCGTTTACGGCGAAGAACCCGCGACCGACGTATTGATCGACGACGGCCAGATTGCCTCGATCGGACCCGATCTCGACCCCGGCGACGCAGAGGTCGTCGAGGGTCACGGTCAGATTCTGCTCCCCGGTTTCGTCGACCTACACACACACTTGCGTGAGCCCGGCCGCGAGGACACCGAGACCATCGAGACCGGTTCCGCCGCTGCCGCGCTCGGCGGCTACACCGCGGTGTTCGCCATGGCCAACACCGCGCCGGTTGCCGACTCGGTCGTCATTACCGACCACGTGTGGCGACGGGGTCAGGAGGTCGGCCTGGTCGACGTGCACCCGGTCGGCGCGATCACCGTCGGTCTCGGTGGCAAGCAGCTCGCCGAGATGGCGACGATGGCTGCCGGAGTCGGCAAGGTGCGGATGTTCTCCGACGACGGCAAATGTGTCGACGACCCGTTGATCATGCGGCGGGCTCTCGAATACTCCAGTTCGCTGGGCGTGCTCATTGCGCAACACGCCGAGGAACCACGACTGACGGTCGGCGCGATCGCGCACGAAGGGCCGACGGCTGCTCGTCTCGGGCTCGCCGGATGGCCGAGGGCGGCCGAGGAGTCGATCGTCGCCCGCGATGCTCTGCTTGCGCGTGATGCCGGAGCGGCCGTGCACATCTGCCACGCCTCGACAGCCGGAACCGTGGAATTGTTGAAGTGGGCTCGCGGACAGGGCATTTCGATCACTGCAGAGGTGACGCCGCATCACCTGCTGCTGGACGACTCGAGGCTCGAGACATACGACGCGATCAACAAGGTCAACCCGCCGTTGCGTGAGGCTTCGGACGTCGAGGCATTGCGGCGCGGTTTGGCGGACGGCACGGTCGACTGCGTCGCGACGGATCACGCTCCGCACGCCGAGCAGGACAAGTGCTGTGAATTCGCGCAGGCCAAGCCAGGCATGCTCGGATTGGAGACGGCGTTGGCGATCGTCGTGCAGACGATGGTGGAACCGGGATTGCTGGATTGGCGCGGTGTCGCGCGCGTGATGAGTGAGCGCCCGGCGCAGATCGTCGGACTGGCTGATCAGGGCAGGCCCATCGAGGTCGGGGAGGTCGCGAACCTCGTCCTCGTCGATCCGAGCGCACCGTGGACGGTCGTCGGCAAGAGCCTCGCGAGTATCTCCGACAACACCCCGTTCGAGTCGATGACGTTCTCGGCGAAGGTCACCACGACTGTGCTGCGCGGAAGAATCACCGCTCGCGATGGCGTGACGCGGTCCAAGGTCGGTGATTGAGAATGGACAGGATTCTCATCGTCATCGGCTTCATCGTCTTCTGGATCGCCATGATCGGCCTCATCTTCTGGGGTTGGCGCGGGCGCCAGAAGCGCCAGGCCGAATCCATCGGATCCTTCCCGGAGGTACCCGCAGACCTCGGCGAGACGCTGATCGAGGCGTCGACCGGGCTGTACGTCGGCAGCACCATCGCGCCGAGCTGGCAGGACCGAATTGCCGTCGGCGACATCGGACACCGCGCGACCGCGGAACTGTCGCGGCACACCGAAGGCATTCTGCTCACGCGCACCGGAGAGTCCACCATCTGGATTCCGCAGAAATCGGTGCGCGCGATCCGAACCGAGCGAGGGCTGGCAGGCAAAGTCATGAGCAAGGACGGACTGCTCGTGATCCGTTGGGTTCTCCCGACCGGAACCGAGATCGACACAGGATTCCGAGCTGATGACAAGCTCGTCTACCCCGAGTGGGTAGACCCGGACACACATACGAACGATACGAAGGAGACAACCGCGTGAGCAGCGCAGTTCTTGTTCTGGAGGACGGCCGGATATTTCGCGGCACCACCTTCGGAGCCCAGGGCCGGACGCTCGGAGAAGCCGTGTTCTGCACCGGGATGACCGGTTACCAGGAGACACTCACCGACCCCAGCTACCACCGACAGATCGTCGTCGCCACGGCGCCGCAGATCGGCAACACCGGCTGGAATCTAGAGGACGGCGAGGCCGCCAGTGCGCAGGATCCCAACAAGATCTGGGTTGCGGGTTACGTCGTACGCGATCCCGCGCGGCGCACGTCGAGTTGGCGAGCAACGGGATCACTGCAGGATCAGCTCGAAGCCCAGAACGTCGTCGGAATCGCTGGTATCGACACGCGCGCGCTAGTTCGACACCTCCGCAGCCGCGGCTCCATGCGTGCCGGAGTGTTCTCCGGTGACTCCCTCGGCACAGAGGGCGAGATGCTGGAGCAGGTGCTCGACCAGCCGTCGATGCTCGGTGCCGATCTGGCCGGTGAGGTCACGACGTCTGTCGGTTACACCATCGAGCCGTCCGACACGGCCCGCTTCACGGTCGTCGCAGTCGACCTCGGTATCAAGACGAACACCCCACGCATGTTCGCCGAGCGCGGTATCCGCGTCCACGTCGTCCCCTCCGCCACCAGCGTCGAGCAGATTCTCGACCTGAATCCCGACGGAGTCTTCCTGTCCAACGGCCCAGGGGACCCGGCGACAGCGGATACGAACGTCGCCTTGACCCGCGAGGTACTGGCCCGGAAGCTGCCGCTGTTCGGTATCTGCTTCGGCAACCAGATCCTCGGTCGCGCGCTCGGACGCTCGACCTACAAGATGAAGTTCGGCCACCGAGGCATGAACATCCCGGTGATCGAACACACCACCGGACGTATTGCCATCACCGCGCAGAATCACGGATTCGCGCTCGAAGGCGAAGCCGGTGAAGAATTCGACACCGATTTCGGACGTGCGCGCATCAGCCACACATGTGCGAACGATGGCACCGTCGAGGGCGTCGAACTGCTCGACGGCCGTGCCTTCTCGGTTCAGTACCACCCCGAGGCCGCGGCCGGTCCACACGACGCCGCGTATCTCTTCGATCGGTTCACATCAGTGCTCGAGGGAGTTGACAAGTAATGCCACGCCGCAGCGATCTGGGCCACGTCCTGGTGATCGGTTCGGGGCCGATCGTCATCGGTCAGGCCTGTGAGTTCGACTACTCCGGAACCCAGGCTTGCCGGGTGCTCCGCGAGGAGGGGCTGCGCGTCAGCCTGGTCAATTCGAACCCCGCAACGATCATGACCGACCCGGAGTTCGCGGACGCGACGTACGTCGAACCGATCACCCCGGATTTCATCGAGAAGATCTTCGCTCGGGAGGCCGCCCAGGGCCACCCGATCGACGCCGTCCTCGCGACCCTCGGCGGTCAGACAGCTCTCAATGCAGCCGTGGGACTACACGATCAGGGCATTCTCGCCAAGTACGACGTCGAGTTGATCGGCGCGGACTTCGACGCCATCCAGCGCGGTGAAGACCGTCAGATGTTCAAGGACATCGTCACGAAGGTCGGCGGAGAGTCGGCCAAATCGGCTGTCTGCTACACGATGGACGAGGTCCGTGCGACGGTTGAAGAACTCGGTTTCCCGGTCGTGGTTCGGCCGTCGTTCACGATGGGCGGGCTCGGCTCGGGGCTGGCGTACAACGACGCCGATCTGACCCGCATCGCGGGCGGTGGTCTGGCGGCATCGCCGACCGCGAACGTCCTGATCGAGGAGTCGATCCTCGGCTGGAAGGAATACGAACTCGAGCTCATGCGCGACGGCCGCGACAACGTGGTCATCGTCTGTTCCATCGAGAACGTCGATCCTGTCGGGGTGCACACCGGCGACTCGGTGACCGTCGCGCCCGCGACGACGCTGACCGACCGCGAGTACCAGAAGATGCGTGACCTCTCGATCGACATCCTTCGTGAGGTGGGCGTCGACACCGGTGGCTGCAACATCCAGTTTGCGATGGATCCGGCCGACGGTCGACTCGTCGTCATCGAGATGAACCCGCGGGTATCGCGGTCCTCGGCGTTGGCGTCCAAGGCGACCGGCTACCCGATCGCGAAGATGGCCGCCAAGCTCGCCATCGGCTACACATTGGACGAGATCGTCAACGACATCACCAAGGAAACTCCTGCTTGCTTCGAGCCGACTCTGGACTACGTGGTCGTCAAGGCACCGCGCTTCGCCTTCGAAAAGTTCCCTGGCGCCGACGGCACCCTGACCACGACGATGAAGTCCGTCGGTGAGGCGATGTCCATCGGGCGTAACTTCACCGAGGCGTTCGGCAAGGTGATGCGTTCGCTGGAGACCAAACGCGCGGGCTACTGGACCGGTCCTGACGTGGAGGCAGAGAGTCTCGACGCGCTTCTGAAGGATCTCAGCGTTCCGCAGGACGGACGCATGTACGGGATCGAAAAGGCATTCGCGCTCGGGGCGACTCTGGAGCAGCTGTTCGACGCCACCAAGATCGACCCGTGGTTCCTCGACCAGTTCCAGCAGATCCACGAACTCGGTAACGAACTCCGCGCGGCCGCCGACTTCGACGAAGTCTTGTTGCGTCAAGCGAAGTACCACGGCCTGTCGGATCGCCAGATCGCAGCGCTGCGACCGGAGCTGGGCGGCGAGGACGGCGTGCGCGCACTGCGCGATCAGCTCGGGGTGCATCCGGTGTACAAGACGGTCGACACCTGCGCCGCCGAGTTCGAGGCGAAGACCCCATACCACTACGGCACCTACGAACTGGACCCCGAAGCCGAGTCCGAGGTCGCTGAGCAGCGTGAGCGGGACAAGGTCCTCATTCTCGGCTCCGGACCGAACCGAATCGGCCAGGGCATCGAGTTCGACTACTCGTGCGTCCACGCGGCACAGACGTTGTCCGAGGCCGGCTACGAGACCGTGATGATCAACTGCAACCCAGAGACCGTCTCGACCGACTACGACACGGCAGACCGTCTCTACTTCGAACCGTTGACGTTCGAGGACGTGCTCGAGGTGTATCGCGCGGAATCCGCGTCGGGCACGGTGGCGGGCGTCATCGTCCAGCTCGGTGGCCAGACTCCGCTCGGCCTCGCCAAGCGGTTGAAGGCCGCCGGCGTGCCGATCGTCGGAACCAGCCCCGAGGCGATCGATCTCGCGGAAGATCGCGGCGAGTTCGGGCGAGTTCTCACCGAAGCCGGACTTCCCGCACCGAAGTTCGGTACGGCGACGACGTTCGACGGCGCCCGCGACATCGCAGGCAGCATCGGCTATCCCGTGCTGGTCCGGCCGTCGTACGTTCTCGGCGGACGCGGCATGGAGATCGTGTACGACGAGGCGTCGCTCGCGGACTACATCTCGCGTGCAACCGAGATCTCGGACGACCGTCCGGTGCTCGTCGACAGGTTCCTCGAAGACGCCGTCGAAATCGATGTCGACGCTCTGTGCGACGGTACCGAGGTCTACCTGGGTGGCGTCATGGAGCACATCGAGGAGGCCGGGATTCACTCCGGTGACTCGGCATGTGCGCTTCCGCCGATCACGTTGGGCCGCTCCGACATCGAGAACGTCCGTCGCTCGACGGAGTTGCTGGCCAAGGGTATCGGCGTCAAGGGTCTGCTCAACGTTCAGTACGCGCTCAAGGACGACATCCTCTACGTGCTCGAGGCGAACCCGAGGGCAAGCCGCACGGTCCCGTTCGTGTCCAAGGCAACGGCAGTGCAGTTGGCGAAAGCCTGCGCCCGCGTCATGCTGGGCGAGTCGATCGCCGACCTGCGGGCGAGCGGAATGCTCCCCGCCGTGGGAGATGGCGGCACGACGCCACTCGGTGCTCCGATCGCCGTCAAGGAAGCGGTGCTGCCGTTCAACAGGTTCCGGCGCGCAGACGGCACCGGAGTGGACACGCTGCTGAGTCCGGAAATGAAGTCGACGGGCGAAGTCATGGGTATCGACGCCGACTTCGGTACGGCGTTCGCCAAGAGCCAGACGGCGGCCTACGGTTCGTTGCCCGCGTCGGGTGCCGTGTTCGTGTCCGTCGCGAACAAGGACAAGCGTTCCCTGATCTTCCCGGTCAAGCGGCTCGCGGACCTGGGGTTCACGATCCTGGCCACCGAGGGTACAGCGGAGGTGCTGCGGCGAAACGGAATCACGTGTGAGCAGGTCTACAAGCAGTCCGGAGAAGAGGTGCCCGAAGGTGCCGTCACCATCGTCGATCGCATCCTTGCCGGAGACATCGCCATGGTGATCAACACTCCGTACGGTAATTCCGGACCACGCGTGGACGGGTACGAGATCCGCAGTGCGGCCGTCGCTCAGAACATTCCGTGCATCACGACCGTGCAGGGCGCATCGGCGGCAGTGCAGGGTATCGAGGCCGGCCTTGCGGGCGACATCGGTGTGCGGTCGTTGCAGGACCTGCATGCGGTACTGGCTGCAGGAGTGGGACAGGCATGAGTGCGCAGGGATGGCTGGATCGGCTCCGCGCGGCGACGTCCGCTCGAGGGCGTCTGTGTGTGGGGATCGATCCGCATCCTGCGTTGCTCGAGCAGTGGGGTCTGCCGCGCGACGCCGACGGACTCGAGAAGTTCGCCGAGATCTGTGTGGAAGCGTTCGTGGGCGAGATCGCGGTGGTCAAGCCGCAGGTCGCTTTTTTCGAGGCCTACGGTAGCCCCGGGTACGCGGTGCTCGAACGGACCATCTCGGTGCTGCGCGACGCCGGAACGCTCGTGATCGCCGACGCGAAGCGCGGCGATATCGGCAGCACCATGAGCGCATACGCGCAGTCGTGGCTCGGTGCGGACTCTCCGCTGTCCTCCGACGCGGTGACGGTGTCCCCGTACCTGGGCTTCGATTCGCTGAACGAGACGTTCGCGCTCGCCGAGGCGGGCGGTAGGGGAGTATTCGTCCTGGCCCGGACCTCCAACCCCGAGGGGGCTTCGCTGCAGCAGGCGGTCGCGACCGGGCGCACCGTAGGCCAATCGATCGTCGACGCCGGAGCTGCGGTCAACTCGGACGGTTCGGCGACCGTCGGACTGGTGGTCGGAGCGACGCGTGATCACGGTCTGGATCTGTCGGGCTTCACCGGACCGATTCTCGCGCCTGGCCTCGGAGCGCAGGGCGCGAGTGTCGAGGATCTGGCACAGATATTCAGTGGCTCGCTGAAGCTGTTGTTGCCCAATTCTTCCCGAGGTGTCCTCCGCGCCGGTCCGTCGGTCGAAGCGCTTCAGGATGCGGCCAAGAGCCTGCGGGACGAGATCGAAGCGGCCCTGCCATAGATGATCGCTGATCTTCGCCCGGCTACGGGGGCGGGTTAGCGGTCGGGCCGATGCGTCGGTACCGTCGCTGTAGTTGCTGGTAGCCGCTGGTCTTTCAGCAGCGACGTGCACCACAGCCGATGAGTGCATTGTTCACCGACGAACGATACGGAGGAAACGTGGCGCTTCCCCAGTTGACCCCAGAGCAGCGTGCTGCCGCTCTCGAGAAGGCAGCTGCTGCCCGCAAGGTCAGGGCCGAGCTCAAGGAGCGCCTCAAACGAGGCGGCACTGATCTCAAGCAGGTGCTCGCGGACGCCGAGACCGATGAGATCATCGGCAAGATGAAGGTGTCGGCGTTGCTGGAGGCACTGCCCAAGGTCGGCAAGGTCAAGGCCCAGGAGCTGATGACGGAGTTGGAAATCGCGTCGTCTCGGCGTCTGCGCGGCCTCGGCGATCGTCAACGCAAAGCTCTGTTGACCAAATTCGATTTCGAAGCCTGAGATGACACACGACTCGTCACCACACGGGAGGGGCCGGCTGATCGTATTGGCAGGTCCCTCCGGTGTCGGCAAATCCAGCGTCGTTCGAGTCCTTCGGCGGGTGCTGCCCGAACTGTGGTTCAGCGTGTCCGTCACCACGCGGGCGCCGCGGCCCGGTGAGGTCGACGGTGAGGACTACCACTTCGTCACCCCGGAGGAGTTCGACCGGATGATCGAAGCGGACGAATTGTTGGAGTGGGCGAGTGTGCACAGCGGTCTGCACCGTTCCGGCACCCCGGCTGCTCCCGTCGAGCAAGCTTTGAACGAGGGCAAGCCCGTTCTGCTCGAGCTCGATCTTGCCGGTGCGCGGGCGGTTCGCATCTCCAAGCCCGAGGCGACGCTCGTGTTCATGGCGCCGCCGACGTGGGACGATCTGGTGCATCGATTGACCTCACGGGCTACTGAGGAAGGTGCCGCGACCGAGCGCAGACTCGAGACCGCAAAGGTCGAGTTGGCAGCGCAGGAGGAGTTCGACACGGTCATTGTCAATACCGATGTCGACCATTCGTGCGAAGAGTTGGTATCCTTGTTGGTCGGTAGGTCGTCGGTCGGTTGACACCGGCTTTCATGACGTCCCGAATAGTCGCCGAACAGCGTTTTCGCAGCACCAACGATGCAATTTCAGGAGATCAACAGTGAGCAGCACTTCAGTGGCCGGTTCCGACTTCGACGCGCACAGCGCACTCCCGGCTTACGACACGCCGCTCGGTATCACCAACCCACCGATCGACGAGCTCCTCGCTCGGACGTCGTCGAAGTACGCGCTGGTGATCTACGCAGCCAAGCGTGCGCGCCAGATCAACGACTACTACAACCAGCTCGGTGACGGCATCCTCGAGTATGTCGGCCCGCTCGTCGAGCCCGGCCTCCAGGAGAAGCCGCTGTCGATCGCGCTTCGCGAGATCCACGAAGACCTGCTCGAGCACACCGAAGGCGAATGAGAATCGGTAAGGACTAGAGCCGTTGCGCGTAGTCGTCGGAGTGGGCGGCGGTATTGCCGCCTACAAGAGTTGTTCCCTCATCCGTAGCTTCACCGAGAACGGTCACCACGTTCGCGTCATCCCCACCCAATCCGCGTTGGAATTCGTGGGGAAGGCAACCTTCGAGGCGCTGTCCGGGAGCCCGGTACACACGGACGTCTTCTCCGATGTGCCCGAGGTGCCGCACGTCCGTCTAGGCAAGGAAGCTGACCTCCTCGTCGTTGCCCCTGCCACTGCGGACCTGATGGCTCGCCTTGCTGGTGGTCGAGCAGACGACTTGCTCGCGGCCACCCTGCTCACTGCGCGCTGCCCGGTGCTGCTCGCTCCGGCGATGCACACCGAAATGTGGGAGCACCCCGCGACAGTCGCCAACGTCGAGACGCTGCGCAGCCGCGGTGTCACGGTGCTCGAGCCTGCATCGGGTCGGTTGACGGGCCGCGACACCGGAGCCGGCCGTTTGCCGGAGCCCGACGAGATCTTCGGTCTCGCGATGCTCCTCGCGGAGCGCGCCGATGCGTTGCCTCGGGATCTGGTCGGGCGCAAGCTTGTGATCACCGCAGGTGGAACCCGCGAACCCCTCGATCCCGTTCGGTTTCTCGGCAACAGAAGTTCGGGCAAGCAGGGGTATGCGCTCGCCCGTGTCGCGGCGCAGCGCGGCGCCGACGTGACTTTGATTGCCGGCTTCACCACCGAGCTTGCCGATCCAGCAGCCGTCGATGTCGTCCACGTGAAGACCGCACAGCAGATGCAGACAGCGGTTCGCAAGTACGCACCGGATGCCGATGCGATCGTCATGGCTGCTGCCGTGGCCGATTTTCGCCCGGCAACCATCGCGGGAAGCAAGATCAAGAAGGGCGCGAACGAGCCGGATTCGATTCCGCTGGTGCGCAACGACGACATCCTTGCGGGTCTCGTCGATGCGCGGACCGCCGGAGAAATCGAATCATCGACTGTCATAGTCGGTTTCGCAGCCGAGACCGGCGACGAACACGGCGATGTGCTCACGTATGCGCGTGCGAAGCTCGCGAGGAAAGGCTGTGACCTCCTCGTGGTGAATGCAGTGGGCGACGGCAAGGCGTTCGAGGTCGACCACAACGACGGTTGGCTTCTCGGCTCCGACGGTTCCGAGTCCGCACTGGGTGAGGGATCCAAGGCTTTGCTCGCCGGTCGTGTACTCGACGCGGTGGTCGCTGTCTTCGAGTCGGCTTCGAATCAGCGGTGATTTCAATGGTGCACACGCGCTGTGCGCACGACTAGTGTCTAAATGCGCCTCGCGTCTCTTCGGGACTGCGGCGCCGACACTTGTCCATATAGCTTGGCCGAAACGAATGCGATGACACACGTCGAGAGGAAATCCGTGAGCAAGCCCGGCAGTCGGCTCTTCACCAGTGAATCGGTGACAGAGGGTCACCCAGACAAGATCTGCGACGCGATCAGCGACTCCATTCTCGATGCATTGCTCGCCGAGGACCCACGGTCACGAGTGGCCGTCGAGACGTTGGTCACCACCGGCCAGGTCCATGTCGCAGGCGAGGTCAACACGACTGCGTGGGCGGACATCCCCAAGATCGTCCGCGAGAAGGTCCTCGAAATCGGGTACGACTCGTCGGCCAAGGGATTCGACGGCAATTCGTGTGGGGTAAATGTCGCAATCGGCGCACAGTCTCCTGAAATTGCTCAAGGCGTCGACAATTCCCACGAAGCCAGAGTCGAGGGTCTGTCCGACGACGAGATCGATCGTCAGGGTGCAGGCGACCAGGGACTGATGTTCGGTTACGCCAACACCGACACCCCCGAGCTGATGCCGCTGCCGATCGCTCTGGCACACCGGCTGGCGCGTCGACTCACCGAGGTTCGCAAGAGTGGTGTGCTGCCGTACTTGCGTCCGGATGGTAAGACCCAGGTCACCATCGAATACGACGGTGACCGAGCAGTTCGACTCGACACTGTCGTCGTGTCCACGCAGCACGCTGCCGACATCGACCTGGACAACCTGCTGACTCCCGACATCCGTGAAAAGGTGCTCGGAGCGGTCCTCGCGGAGCTCGACGTTTCCACTCTGGATACGTCGAACGTTCGGCTTCTCGTGAATCCGACCGGCAAGTTCGTCCTCGGTGGACCTATGGGCGATGCGGGCCTGACCGGTCGCAAGATCATCGTCGACACGTACGGGGGCATGGCGCGTCACGGCGGCGGAGCGTTCTCGGGCAAGGACCCGTCCAAGGTCGACCGTAGCGCCGCGTACGCGATGCGCTGGGTCGCCAAGAATGCTGTCGCGGCGGGGCTTGCGGACCGCATCGAGGTGCAGGTTGCTTACGCGATCGGCAAAGCGGCACCCGTCGGACTGTTCGTCGAGACATTCGGCACCGAGAAGACAGACCCGGCGCGAATCCAGGCCGCGATTTCCGAGGTCTTCGATCTACGCCCGGGCGCGATCATCCGCGACCTCGATCTGCTCCGCCCGATCTACGCGCAGACCGCTGCGTACGGCCACTTCGGCCGTACGGATATCGACCTGCCATGGGAGTCGACCGACCGGGCCGACAAGCTTCGCGCGGCCGCGGGACTCGCCTGAGCGGGGTAACTTCAGGGGCAGCATCCGAGCTTCCCATTGCTCGGGTGCTGCCGCTTTTGCCTCTCGCGCACCTCGACCGCGAATTCGACTACCTCGTTCCCGCGCAGTTCGATTCCGACGCCAAACCTGGTGTTCGCGTTCGTATTAGGTTTGCCGGCAGGCTCGTCGACGGCTACATTCTCGAGCGGGCGGCGACCAGTGACCATTCGGGCAAACTCGGCTTTCTCGACCGTGTCGTGTCCGCGGAGCGGGTGCTGACCCCCGAGATCACCGAGTTGGTATCCGCAGTGGCGCATCGGTACGCCGGTACCAGAGCAGATGTGCTGAGGTTGGCGGTGCCGCCGCGGCACGCGAAGGTGGAATCCGAGCCCGTTCCCGAGGTGCCCAGCATCGCAGCGCCCACCGATGTCACAGGGTGGGATCAATACACCCACGGCGGCGCGTTCGTCGATGCTGTGCGTGCGAATCGCAGTCCCCGCGCAGTGTGGCAGGCGCTCCCCGGTGAGGATTGGCCTCGCCGTATCGCCGAGATCGCCGCAGTGACGGCAAGTTCCGGACGAAGTACGGTCATAGTCGTCCCCGACCAGCGTGACCTGGACCGGATGACGGCTGCGTGCGAGTCGGTGGTGGGAGCCGATACGGTGGTCGCATTGTCGGCTGGTCTCGGCCCCGCGAAACGCTATCGCCGATGGCTCGCAGCGTTGCGCCGCGAAGTCTCGATCGTTGTCGGTACCCGAAGCTCGGTCTTTGCTCCCGTGCAGAACCTGGGCCTGATGGTGCTCTGGGACGACGGCGACGACGGGTATGCCGAACCACGGTCGCCGTATCCACACGCCCGGGAGGTCGCGCTTCTACGCGCACACGGAACCGGGTGTGCGGTGGTCCTCGCCGGGCATGCCCGAACCGCAGAAGCAGAAGCGCTCGTCGACGCCGGGTGGGCACACGACCTCGTCGCGCCGAGAGAAACAGTCCGTGCACGTCAACCTCACATCGTGGCGTTGGCGGACAGTGATCACGCGCTGGCTCGAGATCCGGGTGCGAGAGCCGCGCGATTGCCGGCAATCGCGTTCGAGGCGGCTCGGGCGGCGTTGAAGGACGGGCTGGGCGTTCTCGTCCAGGTTCCCCGCGGTGGGTACGTCCCGTCGCTGGCATGTGGCAAATGCCGGAACCCGGCGCGATGCCGTCGGTGCAACGGGCCTCTGTCACTCCCGTCGGCCCCGGGCGCAGACGGGGCGGGCAGCCCGACATGTCGATGGTGCGGGGTAGCGGACACGAACCACAAGTGCACTGTCTGCGGTTCGCGCACGCTACGCGCCGTCGTGATCGGTGCGCACCGCACCGCAGAAGAACTCGGTCGTGCGTTCCCTGGTGTGCCGGTGCATACTTCGGGCGGCGCTTCGGTATTGGACTCGGTGGCGCCGGGTCCGTCGCTGGTTATTTCCACCGTGGGGGCGGAGCCGAGGATCCCCGACGGATACGGCGCGGCACTGCTTCTCGACGGGTGGGCGTTGCTCGGCCGCGCGGACCTGCGTGCTGCCGAGGAGACGCTGCGACGATGGATGACTGCGGGCGCGCTCGTTCGGTCGGGTGCGGACGGTGGCCGAGTTGTCGTCGTGGCCGAATCGGAAATCCCGACGGTTCAGGCACTCGTGCGGTGGGATCCTGTCGGTCACGCACGTAGCCAGCTCGACGAACGAGTCGAGGTCAGGTTTCCTCCCGCCGTGCACGTCGCGGCCATCGATGGAACCACTGCTGCAATCACGGCTCTGGTCGAGAACACTGCTCTGCCGGAGGATACCGAGATCCTCGGACCGGTCGAGCTTCCCGAGGGACAGCGGCTGCCTGCAGGCGGGGGCGAGGACAGGATTCCGGGAGACGTGCAGCGAATCCTGCTCCGAGTGCCTCGGCGGGACGGCGGTGCCCTGGCCCGGTCGTTGGCCGACTCGCAGGCTGCCAGCAGCGCGAAGAAGAGCACCGAAGCAGTCCGGGTACAGATCGACCCGATCAGAATCGGCTGACGCGCATCATGAGGTCGGGAAAATGACGCGCTGGCGAGTCTTTCGACGTGCGGCGGACCCGCCCCCAGTGCAGGGTCCCAAAATCCCGTTGGATCGACTGTTGAGAATCGTGTCGTTGTCTCATGGCAACGACCCCGCGGCGACGCCGATTTTTCCAGGTGACCCGGAGTTTTTGGTGGAGACCACTGCGACCGTCGCCGAGGACGGCTACTACCTGCAGAACGTCCACGAGGGGGAGCACACTGGCTCGCACTGGGGTGCTCCCGCGCATTTTCAGGACGGTGGGCTGACGGCTGATCAATTGCTTCCCGAAGACCTGTTCCTCCCTGCGGTCAAGATCGACATTCGCGAGGAGTCGGCTGCGAACGCGGACTATGCGGTGACGGTGGCGGATCTTCAGCGGTGGGAGTCGGCGCATGGCCGAATCCCGTCGGGAGCTGCGGTCATTCTGTGGACAGGGTGGGAATCCCGTTGGGGCACAGGCGCATACGCAAACGCGGACGTGAATGGTGTGATGCACCACCCGGGGTTCTCGGCCGACGCGGCACAGTGGCTCATCGATACCGGAAGGCTCGCAACGCGCGGAGCGTTGGGATCGGACACATTCGGCCCGGATCTGGGTAACGACAGCACGTATGCGGTCTCGATCAAGCTGTACGACCTGCATCGCCTCAGCCTGGAAAATTTGCGCAATCTCGGTGAGCTGCCGCCAACAGGCGCACACGTTCTGGTCGGCGGTCCGATCAATCGGGCAGGCTCCGGATCGCCCGCGACTATTTTCGGATTGATCCCTCGGTTGCCCTGAGCTCCCATACCTGTTCGCAAGACTGTCCTTGCCAAAGATGCATTGCCGATATATCGTCAATATGTCCAACCAACCAAAGAAGGAGACGGACATGGAGAACTTTTACGAAGCACGGCGGTGGCCTCGGGCTGGAGGCGAGCTGCCTCACCCGCACCGACGAGGTAGGCACGGCGGACACGGCGGGCCGGGAGGATTCGGTGTAGGCGGCAGTCTCGGCCGTGGCAGGGGACGGGGAGGTCGTGGCCGTCGGGGAGACGTACGGGCGGCCGTTCTGCTCCTGCTGGACGAGTCGCCGATGCACGGGTACGAACTCATCCAGCAAATTGTGTCCAGAAGCGACGGTGCATGGAAGCCGAGTCCGGGCTCCATCTATCCTGCTCTGTCTCAGCTCGAAGACGAAGGTCTGGTCCTCATCGAGAAGGTCGAGGGTCGCAAGACTGCACGTCTGACCGAGTCCGGACGGAAGTTCGTCGACGAACACCGGGCAGATCTCGGGTCGCCCTGGGACGATGTTCGCAGCAGTGTCGGTGGCGACGCCATGGACCTTCGCGGACTGATCGGTCTCTTGATGGGCGCGGCCGGTCAGGTCGCGGCAGTAGGAACGGCAGACCAGGTGAAAGCTGCGAGCGAGGTCCTGACGGACGCGCGTAGGCGTCTGTATCGGATCCTGGCAGAGGAGGATCGGCCCGACTCGGACTCGGCCGACCGAGGATCCTTAGAATAGGTAGTTCGTGACAAATCCGTTTCACCTATTCGTTGGAGTCCACTGGTGCGAGTTGTGTTCGCAGGTACGCCTGACCCGGCAGTTCCGTCGTTGGAGCGACTGATCGCGTCGGACAAGCACGATGTGGTCGCCGTGGTAACGCGTCCCGACGCCGCTGCGGGGCGTGGGCGACGAGTCAGCCGCTCACCCGTGGGCATCCTTGCGGACCAGCACGGCATTCCGGTGCTCACGCCTGACCGGCCGTCCGACCCGCAGTTCATCGAAGCACTCTCCGAGCTCGACCCCGATGTCTGCCCGGTGGTCGCATACGGCGCGTTGCTGCCGCGTCCTGTGCTGAACATCCCGAAGTTCGGATGGATCAATCTTCACTTCTCCCTCCTGCCGGCCTGGCGCGGCGCTGCCCCGGTCCAGGCCGCCGTCGCGGCGGGGGACGACGTCACCGGAGCGTCCACGTTCCTGCTCGAGGAAGGCATGGACACCGGTCCGGTTCTGGGTGTGGTCACCGAGTCCATCAAGCCCACCGATACGGCAGGCGATCTCCTCTCCCGGCTCGCCGTCAGCGGAGCTGCGTTGCTCGAGGCCACACTGGACGCAATCGAATCGGGGGAAGCGTCGGCCATTGCTCAGTCCGAGGACGGCGTTTCCTACGCTCACAAAGTCACCGTGGACTCGGCTCGAATCGATTGGTCTTCCTCTGCTGCCGCAGTCGATCGGCATGTTCGCTCGGTGACCCCGGCACCTGGTGCATGGACGACGATCGGCGACATTCGACTGAAGGTTGCGCCGGTGACACTCTCCGACATGGTTCTCGAACCCGGCCACATCGTGGTCAGGAAAGACGGTGTGTTCGTGGGAACAGCAACTAACGCCGTATCCCTCGGCGACATCCAGCCCCAGGGCAAGAAATTGATGAAGGCACTCGACTGGGCACGCGGTGCCCGTCTGACCGAAACGGCGGTAGCCCTGTGAACAATCGTCCAGGATCTCGGAGTGCGAAGGGAAACCGCCCCGAACGCGGCAACGGTCCATCGTCGGCGCCGCCTGTCGACAAGGCCAGGTTGGCTGCCCGCGATGTCTTGAAGGCCGTCCGCGAGCGCGACGCGTACGCGAACCTGGTACTCCCCGGCCTGCTGCGCGACCGCAAGCTGGATACTCGAGATGCTGCATTGGCTACCGAGCTCGCCTACGGTGCCTCGCGTGCGCGTGGCCTCCTCGATGCGGTGATCGAAAGCGGTTCGGGTCGCGCGATTTCCGATATCGACGGGGGACTGCTCGACATTCTGCGTCTGGGTGCCTATCAATTGCTTCGCACGAGAGTTGCGCCGCACGCTGCGGTAGCGACCTCCGTTGATCTGGCGCGCGCCGAATTCGGAAGCGGCAAAGCAGGTTTCGTCAATGCTGTACTCAGGCGTGTGTCCGAGAAGACAGCTGAGCAATGGGTAGACGAACTCGCTCCGGACGCGGCCGAGGATCCGGTCGGCCATCTCGCTTTCGAATACGCTCATCCGAAGTGGATTGCGCAGGCGTTCGCAGACGCGCTCGGTGCCGATGCAGCCGAACTCGCCGACGTTCTCGAAGCCGACGACACCAGGCCCGCAGTGCATCTTGTTGCCCGCCCCGGCGAGATTTCGGCTGAGGAGTTGGCGCTCGTCACCGGCGGCGAAGAAGGTCGATATTCGCCGTACGCGGTGTATCTCGACGGTGGTGACCCGGGAAAGCTGGACGCGGTGCGCGACGGTCTGGCGGGAGTGCAGGACGAGGGAAGCCAACTCGTCGCACGGGCGCTGACGCTGGCGCCCCTGGATGGACCGGACGGCGGCCGCTGGTTGGACCTGTGTGCAGGGCCAGGCGGAAAGGCTGCATTGCTCGGTGCCATCGCCGAGATCGACGGCGCACACGTCGATGCCGTGGAACCGACGCCGCATCGTGCGGAGCTGGTCCGCAAGACGACCAAGTCCTTGCCGGTCACCGTGCACGTCGTCGACGGCCGGGAAACCGGACTCGACGGCGGATACGACCGCGTCCTCGTCGATGCGCCGTGCACCGGCCTCGGCGCGCTTCGGCGACGCCCCGAGGCTCGTTGGCGTCGGTCGGCGAAGGATGTCGGCGCCCTGGTCTCGCTGCAGAGGGAGCTTCTTGCATCGGCGTTGAAGCTCGTCAGGCCGGGCGGTGTGGTCATGTATTCGACGTGCTCGCCGCATCTTTCGGAGACTGTGGCTGTCGTAGCGGACGCAGTTCGTCGGTACGGTGCCCTCGAGCTCGACACCCGCACGCTGGTGCCCGAGGTGCCCGCCATCGGTGATGGACCTTCGGTGCAGTTGTGGCCGCACCGGCACGGCACGGACGCCATGTTCATGGCGGCCCTGCAGCGGCCCGTCAGCTAGCTCTACGTTCCACATCGAGCGGCCTCGGTGTCGAATCGGCAGTGGAGCGATATCGATGACCGGTAGGGGTCACAAGATCGAAGGAGTGCAGCTGCCCGGGCGCGCCGTCGGCGCGTGCGGACCATCCGGGTGTCTCCTTGGCGTAGTTGCAGGCCTCGCACAGGCCGGCACCGTTGTGTTCGCTCGTCGCGCCGCCTGCGTGATGTGGGGTGATGTGGTCGTGGTGCCGAACCGGGGCGTTGCAGTACGGCGTTCGGCACCATCGGTCTCGGAGATCGATCAGCGTGGCCAGGGATTTTGGGAAAGCCCGCGCGGCCGACTCCATGGCAGTGACGGCACCGGTACTGGGTTTGCTGTACAGCCTGCGTAGCGTCGCCGTGCCGTCGCTATCGATCGTATTCGCCACTACGTCACGCGCCAGTGCGGCCGGGATCCGTACCCGTGAGCATGTGCCGGCTCCTGTCCTCCCGCCAACAATGCCTCGTCGGAGATCACGATGACGACTTCCACGGGCACGCCTGTCGCTGTGGACGCGCCGGTGCACCGTTCGACGAGTAGGTCGGCCATGATCTGGTTCTTGCTGCGTTCGACAACGTCGTGGGTGCACATGATGGTGTCGGCGTCTCGGCTGAGCGTGGCGTTACAGCCACTGCGTCTTTCATCGGCAACAAGGCGGTCAGGTACGCCATCGAATCCGGTGCAGGCCTCGAGGTGACTCCCCGCTGACCTGGTGCCTTCCTGGCTCGTTCACTATGGCGGCGCAGACTCGCTCGACGGCCAAGGCATATGCCTTGCCGCGAACTCTTTTGTCTCCCAACCCTCGTAGCGTTACAGGGTCGGAGCAGAGCTGCTCGTCGATGTAGCGACGGTCTTCGCGGTCGAGGCAAATGATCTCTTTGATGATCAACGACGTACGCCATTCGTTCAGGACGCCCGTTCGCAATAGTTCCAGCGCGTTCGGCATGTCGTCGACCAGCATCCGAGCTTGGCCGAGCAGGTGACCTCCACGATTCGGTGATTCCCTGCGAGCCAACGCTATCTGCGCAGAAACCCCCTTGGACAATCGTTCGTTGGGTGTGCCACGACGTCGTCGTTCGTTGCGAACCGCGTTCTCGAAGTCGATACTGATCACCGTCTGGGCGGCGCACACCGCTGATTTCAAGTCCTCGAGCGCGCCGATCTGGTCGATGCGGTCGATGTTGGAAATGTCGGCATCGATCTCTCGAACTGCTACCGCGAACGCTGCAATGTCTGAGCTGTCCACAATCGCCCCTTCGAATGTATGTTCGAGCGTAGCAAAGAGATTGGGCTGCAGCAAGTTTCATCGATGTGAATGCACATTCATAGCTTCAGAGTCGGCCGATCCGTCGGACCGGAGGCTGCAGCGGCGTCTGCTAGGTATTCAGCTGGTCGTTGTCAGCGGTGACGATCTGCTCTGCGTGTGCTCGCCTGGCTTCGATCTCCGAAAGCTGGAAGAGGTCGCTGATGCACTGGTTGCTTGCGCCTAGGAATGCGTAAGGAAAGTCGAAGTGCGGGGCCATGCACCATGAGTGATCGGCGGGCCACCAGATGTTTGGCCTGAGCCCGCGGTAGGAGTCTATTGCGCGCTCGACGGGGCCTCTGAGCAGGATGTAGTTGTACCCGGCTATCTGGACGGAAGGTGTCGAGTCGCGTATCTCGTCCAGGGCGGTGTTGCCTTCCCACAGGGCGAACCAACAGTCATGTGGTGTGCCGGTGTGCTCGGCGAGCAGGCGCGATATGACTGCCAGTTGTTCGGACCCGCGGCCTACACGGGGGAACAGGATCCGCGCATATGCATCGAATCCAACGGGTACAAGGGTTCCCACCGTCGTCTTGGGAACGGCGTTCACGTTGTCGGCGACCCATCGACCTTCTGAGACCTCGTGCTGAAGATCGTCGTCGGACCACTCGCCATGCATGACACAAGTGTGCACCCGGCTGGGCATGCAAGTACCGGTCGATGAGTGTGGGAGTAGCCCGAGTATGAATAGGCAGACGATCCGGGGCTCAGCGACCAGCACACTCGCGACTCTGCAGAGCGACCCCGATGGAGTCTCAGCGTCCGTCACCTCGATCGACTCCGAAGCACAGGCGTTCACCGACTGGTCGAACGGCCAGGTCATCATGGATCCCGTTGGTGCCTCGGTGATGGAAGCCGAGGAATGTTTGCATGACGCGACTACTGCAACCGTCGAGATCGTCTGGGGTCGGGCTCCGGTACAAGCAGGCCCAACCGTCAGGCCAGGGGTAGAGCACTGCGAAAGACGCATTAGGCTCTTGACCGTGGCAGCCCCGATGATCGCACCGTCCATTCTTTCCGCCGACTTCGCTCGCCTGGGTGAGGAAGCCGAGGCCGTAGCGGGTTCGGACTGGCTTCACGTCGATGTCATGGACGCACACTTCGTGCCGAATCTGACGCTCGGGCTGCCGGTGGTCCAGAGTTTGCTGAAGGCGACCGACATTCCGCTCGATTGCCACCTCATGATCGAGGACCCGGCTCGCTGGGCGCCCCCGTACGCCGAGGCTGGGGCATACAACGTGACGTTCCACGCGGAAGCGACGGACGATCCGATCGCAGTCGCCAAGGATATTCGTGCGGCCGGCGCACGCGCTGGTCTGAGCGTCAAGCCGGGCACCCCTATCGAGCCGTATCTCGAGATCCTTCGTGAATTCGACACATTGCTCGTGATGAGTGTCGAACCGGGATTCGGCGGCCAGTCGTTCATGCCCGAGGTGCTGAGCAAGGCTCGTGCCGTTCGCAGACTCGTCGATGCAGGTGAATTGACGCTGGTCGTGGAGATCGACGGCGGAATCAACGCCGACACCATCGAGCAGGCTGCCGAGGCCGGAATCGACTGCTTCGTCGCGGGTTCTGCGGTATACGGAACCGCGGATCCAGCAGCCACCGTCCGTGCCCTGCGGGCCCAAGCCGCCGGGGCGTCCAAGCACCTGTCGCTCTGATGGCGACGGACGGCCGCGTCAGCGAAAGCGACGCGATGGAAATCGCCATCGAAGCCTCCGAAGCGGCCCGAGGCCGGACGAGTCCCAATCCGCCGGTCGGCGCAGTCGTTCTGGATGCCGACGGTGTCGTAATAGGGGTCGGGTCCACCCGTCCGCCTGGTGGGGCGCACGCAGAAATAGTTGCGTTGCAGCGCGCGGGGGAGAAGGCGCGCGGCGGTACCGCGGTAGTGACGTTGGAGCCGTGCAACCACACCGGTCGCACTGGACCGTGTTCCCAGGCGCTCGTCGAAGCGGGAATTGCCAGGGTCGTCTACGCGGTGTCCGATCCCAATCCGCTGGCCAGAGGCGGCGCCCACACCCTCGAAGACGCAGGAGTCGACGTCGAGTCGGGTCTCGGCGCGGACGCCGTCGAGCAGGGTCCGTTGAGGGCATGGTTGCACAAGCAGCGAACCGGCCGTCCCCACATCACCTGGAAGTACGCCGCCAGTCTGGACGGTCGAAGCGCGGCGCAGGATGGTTCGAGTCAATGGATCACCGGTCCCGACGCTCGCGCGCATGTCCACGCTCAGCGCGCCAAACTCGACGCCATCATCGTCGGCACTGGGACCGTCGAAACCGACGATCCGCTGCTGACGGCGCGCTTTCCCGACGGGTCGAATTCGCCTCAGCAGCCGGTTCGGATCGTCGTAGGTGAACGCGACATCGCTGCGTCCGCGCGCATTCGCAACGCGGACGCCCCCACGACGTTCTTGCGCACCCGCGATCCGAACGTCGTGATCGAGGCTCTGGTCGAGCACACCGACGTTCTGCTCGAAGGCGGCCCCCGACTGGCCGGTGCGTTCCTTGCCGCAGGACTCGTCGACCGCGTCGTCGCGTACATCGCCCCGGTCGTCCTCGGTGCGGGGACCGCAGCGGTGGAGAATGCGGGCGTCGGAACAATTTCCGACGCCAAGAGGTTCTCGATCGAGAGCGTTGCCGTGCTCGGATCGGACGTCGTCGTCAGTGCGATCCCCATCCGACAGGTGCAGTCCGCGAGCCACCCCGGCCTCGCCGAAGAGAAGTGAGAACAACTGTGTTCACCGGAATAGTCGAAGAACTCGGCGAGATCGTCGGCAAAGAAGACCTGACCGACGCGGCCCGTTTCACCGTCAAGGGTCCGATCGTGACCTCGGATGCCGGCCACGGCGATTCCATCGCAGTCAACGGCGTCTGCTTGACGGTCGTCGACGTCCTTGCCGATGGCGCGTTCACCGCTGATGTCATGCAGGAGACGTTGAATCGGTCGAGCTTGCAACGTCTGGAGGTCGGCAGCCGGGTCAACCTCGAACGCGCGGCATCCCTCGGCAGCAGGCTGGGCGGTCATCTCGTGCAGGGACATGTCGACGGAACCGGCACTGTCGTGAGCCGCGCGCCGTCGGAGAACTGGACGGTCGTGCGGATCGCGATGCCGACCTCGGTCGCCCGGTACGTCGTCGAGAAAGGATCGATCACGGTGGACGGAGTGTCGTTGACAGTGTCGGGCCTCGGTCAGGACGACAACGCCGAACACTGGTTCGAGATCTCGTTGATTCCCACCACACTCGACCTGACCACATTGGGCCGTTCGGACGTCGGAACACCGGTCAATCTCGAGGTCGACGTGATCGCCAAGTATGTCGAGCGACTGCAGACCCTGGCCGCGGACTAGGTGTGCCGGAAAGTACTGTGAAGGTGTATCTGCACCGCACATTCCGGGTCCAGAACGAAACGTATGGAGCGTAGGACGTGACTAGGTTCGACAGTATCGAGCGTGCGGTCGCTGACATCGCCGCAGGTAAAGCGGTAGTGGTAGTCGATGACGAAGATCGCGAGAACGAAGGCGATCTGATTTTCGCAGCCGAGAAAGCAACACCGGAACTCGTGGCATTCATGGTGCGCTACACCTCCGGCTACCTGTGTGTACCGCTGTCAGGCGAAGATTGCGACCGTCTCGGACTGCCGCCCATGTTTGCCACCAACCAGGACAAGCACGGCACCGCGTACACCGTCACTGTCGATGCACGAGAGGGAATCGGAACCGGAATCTCGGCGTCGGACCGTGCTGCGACGATGCGGCTTCTTGCCGATGCGAACACGGGCGCAAACGACTTCACCCGTCCGGGCCACGTCGTACCGCTGCGGGCCAAGGAGGGCGGAGTGCTCCGTCGGCCCGGCCACACCGAGGCCGCCGTCGACCTTGCGCGTATGGCTGATCTCCGTCCGGCGGGAGTCATCTGCGAGATCGTCAGCCAAAAAGACGAGGGCGCGATGGCTCAGACGGATGAGCTTCGGGTGTTCGCCGACGATCACGACCTGGCTCTGATCTCCATCGCCGACCTCATCGCATGGCGTCGAAAGCACGAGAAGCATGTCGTGCGTGTCGCGGACGCTCGAATACCGACCGCGCACGGCACCTTCCGAGCGGTCGGCTACCAAAGCGTCTACGACGAGGTCGAGCATGTAGCTCTGGTGCGCGGCGATATCCAGGGGCCCGACGGCGACGGCAGTGACGTGCTTGTGCGAGTTCACTCGGAGTGCCTGACCGGGGATGTGTTCGGTTCGCTCCGCTGCGATTGCGGGCCGCAGCTGGACGCAGCCCTCGACATGATTGCGCAGGAGGGACGCGGCGTCGTGTTGTACATGCGTGGCCATGAGGGACGCGGAATCGGATTGCTGCACAAGTTGCAGGCTTACCAACTTCAGGATGCGGGTTCGGACACCGTCGATGCCAACCTCCAGCTGGGACTGCCCGCCGATTCCCGGGATTACGGAATCGGCGCGCAGATACTCGTCGACCTCGGTATCTCCTCGATGCGGCTGCTGACCAACAACCCGGCCAAGCGCGTCGGGCTCGACGGGTACGGTTTGCACGTCACCGAACGCGTTCCGATGCCGTTGCGGGCCAACGCGGAAAACTTGACCTACCTACGCACGAAGCGAGATCGCATGGGTCACGATCTCGTCGGCCTCGACGACTACGAAAGCGGACAGCTCTCGTGAGCGGCGAAGGCGAACCGCGACTCGAACTCGACGGCGCCGCAAGCCTCAAGATCGCCATCGTCGCCGGCCAATGGCATCGAACCGTGTCCGAGGCTCTTCTCGAGGGCGCACAGAAGAAGATTGCCGAAGCCGGAGTCACCGACGTGACGGTGGTGCGGGTGGCGGGCGCCATCGAACTACCCGTTGTGGCACAGGCTCTTGCACGCAATCACGATGCGGTCGTCGCGCTCGGTGTCGTCATCCGTGGCGGCACCCCGCACTTCGAGTACGTGTGTGACGCCGTGACGGCCGGCCTGACCCGTGTGTCCCTCGACGAGAGCACACCCGTCACCAACGGTGTCCTTACCACCGACGACGAGCAGCAAGCCCTCGATCGTTCGGGCCTGCCGGGCTCGAAGGAGGACAAGGGAGCGCAAGCGGCGGCTGCGGCGATCGACACCGCGCTGACACTCAAGCATCTGCGCCAGCCGTGGACCGATCAGGACTTTCGATGACCGACGGTGACTGGGATCTCGAGGTCCGTTCGAAGAAGTCCGCCAGGTACGCAATCGCCGCCGCAGTGCTGCTCGTCGTAGCGCACACGACGGTTGCAATCCTGCTGCGTGTCTCGCCGACCGGGGTCTACTTTCGGACTGCGGACCAAATCGCGATGGCCGGAATCGGGTTCCTGCTCGCCGGAGTTGCCCTGCTGCTGACTCGGCCACGAATCCGGGTGGGGAAGAACGGCGTCGCGGTACGGAACATTTTCTCCGAACGGCTCATCGAATGGGATCTCGTTCGTGGTCTTTCCTTCCCGGACGGCGCGATATGGGCCCGAGTCGACATCCCCGACGACGAGTTCATTCCGGTCATGGCCATCCAGTCGAACGATCGCGAACACGCCGTTGCGGCCGTTCGTACCTTCAGGTCGTTGGAGGCCAAGTACTCCGTCGGACCCAACGACTAGCCTGGGTTTCGTGTCCGATCCAGCTACATATCGCCCGGCAACCGGAACCATCCCGGTCGAACCCGGCGTGTACAAATTTCGTGATCCACATGGACGCGTGATCTATGTCGGCAAGGCCAAGAGTCTACGAAGCCGACTCAATTCGTACTTTGCCGACGTCGCGTCGCTTCATCCTCGTACCCGTCAGATGGTCACCACCGCGGCATCGGTCGAGTGGACCGTCGTCACCACCGAGGTCGAGGCCCTGCAGCTCGAATACAACTGGATCAAGGAGTTCGACCCCCGGTTCAACGTTCGGTACCGGGATGACAAGAGCTACCCGATGCTCGCGGTCACCATGAACGAGGAGTACCCGCGACTGTTCGTCTACCGCGGTCCGCGCCGCAAAGGCGTGCGGTACTTCGGTCCGTATGCGCACGCGTGGGCTATTCGTGAGACGTTGGATCTGCTACTGAGAGTTTTCCCGGCACGCACCTGTTCGGCCGGTGTTCTCAAGCGTCACAAGCAGATCGGTCGCCCCTGCCTTCTCGGATACATCGACAAGTGCTCGGCGCCGTGCACCGGCCGCGTGAACGCCGACGAACATCGACGGATAGTCGAGGACTTCTGCGACTTCCTGTCCGGTAAGACGGACAAGCTCGTTCGGCAGCTCGAGAAGAAGATGCAGGACGCGTCGGAGAATTTGGACTTCGAGACGGCCGCACGGTTGCGCGACGACGTCGGTGCGCTCAAGCGAGCGCTCGAGAAGCAAGCCGTGGTGCTCGGTGACGGCACCGATGCCGATCTCGTTGCGTTCGCCACCGATCCGCTCGAGGCAGCCGTCCAGGTGTTCCATGTCCGCGGTGGCCGTGTGCGGGGCCAGCGAGGATGGGTCGTCGAGAAAGCCGGTGAGGTCGTCGAGACACGGCGCGACGATCAGTCGGATCTACCGGCTCTCGTCGAGCAGTTCCTGACCCAGTTCTACGGGCAGGAGGCCGCGCTGTCCTCCCAGACGCCGGGAAACGAGGACGGCAGTTCCAATGCGGTGCCGAAGGAAGTGCTCGTGCCTGTGCTGCCGGCAAATGCCGACGAAGTCCAGCTGTGGCTTTCCGCGCTCCGCGGGTCGAACGTGCAGCTGCGGGTGCCGCAGCGTGGTGACAAGAAGGCGCTGGCCGAGACCGTCGAGCGCAACGCCAAAGAAGCTCTGCAGCAACACAAATTGAAAAGAGCCGGCGACTTCACCTCCAGGTCCGCGGCGCTGCAGGGAATCCAGGAAGCACTCGATCTCGACTCCGCGCCATTGCGCATCGAGTGCATCGACATCTCGCATGTTCAGGGGACCGACGTGGTCGCCTCGCTCGTGGTGTTCGAAGACGGCCTGCCACGCAAGAGCGACTATCGGCACTACGCCATCAAGGAGGCGGCCGGCGACGGTCACTCCGACGACGTCGCGAGTATCGCCGAGGTGACGCGTCGACGATTCCTTCGACACAGCTCGGATGCCGGCGTCGCCGACTCGGGTGGCGACCTGTCACCGGAAGCGTCGTTGGACCCGCAGACCGGTCGTCCTCGACGCTTCGCGTATCCGCCGAATCTGTTCGTCGTGGACGGCGGCGCACCTCAGGTGGCCGCTGCAGCCGAGGTGCTCGACGAGTTGGGTGTGACGGACGTAGCCGTCGTCGGGCTCGCGAAGCGATTGGAAGAGGTGTGGGTGCCCGGAGAATCCGATCCGGTCATCCTGCCGAGGACGAGCGAATCGCTGTACCTGCTGCAGCGAGTGCGCGACGAGGCTCACAGATTCGCCATCACGTTCCATCGCAGCAAGCGCTCACGCCGGATGACCGCATCGGCTCTCGATTCGGTCCGGGGACTGGGGGAGACCCGACGGACTGCCTTGGTGACCCACTTCGGGTCTGTGGCCAAGTTGAAACAGGCGACGATCACCGAGATCACCGAGGTTCCCGGGATCGGCGAGACCACTGCCAAAGCAGTGCTCGACGCGCTCGGTGCCGGTGACCCGGAAGCTGCGCAGAGGGTAGGTTTGGGCCCGGCGGTTCCGCAGGTGGGCAATGATGATGTCGCGCAGGTTCGGGGTCGGCCCGAGACAACTTCGACAGGGCAGGCGTTCACGTGAGCGAATCGGACAATATCGAGGTCGCCCTGGTCACGGGACTGTCGGGCGCTGGACTCCGTACGGCGGCCAAGGTTCTGGAAGATCTGGGCTGGTACGTCGCAGACAATCTGCCGCCCGAACTCATCTCCAAGATGATCGATCTCGGACTGGAGTCCGAGCCACGAATCGAGCGGCTGGCACTGGTCATGGACGTGCGTAGTCGGCTGTTCACCGGTGATCTCGGCTGGGTCGTGCGCGAGCTGGACACGAAGGGCGTGCGCAATCGGGTGCTGTTCCTCGACGCGACCGACGCCGTTCTGATTCAGCGCTTCGAGTCCAACCGTCGAAGTCATCCACTGCAGAATGATGGCCAGGACGGAACCCTGACCGAGGGAATTGCCGCGGAGCGGGAGCGTCTGGCACAGGTCAAGGCGGCCGCCGACGTGGTCATCGACACCACGTCCCTGTCGGTGCATCAGCTCCGGCGAAGGGTCGAGGCGTCGTTCGGAGGAACGGACGCCGCGATGATCGGTGTCACAGTGCAATCGTTCGGTTTCAAGTACGGCCTGCCGATCGATTCCGATCTCGTCTGTGACGTCCGATTCCTGCCGAACCCTCACTGGGTTCCCGAACTGCGCGAGCACACCGGACGGGAGGCCGCAGTTCGTGACTACGTACTCGGTCAGGCCGGCGCCCAGGACTACCTGGAGACTTATCACCACCTTCTGCAGCTGACGGTCGACGGATACCGCAGAGAGGGCAAGAGCTATATGACCGTGGCAGTCGGCTGTACCGGGGGAAAGCACCGAAGCGTGGCCATGACCGAAGCACTGGCAGCCATGCTCGATCGGCACGACGACCTGTCGGTGCGGGTCCTGCACCGAGATGTGGGCCGCGAATGACGAGATCCACACATACCGGGATGAAGGTTGTCGCACTGGGCGGCGGCCACGGTCTCTACGCGACGCTGAGCGCCGCGCGGATGCTCGCATCGGACGTGACCGCCGTCGTCACCGTGGCCGACGACGGCGGATCCTCGGGACGACTCCGAGCCGAACTCGGCATGCTTCCACCGGGTGACCTCCGAATGGCATTGGCGGCGTTGTCTTCGGAGGAGCCGCGGACCCGGATGTGGGCCGACGTGATGCAGCACCGATTCGGCGGGTCGGGCGCGCTGGCAGGCCATTCCGTCGGCAACTTGATCCTCGCTGGGCTCACCGAAGTGCTCGGGGACACGGTGCTGGCACTGGACGAAGCGGCACGGTTGCTCGGTATCGACGGGCGAGTGGTGCCGATGGCGCCCATACCGCTCGACATCGAGGCGGATGTGTCGGGACTGGAAGACGACCCGCGAGTCAGCCGTGTCATCCGCGGGCAGGTCGCGGTAGCGACGACTCCCGGAAAGGTCCGACGCGTCCGTTTGCTGCCTGCGGATCCACCTGCGACGCCGGAGGCACTGGCGGCAATCGCGGCTGCCGATCTCGTGGTCCTTGGACCTGGATCGTGGTTTTCGAGTGTGATTCCCCACGTTCTCGTTCCGGAGTTGCTCACCGCGCTCGATCGGTCCTCGGCGCAGAAGGTCCTGGTCCTCAATCTTGCTCCTGAGCTCGGCGAGACCACTGGATTCTCTGCGGAAAGACATCTGCACGTACTGTCCCAACACGCACCCGAATTCGGTGTCGACCATGTGGTGGTCGACTCGGCGTTCGTGCCCCCTGGCGGCGAACGCGAACATCTCGCGCGAGCGGCGGCACGCTTGGGAGCGCAGGTCGTCTACGTCGACGTCGCCGAACCGGGTACTCACGCTCATCATTTCGGAAAGTTGGCTGCGGCCCTCGGTAGCATCGTCTCCTCACAGGGAGACGCCGCGTCGAGTGTGCCGCGCAGAGAGGGGATCACTTCGTGGCCATGACAGCGGAGGTGAAGGACGAGCTCAGCAGGCTCGCCATCACTCAGGTGAGTTGTAGACGAGCCGAGGTCTCGGCTTTGCTGCGGTTTGCCGGTGGGCTTCACATCGTTGCCGGACGAGTCGTGGTGGAGGCAGAGGTCGACCTCGGTTCGATCGCTCGACGTCTACGCCGGGAGATATTCGACCTGTACGGGTACTCCTCCGACGTACACGTTCTCAGTGCAGGCGGGCTGCGCAAGAGTTCGCGGTACGTGGTGCGTGTCGCCAAGGACGGCGAGGCTCTAGCGCGGCAGACCGGGCTGCTCGACATGCGTGGGCGACCGGTCCGAGGTCTCCCGGCTCAGGTGGTCGGTGGAACGGTCGGCGACGCCGAGGCGGCGTGGCGTGGCGCCTTTCTGGCGCACGGATCGCTCACGGAGCCCGGTCGGTCCTCGGCACTCGAGATCAGCTGTCCTGGTCCGGAGGCTGCCCTGGCGCTCGTCGGTGCGGCTCGGCGTCTCGGGGTAGCGGCGAAGGCGCGCGAAGTGCGAGGAACGGATCGAGTGGTGGTGCGCGACGGTGAGGCAATCGGCGCACTGCTGACGCGGATGGGCGCGCAGGACACCCGGCTGGTGTGGGAGGAGCGCCGCATGCGACGAGAAGTCCGCGCGACCGCGAACCGGCTTGCCAACTTCGACGACGCCAATTTGCGGCGATCTGCGCGTGCCGCAGTCGCAGCAGCAGCACGGGTCGAACGGGCGCTGCTGATACTCGGAGACGACGTCCCCGATCATCTTGCCGCTGCAGGCTCGCTTCGAGTTCAGCACCGGCAGGCGTCCCTCGAAGAGCTCGGCCAACTTGCGGATCCCCCCATGACGAAGGATGCCGTCGCCGGACGTATCAGGCGGTTGTTGTCGATGGCGGACCGGAAAGCGAAGGACACGGGTATTCCGGACACGGAGTCGGCGGTCACCTCGGAGTTGCTCGACGAGGCCTGACCCAGGTTGCGGGTGACGCGCGCGCAACCGAAGCCTGACCACTAGGGTGGAAACCGCATGTGGGGATGTACCTACGTGCAGAACACGACAATTGGTTCAACAACTTAGGAGCGAACAGTGACGATCCGGGTAGGCGTGAACGGCTTCGGCCGCATCGGACGTAACTTCTTCAGGGCGGTCGATGCGCAGAAAGCACTGGGCACCACCGACATCGAGATCGTGGCTGTCAACGACCTGACCGACAACGCGACGCTCGCTCACCTGCTGAAGTACGACTCCATCCTCGGCCGTCTGCCGTACGAGGTCTCGCTCGACGGTGACGACACGATCGTCGTCGGGGATCAGCGCATCAAGGCCTTGGCGCACCGTGGACCGTTGAACGAGCTTCCGTGGGGCGAGCTGGGCGTCGACGTCGTCGTCGAGTCCACCGGTATCTTCACCGATGCGGCAAAGGCCAAGGGACACCTCGACGCCGGCGCCAAGAAGGTCATCATCTCGGCTCCGGCCAAGGGTGAGGACATCACCATCGTCATGGGCGTCAACGACGACAAGTACGACGGCAGCCAGAACATCATCTCCAACGCCTCGTGCACCACCAACTGCCTCGGCCCCATCGCCAAGGTGCTCGACGACGAGTTCGGCATCGTCAAGGGCCTCATGACGACGATCCACGCATACACGCAGGATCAGAACCTGCAGGACGGCCCGCACAGCGACCTCCGTCGTGCGCGTGCAGCTGCCCTCAACGTCGTGCCGACCGGAACGGGTGCAGCCAAGGCAATCGGCCTGGTTCTCCCGCAGCTGCTCGGCAAGCTCGACGGATACGCACTCCGGGTGCCGATCCCGACGGGTTCGGTTACCGACCTGACAGCGAACCTGAAGAAGTCCGCGTCTGTCGAAGAGATCAACGCTGCAATGAAGGCGGCTGCAGAAGGCCCGCTGAAGGGCATTCTGAAGTACACCGAGGATCCGATCGTGTCCTCGGACATCGTCACCGATCCGCACTCGTCGATCTTCGATGCAGGCCTCACCAAGGTCATCGACGACCAGGTCAAGATCGTGTCCTGGTACGACAACGAGTGGGGCTACTCCAACCGCCTCGCCGATCTCATCGGACTCGTCGGAAAGTCTCTCTGATCACATGGCAGTCAAGACTTTGCAGGACTTGATCGACGCAGGCGTATCCGGTCGCGCGGTGCTCGTGCGCTCGGACTTCAACGTACCGATCGAGAACGGTGTCATCACCGATCCCGGTCGGATCGTTGCGTCGCTCCCCACGCTGAACGCGTTGCTCGACGCGGGCGCCAAGCTGATCGTCACCGCACATCTGGGCCGTCCGGACGGCAAGCCGGATGCGAAGTACTCACTCGCCCCGGTGGCATCGAAGCTGGCCGAGCTACTCGGACGCCATGTTCAGTTGGCGGGCGATGTCGTCGGTCAGGATGCCCAGGCTCGCGCAGAAGGTCTCACCGACGGCGACGTGCTGCTGCTCGAGAACATCCGATTCGACCCTCGCGAAACCAGCAAGGACGAAACGGAACGAGCGAAGCTGGCAGCCGAGCTGGTCGCACTGACCGACGGTGAGGGCGCATTCGTGTCCGACGGCTTCGGCGTCGTCCATCGCAAGCAGGCGTCGGTGTACGACGTGGCGCAGTTGCTGCCGTCGTACGCGGGCGGCCTGGTGGCCACCGAGGTCGACGTGCTCGCCAAACTCACCGAGGACCCGGCACGGCCGTACGCAGTGGTTCTCGGTGGCTCGAAGGTGTCGGACAAGCTCGGCGTCATCGAGGCGCTGGCTCCGAAGGTCGACACCCTCGTGATCGGCGGCGGCATGGCCTTCACATTCCTTGCGGCGCAGGGCTACTCGGTCGGATCCTCGCTACTGCAGGAGGACCAGATCGACGTCTGCAAAGATCTGCTGGAGCGGTTCGGCGACGTCATCCACTTGCCGGTGGACATCGTCGTCGGCGACAAGTTCGCCGCGGACGCAGAAGCAAAGACGGTCGAAGCGTCGGGCATTCCCGACGGTTGGATGGGCCTGGACATCGGACCCGAATCGGTCCGCCGATTCAGTGTGGTGCTCTCCAACGCCAAGACGATCTTCTGGAACGGCCCAGCCGGCGTGTTCGAGTTCGAGAAGTTCGCAGCCGGAACCAAAGGCATCGCGGAGTCGATCGTCGGCGCAACGGCGAAGGGCGCCTTCAGTGTCGTCGGAGGTGGCGATTCCGCCGCAGCCGTCCGGGCGCTCGGACTGCCGGACGACGGTTTCTCGCACATCTCGACCGGAGGAGGCGCGTCGCTCGAGTACCTCGAGGGCAAGCAGCTTCCCGGTCTCGCGGCATTGGAAGGCTGAACCACCATGGCACGTAAGCCGCTCATCGCAGGCAACTGGAAGATGAATCTGAATCACCTCGAGGCAATTTCGCTGGTGCAGAAGATCGCCTTCTCGCTCCCGGCGAAGTACTTCGACAAGGTGGACGTGACGGTCATCCCGCCGTTCACCGATATCCGTAGCGTGCAGACGCTGATCGAGGGCGACAAGCTTCTGCTCACCTTCGGCGCGCAGGACGTGTCGGCCCACGATTCGGGCGCGTACACCGGCGAGATCAGCGGCGCGATGCTGGCCAAGCTCGGCTGCACCTTCGTCGTGGTCGGACACTCCGAGCGTCGTACGTTGCACAGCGAGGACGACGCGGCCGTACTGGCCAAGACCAAGGCTGCGTTGAAGCACGGGTTGACCCCCATCGTGTGCATCGGTGAGGGCCTCAACATCCGCGAGGCCGGTGAGCACGTGTCCTACAACGTGACGCAGCTCCGTGGATCGTTGGCAGGATTGTCCGCCGATGAGATCTCGAAGGTCGTCATTGCGTACGAACCCGTGTGGGCAATCGGCACTGGACGGGTCGCAAGCGCGTCGGACGCACAAGAAGTGTGCTCGGCGATTCGTGAAGAACTGAAGACCCTCGCCTCCGCTGAGGTCGCCGCGGGTGTTCGTGTTCTCTACGGCGGCTCGGTCAACGCCAAGAACGTCGGAGAAATCGTCGGCCAGCCGGACGTCGACGGTGCCCTTGTCGGTGGCGCCTCGCTCAAGGCGGACGAGTTCGCCACGCTGTCGGCTATCGCCGCCGGTGGGCCACTGCCCTGATCGGTAGAAGCCGGAAGTAGCTCGACGCTGCCGTGTCGCGTGCCCGTGTGGGGCGTGGCACGGCAGCGTGCGCCCGGCAGGTAAGCTGTGATGGGTTGTGAGCTGAATCGATGTGAGGCGGATATGGATCTGTTCCTGGATATTTTGCTGGTTGTCACCAGCCTGACGCTCATTCTGCTGGTGCTGCTGCACCGGGGTAAGGGCGGCGGCCTGTCCAGTCTGTTCGGTGGTGGTGTTCAGTCTTCGCTGTCGAGCTCTACCGTCGTCGAGAAGAACCTCGATCGGTTGACGATCTTCACAGGCATCGTCTGGCTCATCGCGATTCTCGGAATCGGTCTCGAGATCAAGTTCTCCTGACCTCTCTCGGACTGCGTCCGAGGTTCGCGTGCACGATAATCGTTTCATGAGCGAAACCCATTTCGAGTCGTCCGGATCTCCGGCGTTCGTCACCCCAACGGCACACGGCCGCGAGTTGACCGAACCGCTACGGGAAGACATCCGCTATCTCGGCGGAATTCTCGGCGAGATCATTCGCGAACACGAGGGCGACGAAGTCTTCGAACTGGTCGAACGTGCTCGTGTCGAATCGTTCGCGGTTCGTCGTTCCGAGGTCGGACGTCACGATTCCCTCGGCATCTATTCCAATGTCGAAGTAGCTCGCGCCATCCCGCTGATTCGGGCCTTCAGCCATTTTTCCCTCCTCGCAAATCTTGCCGAGGATCTACACCGCGAGCGTCGTCGCGCCATCCACCTCGACCGCGAGGATCCGCCGCAGGACAGCAGTCTCGACGCCACGTGGAACAAGCTCGATGCCGCGAATCTGACCAGGACTCAGGTCGCCGAAGCGCTGACCGATTCGCTTGTCGCGCCGGTGATCACAGCGCACCCGACCGAAACTCGCCGTCGCACGGTGTTCGATGTGCAGTCCAAGATCACCGAACTCATGCGCAGGCGCGAGGGTGCAACCTCAACGCACTCGGCAGGCGGTCCTCGGGCCTCGAAAGAGCTTGCCGTCATCGATGCGTCGATTCGCCGTCAGGTGTTGACGTTGTGGGAGACCGCGTTGATCAGGCTCTCGCGCCTCCGTATTCAGGACGAGATCGAGGTCGGACTCCGCTATTTCGAGACCTCGCTGTTCGATGTCATTCCGGCACTCAACGCCGATGTCAGGGAGGCGCTGAGGCAGCGATGGCCGGAGGACGATCTCCTTCCGCGGCCGATCCTGCGGCCCGGCTCGTGGATCGGTGGTGACCGCGACGGCAACCCCAACGTCACCGCCGACGTTGTACACACTGCAACCCATCAGGCAGGCTTCGCCGCCTTCTCGCGCTATCTCGATGAATTGGTCGCGCTGGAGAAAGAACTGTCGATGTCTGCTCGTCTGGTATCGGTCACCGACGAATTGGCAACTCTCGCAGCAAAATCGGGCGATCCAGAGGATCAGCGCAACGACGAGCCGTATCGGGTGGCTGTGCGCGGTATTCGTGCCAGGCTCACCGCGACGGCGGTGAAGGTCCTCGATTCGGTGCCCGTCGCGGGACTGGACCTGGGCTCGACTCCCTACGCCACGCCCCAGGACGTGCTCGATGATCTCGACACGATCGACCGTGCGTTGCGTGCCGACGGTGACGCGCTGATCGCCGACGACCGGCTTCAGTCGCTTCGCCGATCGGTGGAAACGTTCGGATTCCACCTGCAGGCCTTGGACATGCGACAGAACTCGGAAACACACGAGGAAGTGGTAGCGGAGCTGCTGGCGTGGGCGGGCGTGCACCCCGACTATCTGTCGTTGGAGGAGGATGAGCGTGTCGCTGTCCTCTCCCGTGAACTCACGACGCGTCGACCGCTCGTCGGCCCGACCGCGGAGCTGAGCGAACTCGCTGCCAAGGAACTGGGCATCGTGCGCGCAGCGAAGGTGGCGATCGACCACCTGGGACCCGACACGATTCAGAACTACATCATCAGTATGTGCCAGTCGGTGAGTGACATGCTCGAGGCCGCGTTGCTGCTCAAAGAAGCGGGAATTTTCGATCCCGGTGCCGATGGAACGGCACCCACGTCGACGGTCGGCGTCGTCCCACTCTTCGAAACCATCGAGGATCTACAGCAAGGTGCCGCCACTCTCGTGGCCACGCTCGATGTTCCCGTCTACCGTGCGTTGGTCGCAGGCCGCGGCATGAACCAGGAAGTCATGCTCGGCTATTCCGATTCCAACAAGGACGGAGGCTACCTCGCGGCGAACTGGGCACTCTATCGTGCCGAACTCGACCTACTGGAGGCTTCCCGCAAGACCGGAATCAGGTTGCGGCTTTTCCATGGTCGCGGCGGTACGGTCGGTCGCGGCGGTGGACCGAGTTACGACGCCATCCTCGCGCAGCCTCCTGGCGTCGTGCAAGGTTCGCTTCGGCTCACCGAGCAGGGTGAGATCATCGCGGCCAAGTACGCCGAGCCGTCGATGGCCCGTCGAAACCTGGAATCGCTCGTCGCGGGCACTCTGGAGTCGACACTTCTGGACGTCGAGGGACTCGGTGACGGAGCCGAACCTGCCTACGAGGTCTTGGACGACCTTGCGGCCAAAGCACGTGCGGCATATGGCCGTCTGGTTCACGAGGAGCCCGGTTTCGTCGAGTACTTCCGCACGTCCACTCCTGTCGCCGAGGTGGGGGAGTTGAACATCGGAAGCAGGCCCGCCTCGCGCAAGCCGACGAATTCGGTCTACGATCTTCGCGCTATTCCGTGGGTGATGTCGTGGAGTCAGTGCCGCGTGATGCTGCCTGGCTGGTACGGCACCGGATCTGCGTTCGCGGAGTGGGTCGATGGCGACGACGCCAAGTTGGCCGTGTTGACCGACCTGTATCGGAAGTGGCCGTTCTTCCAGACTGTGCTGTCCAATCTCGCGCAGGTGATGGCGAAGTCGGATCTCGGAATCGCTGCTCGGTACGCCGAACTCGTTCCGGACGAGGAGCTGCGCCGTCGAATCTTCGGAATGATCGAGGCCGAACACGCCAGGACCATCGACATGTACCTGAAGATCACCGGGTACTCCCGGCTGCTCGAGGACAACTCCTCGCTCGAACGATCCGTCCACAACAGGTTCCCGTACCTCGAGCCGCTCAATCAGATGCAGGTCGAGATGCTTCGGCGCTACCGCGCAGGCGACGACGACGAGCGCGTCAAGCGTGGAATTCTGCTCACGATGAACGGCCTTGCGACGGCGCTGCGAAACAGCGGCTAGGGCGACTCTCCGGGTAGGTGGAACCGGACGGTGCCCGGTCGCGTCCAAAGAAGTATGAGGCAATGCAGCAACAGCGCAGAGGGATGGCGCGACGGAACCGCCTACCGCGTGCAGGGTAGGCGGTTCGTCAGGTCGAACACCGCGCACGAAGAATGCTGCGATGGCGAGGACGCAGAACAGCAGAGAAAAGACACCGACGGCGCGGAACCCAGCTAGCGGAGTACTACTGCTTGTCGAGTTCCGATGCAGCGGCTGTGTCCAAGAACCACACTGTCGATTCGGACCCGGCAGCGCCGGCCGACGGAACGTCATCCGAATCAGCGCCACCTACCGCTGCGGCAACGGCCTCGGCTTTGTTCGCTCCCGACACCAGTAACCACACGTGTTGGGCCCGGCGCACGGCGGGGAGCGTCAACGTGATTCGAACCGGAGGTGGCTTGGGGGAGTCCTCGACCGCGACCACGTATCGGTGCTGCTCACGCACTGCATCCGTATGTGGGAACAACGAATTGATGTGGCCTTCACCGCCCATTCCGAGGAGGTGGATGTCGAACGCGGGCGTGTGCTCGCCGCCAGAACGTGCCCCAAGGATCTGTGCGTACGCCGCCGCAGCCACCTCAGGATCACTTCCGTGCGGGCCATCGGACGCGGCCATCCGAAAGACACGATCCGGATGCACGTCGACGTGATCGAGCAGCGCCTTCGACGCTTGGACCTCGTTGCGCTCGGGATCACCCGAGGGCAGGAAGCGTTCGTCGCCGAAGTAGATATCGACGTTGCCCCAGTCGATGGCTCCCGAGTCCGCGCAAAGAGCGTCCAACAGCGCTATTCCGGTTCCACCACCGGTGAGCACGACGGACGCCGAACCACGCTCGGCCTGGGCCGCCGTCACAACATCTACGAATCGAGCTCGAGCAGCGTCGACCAACGCCTGCGCGTCCAGAAACTGAAGAACCGATGTCTTACTCATAGCTCACTTTCGACAGTCCGTTCAGTGCCAGCTCGTAGATCTCGTCCGTGTCGAGACGACGCAACTCCTCGGCGAGGCATTCACGCGTCTCACGCCGCGCCAGAGCTACTTCGGCGTCCGGTTGACCGGTACGACGCAGCGTCGCGGTCTTACCGGTCTGTGGACGAGTGATCGAGATACTCGTGGTTTCGCGCTGCAGTTCCACCCGAAGTTCGCCGGTTCGACGATGGACTTCGATTCCGAGCTTCGCTGCAAGCCAACCGGCGAGGATGTCCAGAGCTGGCTCCTCGCTGAGGCCGGATACCGTTGCGGACACGACCTTCTCGTGCGGAGCCTGATCGAGCGCGGTCGCCAGAAGACCGCGCCAGTACGTGATTCGGCTCCACGATAGGTCGGTGTCGCCGTCGTTGTAGCTCGACAGGCGACCCTTGATTGCCGCAGTGGTATCCGGCGCGTTCGTCGCATCGGTGATACGACGAATGGCGAGGCGTCCCAATGGGTCCTTGGCTGGAACCGCGGGGGCCTCGTCCGGCCACCACGCAACGATGGGGGTATCCGGCAGAAGAAATGGAATCACGACACTGTGTTCGTGATTTGCCAGCTCGCCGTTGAGGCGCAGTACCACAACCTCGGATGCACCCGCGTCGCCGCCGACTCGAATCTGCGCATCGAGACTGGACTCTGCGGACCTGTCACCGTGCATCAGCACGATGACCCTGCAGGGGTGTTCGCGACTTGCCTCGTTCGCCGCAGCGATGGCGCGTTCCGCCTTGCCCGAATCTCGGCTGGCCACGATGAGCGTGAGGACGCGCCCGATGGTGACGGCACCCCCGGACTCGCGCAGTTCGACCAGCTGTTTGCCGACCTCGGCCGTCGTGGTGGCGGGAATGTCGACAATCACGGCCTTCTCCATTCTCGTCCGGTGCGTTCCATCATTTCGTCGCCCGACGACGGACCCCATGTTCCGGCCTCGTAGGGCTCGGCGGTCCCGCCCGAAGCCCAGAATTCGAGGATCGGGTCAAGGATCTTCCACGACAGCTCGACCTCGGCGTTGACCGGGAACAGTGATGGTTCACCGAGCAGGACGTCGAGGATCAAGCGTTCGTAGGCCTCGGGCGAGGATTCGGTGAACGCTTGTCCGTAGCTGAAGTCCATGCTGACGTCACGCACCTGCATGCTCGAGCCCGGCACCTTGGAACCGAACCGCATGGTGACGCCCTCGTCGGGCTGAACCCTGATGACGAGAGCGTTCTGGCCCAGTTCCTCGGTCATCGTGGCGTCGAACGGCAGGTGCGGTGCCCGCTTGAAGACCATGGCGATTTCGGTGACACGACGCCCGAGCGCCTTGCCTGTCCGGAGGTAGAACGGCACCCCGCCCCACCGGCGAGTGTCCACCTCGAGCGTGATGGCCGCATAGGTCTCGGTGTTGGACTCGGAGTCGAATCCTTCTTCCTCCTTGAGCCCCTTCACCTTCTGGCTTCCCTGCCAACCGGCTGCGTATTGACCGCGCGCTGACGTCTGATCCAACGGTTCGGCCAGTTTGGTGGCCGAGAGAACCTTGATCTTCTCCGACTGAAGCTCGGACGGGCTGAAGCTGACGGGTTCTTCCATCGCGGTAATCGCCAGAAGCTGCAACAGGTGATTCTGGATGACGTCGCGTGCGGCGCCGATGCCGTCGTAATAGCCTGCACGACCGCCCAATCCGATGTCCTCGGCCATCGTGATCTGCACATGGTCGACGTAGTGAGCGTTCCAGATCGGATCGAAGAGCTGATTGGCGAACCGCAACGCCAGGATGTTCTGAACGGTCTCTTTGCCGAGGTAGTGGTCGATCCGGAACACCCGGTCCTCCGGGAACACCCGGTTCACCACGGCATTGAGTTCCTTGGCGCTGGCCAGGTCATGGCCGAATGGCTTCTCGATCACCACGCGTCGCCACTTGTCGTCTACACTCTGCGCCAGTCCGGAACGTGAAAGCTGTTCCAGCACAACAGGAAAAGCGCCAGGCGGAATGGACAAATAGAATGCGTGATTGCCGCCGGTGCCGCGGGTGGAGTCCAGCTCGGCGAGCGTGGCGGCGAGCGTGTCGAAGGCGGCATCATCGTCGAACGATCCCTGTACGAACCGGAATCCCTCGGCGAGGGTGTCCCACACTTCTTCACTGAAGGGGGTACGCGCGTGATCCCGCACCGAATCGTGCACGATCTTGGCGAAATCCTGATCTGCCCACTCCCGACGGGCGAATCCGACCAGGGCGAAACCGGGGGGTAGAAGCCCCCGGTTCGCCAGGTCGTACACCGCAGGCATGAGCTTCTTTCGTGCCAGATCGCCTGTGACACCGAAAATCACCAGACTGCAAGGTCCGGCAATTCGAGGTAGACGCTTGTCACGAGGGTCGCGGAGCGGGTTGTGCCACTCCGCCTGATCCTTGAGGTTCGAGTCTGCGGCGTTCACGTATCAGCTTTTCTGGCCCGCTTGACGAAGCTGCTCGCCAGTGGCCTCCAGCAGTTCGCTCCACGATGCCTCGAACTTCTCGACGCCCTCGTTCTCGAGAGTGAGGAAGACATCGGTGATGTCGATGCCGATCGCCGAGAGCTTGTCGAAGACTTCCTGGGACTCGACGCCCTTGCCCGAGATGGTGTCGCCGGTCACGTCGCCGTGGTCGGCGACGGCGTCGAGTGTCTTTTCCGGCATCGTGTTGACGGTGTTGGGGGACACCAGCTCGGTGACGTACAGCGTGTCCGGGTACGCCGGGTTCTTCACGCCCGTCGATGCCCAGAGCGGACGCTGGGGGCGTCCACCGGAGCCGGCGAGTTCGTGGAAGCGGGGCCCGACCTCGAATGTCTGCTGGTAGGCCACGTACGCCAGCCGTGCGTTGGCCAGTGCGGCCTTGCCCTTGAGTGCTTCGGCGTCGGGGGTGCCGATCTTGTCGAGCCGTGCGTCGATTTCAGTGTCGACACGCGAGACGAAGAACGACGCGACGGAGTGAATCTTGTCGAGGTCGTGCCCGGCTGCCCGAGCAGCTTCGAGACCGTCCAGGTACGCGCCGATGACGGCCTCGTAGCGCTCGACGGAGAAGATCAATGTGACGTTGACGCTGATGCCCTCGCCGATGACCTTCGCGATGGCCGGGATGCCCGCCTCGGTGGCCGGGATCTTGATCAGCACGTTGGGACGGTCGACGATCTTCCACAGTTCGATTGCCTGAGCGATCGTCTTTTCGGTGTCGTGAGCCAGACGCGGATCGACCTCGATCGAGACGCGGCCGTCGACACCTGCCGACGACTGGAAGACCGGAGTGAAGATGTCGCACGCGTTGCGTACGTCGTCGGTCGTGACGGTCCGGATCGTGGCGTCCACGTCAGCGCCGCGCTCGGCCAACTCGTTGACCTGCGCGTCGTAGGCATCGCCCTTGCTGAGTGCTGCCTGGAAGATCGACGGGTTCGTCGTGACGCCGACGACGCTCTTGGTGTCGATCAGTTCTTGCAGGTTGCCGGAGGAGATGCGGTCGCGAGAAAGATCGTCGAGCCAGACGGATACGCCTGCTGCGGACAGATCTGCAAGGTTCTTGTTCTGGGTCATTCGGGGTTATCCCTTCACATTGGTGATCGAGCGCTGCGCGGCCGCGGTCACGGCCTCGGCAGTGAATCCGAACTCACGGAAGAGCGTCTTGGCATCTGCGGATTCGCCGTAGTGCTCGAGGGAGATGATCTCGCCGAAGCCGCCGACGATCTTCCACCACGGCATCGCGATGCCGGCTTCGATCGACACACGAGCCTTGACGGTCGGCGGGATGACCTGGTCGCGGTAGTTCTGATCCTGGCTTTCGAACCATTCCACGCACGGCATCGAGACGACACGCGCAGCAATTCCCTGTGCCTCGAGCTGCTTCTGCGCGTCGACGGCGTACTGCAATTCGGACCCGGTGCCGATGAGCACGACATCGGGCGCCGCCTTGGAGGACTCGGAGAGGATGTAGCCACCCTTCGACACACCCTCGTAGCTCGTTCCCTCCAGAATGGGGATGCCCTGACGCGTCAGGGCCAAACCGACAGGACCGCTGCTGCTGGATCGGGCAAGAACCGACTGCCACGCGTACGCGGTCTCGTTGGCGTCACCCGGGCGAACCACCGACAGATTCGGGATGGCGCGCAGCGCGGCGAGGTGCTCGACCGGCTGGTGCGTCGGACCGTCCTCACCGAGTCCGATGGAGTCGTGAGTCCAGACGTAGATGGGATCGATGTCCATCAACGACGCCAGCCGAACTGCCGGACGCATGTAGTCGCTGAACTGCATGAACGTGCCGCCGTAGGCGCGGGTGGGTCCGTGCATGACAATGCCGGACAGGATCGCGCCCATCGCGTGCTCGCGGATGCCGAAGTGCAGCGTGCGACCGTAGGGCTCGGCATCCCAGTCGTCGGTCGAGATCGATGTGGGACCGAACGACTTGGCGCCCTTGATCGTGGTGTTGTTGCTACCGGCGAGGTCGGCGGATCCGCCCCACAGCTCGGGCAGTACGGGTCCGACGGCATTGAGGACCTCACCGGACGCCGCGCGGGTTGCGATGGCTTTGCTGCCTGGTTCCCAGGTCGGGAGGACGTCGGTCCAGCCCTCGGGAAGATCTCCGGCGGTCAGTCGATCGAGAAGCTGCTTGCGCTCGGGCTCGCGTGCGGCCCAAGCGTCGAATTCGGTGTTCCACTCTGCGTGTGCCTTGCGTCCACGCTCGGTAAGCGCCCGGGTGTGCGCAATGACCTCGTCGGTGACTTCGAACTTCTTCTCCGGGTCGAATCCGAGGGCCTTCTTGACCTTCTCGATCTCCTCGTCGCCGAGTGCGGCGCCGTGTACTGCACCGGTGTTCATCATGGTCGGTGCAGGGAACCCGATGATGGTGCGCAGAACGATGATCGACGGCTTGTCGGTGACGGCCTTGGCTGCCTCGATGGCTGCCTCGATCGCGGTGACGTTCTCCCCGCCCTCGACTACCTGAACGTGCCAGCCGTACGCCTCGTAGCGAGCGGCCGTGTTCTCCGACAGTGCGATGTCGGTCGAGTGCTCGATCGAGATCTTGTTGTCGTCGTAGAACAGGATCAGGTTGCCGAGCTGCTGCGTTCCGGCCAGAGACGACGCCTCGGAAGTGATGCCCTCTTCGATGTCGCCATCCGATGCGATGACATAGATGAAGTGGTCGAACGGGCTGTCTCCGAGTGCGGGCTCGGGATCGAACAGTCCACGCTCACGGCGCGATGCCATCGCCATGCCGACTGCCGAGGCCAATCCCTGGCCGAGAGGGCCGGTGGTGATCTCGACGCCGTCTGTGTGGCGGAACTCGGGGTGGCCGGGAGTCTTCGACTTGTAGGTGCGCAGCGACTCGATGTCGATCAGTTCGAGTCCGAAGCCGCCCAAGTACAACTGCAGGTACAGGGTCAGGCTCGAGTGACCGCACGAGAGAACGAAGCGGTCGCGACCGATCCAGGTGGTGTCGGTCGGATCGTGACGCATCGTGCGCTGAAAGAGTGTGTAGGCGAGCGGTGCCAGGCTCATTGCAGTGCCGGGGTGACCGTTGCCGACCTTCTGTACCGCATCCGCAGCGAGGACTCTGACGGTGTCGACCGCCCTGGTGTCCAGGTCCGTCCAGTCGCTGGGGTGGTGCGCCGTGGTGAGGACGTCAATATCGTCTGTGATCGACACGAGCAGAGATCTCCTGACATTGGTACGAGTGTGGCCGTAACGCGACCGATCGCGATGTAGATCTTTCGCGTCCGCTACCAGCCTAGTTCCGCGCGCGCTTGCTGTCGTGCCATCCCCCTATCAGGCGCCTGCAACGCGGTTTGGGTGCCCTGAGAATTGGAGACGGGGTGCTCGACGTCTACCATCGCCTGTAGTAGTGCGCGCCGCACCGATCGACGGTGGAGGAGTGCGCGCTGAAGATCATGTGTGTTTCGAGCCCGTGCAAGGAGACGTAGTGCGAATTGGGCAGCAGCCGGGCGGCCACGGATTCGCAGGCGGCTCTGGTCATCCCGACGACCACGAGGTCGAGGACTTCGGCGACGAGGGCGCGCAGGTGAAGTCTGCGCCTCGTCGGGCGCTGGCCCTGATCATGGCCTATGTCGCGTTGACCAAGCCGCGAGTCATCGAACTTCTGCTCGTCACGACCATCCCGGCGATGCTGTTGGCCGATCGCGGTCAGGTGCAGCCCGGTCTCATCCTCACGACGCTGTTCGGCGGCATGCTCGCTGCGGCAAGCGCGAATTGCCTCAACATGGTCGCGGACGCAGACATCGACAAGGTGATGGCGCGCACCGCGAAGCGACCGCTCGCACGCGGCGCGATGCCCGTCTCGCACGCGTTCGTGTTCGGTGTGACGCTTGGCGTCGTGTCGTTCTTCTGGCTGTGGACCACCACGAACCTGCTGAGTGGAATCCTCGCCGTCGTCACCATCTGCTTCTACATTTTCGTCTACACGCTCGTTCTCAAGCGTCGAACGTCGCAGAACGTGGTGTGGGGCGGTGCGGCCGGCTGCATGCCGGTGATGATCGGCTGGTCCGCGGTGACCGGGACGATCGGCTGGCAGGCCGTGGTGATGTTCATGGTCATCTTCCTGTGGACCCCACCTCATACCTGGGCTCTCATGCTCCGGTACAAGGAGGACTACCAGGCGGCGAATGTGCCGATGCTGCCCGCGGTGGCGTCAGAGACCAAGGTCACCAAGCACATCGTGGTGTACGCATGGGCCACGGTCGCCGCCACTCTTGCACTGGCTCCTGGATCGGGTGTGATCTACGCCGTCGTGGCACTGGCGTCTGGAATCTGGTTCCTCGTCGTGGCGCATCGACTCTATGCGGGGGTGCGGGCCGGGACCCCGGTCAAACCCCTCAAGCTGTTCATTCTGTCCAACGAATACCTGGCGCTGGTGTTCTGCGGTCTTGCGGTCGATTCCGTCCTCGGCTGGGATACCCTCGCTCAGCTACTGACCTGAGGCCGGTACCTGGGAATCACGGGATCAGCACGATGGATCCGGTCGTACGACGCCCTTCGAGGTCCTCGTGCGCAGCAGTGGCTTTCGACAGCGGATAGCGTGCGCCGACTCGGATGTCGAGCGCACCGTCGGAGACCGCCTTGAACACCTCACCTGCACGCCATTCCAGTTCACTGCGGTCACGAACGTGGTGGGCAAGCGTAGGGCGCGTCAGGAAGAGCGAACCTGCCGAGTTGAGTCGCTGCGGGTCGAACGGCGGCACCGGACCACTCGCAGCACCGAACAGGGCAAGCGTTCCGCGAACACGCAACGCCGCCAGGCTCTGCTCGAAGGTCGCGGCCCCGACGCCGTCGTAGACCGCGTGGACACCCTGACCCTCGGTGAGTTCGCGGACCCGCGCGGCAATGTCGTCGTCGTACCGCACTACATCGGATGCGCCTGCGGTGCGCGAGAGTTGCTCCTTCTCGTCCGTGGATACGGTGCTGATCACCCGGACACCCCGAGCGACCGCAAGCTGGGTCAAGATCAACCCGACGCCACCCGCGCCGGCGTGGACGAGGACGGTCTCACCGGACCGTGCAGGGTAGGTGGACCGGATCAGGTAGTGCGCAGTCATGCCCTGGAGCAGCGTCGACGCGGCCTGGTCGGCCGGCACACCTTCGGGCACTGCCACAGCGCTCCGCGCGGGGACCAGGACTTGCTCGGCATAGCTGCCCGGGGCACTCGCCCAGGCGACGCGCTGGCCTACGAAGAACTCACTCACCTCGGCGCCGACATGCTCCACGACGCCGCATCCCTCCTCACCCGGCACGTAGGGGAGTGCACGGCTGTACAACCCACTGCGGAAGTACGTGTCGATGAAGTTGACTCCTGCCGCCTCGACCCTGACGAGCAGCTCTCCTGGCCCGGGGACCGGCTCTGGAAGGTCGACCGTAGTCATCACCTCGGGGCCACCGTGTTCTCGAATCTCCACTGCGCGCATGCTCCCGTTCTACACGGGCGGCAAAGGCAGGTATCGGCGCGGCCGAAGTTACCGGCGGGTATCGTCTCCAGGTATGGCGACCGAAGCAGAGAACACGACATCGGACACGGACGCGGGCACCGATACGAAAGTGAAGGTACCGCCTCATGCGCTGTCCGCGATCAAGGCATTCGTCGGCGAACACGGTGGTACCGGAAACGTGGTCATTCAGCCGATCGGCCGGGTAGGCACGCGGGTGACTCTCGTCGGTGCCGACGGCGTTCTCGGTGATCAGGTCGTGGAGAACAACGACATCGCCCACGCGCTCGTCGACGCGGTCGACGGACTCACCGAGTCCGAATGGGATCGCGAACTGGTCAGTTCGGTCAATCCTGCTCGCGGGCACTACCGCAAGATGGCCGGGTGGGTTGCTCGACAGACTCGCTTCCCCAAGGCGCGCAACTCAGCGATGGAATAGAGCTCGAAAAAATTCGGCACTCGCCGGAACCATTCGACGGTTCGTTGCGTCGAAACATATGGAGAGGTAGTCGGTCGTCTGAGGGGGAGACCGGCTACCTCTCCTCCGTCATACTGTGCTCGGCTCCACACTTGGCGTCCGCACTCGGCATGCAGCCCATACGGCTGCCGTTGCGGCGGTGCATGCTCCTGCTCCCGCCACATGCACGGCAACGAGTGCGGCAGGCACGTCGGTCAGATACTGAACGATTCCGATGAGCGCCTGCGCGAGCACGATCGCGACGACTATCTTCAAGCGTTTCTTGACCATCTCCGGAGCCCTGACTGCGTAGAGAGCGAATCCGAGGCCGACCAGCAGCGCGAGATAGCCCACCAGGAGTTGTGAGTGCAGGTGGACGAGCGTCACTACCTCCACCTGGAAGCGGGGGACGGGTTCGTCGATGCTCTTGTCTCCTGCATGCGGGCCGGCCCCCGTGACCATCGTGCCTGCGATGAGAACACCGGCGAGCAGAATTCCGGACAACCCGGTGAGAAGTCGCAGAGGTTCGGGAACCGTCTTCGTCACCAGCGAGTCGGAATCCCGTTCACCGATCTTGAAGTACAGCAGCGTCGCCAACCACACCATCGCCATCGATGCGATGAAGTGGATGGCGACGGTCCACCACAGGAGGCCGGTGAGCACGGTGACTCCACCGAGAATGGCTTGCACGACGGTTCCGAGTGGCATCAGCCATGCAAAGACGAGGACCCCGCGGCGACGGCGTGCGCGAGTGACCGCGAGCACGATGGCCGCGGCCGCGAGTACAACCACGAACGTGAGCAGCCGATTGCCGAATTCGACGGCCTGGTGCAGGACCGGAACTTCGGAGACACCGACGGGTGTGAAGCTGCCGGGAAAGCACTGCGGCCACGTCGGACATCCGAGACCGGACGCGGTGACGCGCACGATCGCGCCGGTCACAGCTATCCCACCCTGGGTGAGGATGACGATGAACGCCAGGATCTTCTGCACCCGCAACGACGGCAGTGGCAATCGGTCGACTAGACGCAGGAACACTCGATACAGCACGTGACGATGGTAAACGGCGGTCAACTACAGGCTGTCGTTGACCCCGTCGGCCTGCTCAGGTGAACCGGAAGGTACGTACCGCGAGCCAGCCGCACAGCAGCGCCCACCCGGTGAGGACGGCTATCCCGAACCAGTCCAGCGAGCCGGTGACGGCTTGACCGAGCGCTTCGGCGAGAGCGCCGGACGGAACAACTCGCGCGATGGTGTGCAGCGCGGTAGGGAGTTCCTCGGCCAGTACGACGAGCGAGCCTATTCCCAGCATGACGAACCAGAGAATGTTGGCGAGCGCGAGAACGATCTCGGCTCGCAGAGTCCCGCCGAGCAGCAGGCCCATCGTCGCGAACGTCACGGTCCCGAGTGCTATCACCACTGCACCGAGAAGTAGACCGGCTGGGGCGGGTCGCCATCCGAGTGCAAGTCCGATCGAGCCCAGCACGACCGACTGCAGGACGACGACCAACAGTACGGCGGCCGCCTTGCCCCCGATGATTCCCCACTTGGGCAACGGCGTCGCACCTAGGCGTTTCAGCGCGCCGTAGCGGCGGTCGAAACCTACTGCGATGGCTTGGCCGGTGAAGGCCGTCGACATGACGGCCACCATCATCACTGCCGGAACGACCTGGTTCACCGGTTCGGTGCCCATCGCGCCGAGCGGGAGCAGAGTCAGCCCGACCAGGAGGGTGATCGGAATGAACATGGTGAGCAGCAGTTGTTCACCGTTTCGCAGCAACAGCTTCAATTCGAGGAGCGATTGCGCCGTCAACATGACCATCGGCGAACTGGGCTGCGGTTTCGGGGCGAAGAGCCCGACTTCGAAGCGATTGTCGGCCACCCGGACATCTCTGCGCGCCGTCATCGTCTCAGCTCCCTGCCGGTCAATTCCAGAAATACGTCTTCCAGGCGCCGTTGATCAACCTGGAGTTCGGTGGCAAGGACGTCTTGTTCGGCGCACCACGACGTGACCGTGACCAGGATCGGCGGCTCGATGACGCCTTCGATCACATATGAACCAGGTGTCTCTTCGGTCGGGTGGTAACCGGGAGGCAGAGCCGCATCGAGCAGCGACAGCTCGAGACGCGGAGGGGCGCTGAATCGCAACCGGCCCTCGGCGCCCTGTTTGGTCAGCTCGGACGCGGTCCCGGAGGCGACGATCTTGCCGTGATCGATGATGACCAACTCGTCGGCGAGTTGCTCTGCTTCGTCCATCAAGTGTGTCGTGATGAGGACGCTGACGCCGTCGCGGCGAAGTGCGTCGATCAACTCCCACACCAGCAACCGTGCCTGCGCGTCGAGCCCTGCGGTCGGCTCGTCGAGGAAGACGAGTTCGGGACGGCCGACAATGGCGCATGCCAATGCCAGTCGCTGCTGCTGCCCACCGGACAGACGTCGATACGGGGTCTTGACGGCGTGTTCCAAGCCAAGACAATCGAGAAGCCAGTCGGGGTCGAGGGGGTCGGCCGAGTACGACGCGACGAGTCGGAGCATCTCACCGGCTTTCGCCCCCGGATAGGCGCCACCGCCCTGCAGCATGACGCCGATGCGCGGGCGTAGCTGTGAGGATTGACCGACAGGATCGAGACCCAGTACGCGAACGGTCCCCGAGTCCGGAGTGACGAATCCTTCGCACATCTCCACCGTGGTGGTCTTGCCTGCGCCGTTCGGGCCGAGCAGCGCCAGTACCTGCGCTTGACCGACCTCGAGTCGGAGGCCATCGACCGCCGCCACGCCGTCGTACGTCTTTCGTACGTCGGTCAACTGCACTGCGGGCTGCGCCGACTTCGACGCCCCGCTTCTTCTCTGCGCACCGGCGATCACGAGGAACCAGCGTATTCCTCGCCCGCGCGGCCTGGCACCGGTGGTCCGGTCGTGCCGCGCCACGGCAGACTGGAGCGGGTAAGCAGAAACAGGATTCCAATGGTCAAGATGGTCATCACCGCTGCTTGAACGATCTGGAACGGCTGGTACTCGCTGCCGTTCGGCATCAGGATGACACTCACGATCGAGGAGAAGGCGATGGCCGGTCCGCGGAAAGCGCGAGTCGTCGCCCACGCCGCGAGTGGGGTGACTGCCCATAGCAGGTACCAGGGCTGGACCACCGGGAACAGAAGTACCACCGCACCCAGAGTCACCCCGAGAGCTCCGACCGGATGCAGACGTCCCTTCAGTACCGCGACCAACATGCGTAGCGCGACGAACCCGGCGACGACGGCGGCAATCGGACGCGTGAGACCGAGCACAGCAGTCGTGTGGTCACCCAGCCCGAGCAGAACCCCGGCGAAACCGGTGCCGAGGCCCAGGATCGTCGGTATCGACATCCAGCTCCGCACAACGCCCGCCGTACCGAGTGTATTGATCCACCCGAAGCCCAACCCACTGACGACGCTGACCCCGCCGATGATCACGATGGCGACGGCACCGAGCAGCGCCGCGGACGACAGGACCGCCCGCGGCGTCCCACCCCATCTCCTGGCAAGCGCCATTCCGACGAAACCGAGGGCGATCAACGACGGAATCTTCACCGTCGACGACAACGCGATGAGGCCGGCACCGGCTATCAAGAGCAACAACGGCTTTCCTTGCAGCGGCTTCGCGGACGCTATTGCACGTAGACCCAGCTCAGTACCCGCCAGCATCAGTCCGATCATCAACGCCTCGTTGTGAATACCTGCCACGAGGTGAAAGAGCAGGAGGGGGTTGGCCGCGCCGAGCCACAGCGCGCTGACCGAGGCGACACCACACCGACGTGCCAGGCGGGGAAGCGCCCACACGATCAGCGCGACCCCGGCGAGGGCGAGCAGGCGATGAAAGAAGATGCCGGCGACGATGTTCTCTCCGGTCAACCACGTGATTCCTTTACCCATCCAGAGAAACAGTGGGCCGTAGGGTGCTGGGGTGTCGCGCCAGATGTTCGGCACCGTACGAGTGAGGACGTTGTCGACGCCGAGGGCCCCAGCGGGACCGATCGCATAGGGATCGAGTCCGCGGGCGGTGATCTCGCTCTGCGCGAGATACGAGTAGACGTCGCGGCTGAACATCGGGGGCGCGACGCACAGCGGCAGGATCCACAGCAGGAGCGTCCGGTCCAACTGAGACCGCGTCATCCGACGAGGTACGTTTCCGTCCCGGAGCCGACCTACTGCGAATCTGCCGAGGAGCAACCAGGCCAGCACCACCATGACGGTGCCGATCATGGTTACGGTCAGAGCGGTCGTCGCCATCCGAGAGGGAAGGCTGAGTATCCGGATTCCGACGACGGGGTTCTGAAGCACCGGTTGTGCCCCCGCTCCCAGCGCACCGAGAGACATCATGATCGCTCCGGCGGCGCCGAAACGTCGAATTCCGCGCAGTTGACGGGTCTCGGTTTCGTTCAGACCGGGCGCTTCGGCCTCGTCGCCGTGAAGGACCGAAACACTGGACGAGGGTTGGTTCGCATCGAGACCGACGATGCGTCTGACGGTGTGGGCGACGCGCGCGCGAATCGGCAGTTCTGGTTCCGGCCGAGTCTCGTCGGAGTTCAGCTCGTCTGCGGTCGGTGGCACGTTGGCAGCGTAGCCGTGACCACTTCGAACGTCTGAAGGCCGCTAGCGCTGACGCGTCCGGGGAGGTATGCAACTCCTTGCGGGGACGCTGTATTCCCTGGTCCCGCCATCGGGTGAAGAAGGGCACCCTTGCTGGACCGGTGCCGACAATTCCGTCACACTGGTGTTGTGAAAACAGCAATGAGCTCTACGCGTGCGGACGGAAGTGCCGATGTCGGCATGACTGCTCCGCCGGGAGTCGAGGCTGTGCTGAGTTCTTCGGCTGCTGGTCAGGCTACCGCGGGCCAGGAAGGACACACTCGGTCTGCCGTGGTGACACTTCTTCTCGAAGAGGGTCCGATCACCGCCTCGGATATCGGTAATCGACTCGGCTTGAGCGCAGCAGGCGTTCGCCGTCACCTCGAAGCTCTCATCGACAACGGGGAAGCACGTGTCGCGCCGGTGCGCGCACTTCGTCAGCGCGGTCGGGGCCGCCCTGCCAAGCACTTCCAGCTGACCGCCGTTGGACGCAACAAGCTCGGCCATACGTACGACGATCTTGCCGGCGCTGCGATGCGTCAGCTGCGCAAGATCGGTGGTGACGCCGCAATCGAGACCTTCGCACGCCAGCGAGTCGATGCGATCGTGGCGGACGTCGAACCCGTGGACGGTGACCGTCCCGCTGACGTCGAGGAAGCCGCCGACAGGATTGCGGACGCATTCACCGCAGCTGGTTTCGCCGCATCGACGCGGGTGGTGGGCAACGGTGTACAGATTTGCCAACACCACTGCCCGGTCTCGCACGTCGCCGCAGAATTCCCCGAGCTCTGCGATGCGGAGCGTGCGGCGTTCTCCGAATTGCTCGGCACCCACGTGCAACGCCTCGCGACCATCGCGAACGGCGACTGTGCCTGCACCACCCACGTACCCCTCAACATGCCGACCAGACGAACCACCCCCTCGACAGTGTCCGGCGCGCAGCCCCGCGCCGGAGAACGCACAAGCCTCCGGAAGGAGCTCGCATGACCGTCACACCAGATCAGGTGACACCAGCAGCGCCGATGACCCCAGCAGTGCCGATGACGCAGGACGAGACCATTGCCTCGCTCGGCACCTACGGCTACGGCTGGTCCGACTCGGACGTTGCCGGTGAAAGCGCGAAGCGCGGCCTTTCGGAAGCAGTCGTGCGCGACATCTCTTCCAAGAAGAGCGAGCCCGAGTGGATGTTGGAAGCTCGGCTGAAGGCGCTGAAGACCTTCGATCGCAAGCCGATGCCGAACTGGGGTTCCAACCTCGACGGAATCGACTTCGACAACATCAAGTACTTCGTGCGCTCCAGCGAGAAGCAGGCTGCAACGTGGGAGGACCTGCCGGAGGACATCAAGAACACCTACGACAAGCTCGGCATCCCCGAGGCGGAGAAGCAGCGCCTGGTTTCCGGTGTCGCCGCTCAGTACGAGTCCGAGGTGGTCTACCACTCGATCCGTGAGGACCTCGAAGCGCAGGGTGTGTTGTTCCTCGACACCGACACCGCGCTCAAGGAGCAGCCGGAGCTGTTCCGCGAGTACTTCGGCACCGTGATTCCCGCAGGCGACAACAAGTTCTCTGCGCTGAACACGGCCGTATGGTCCGGTGGATCGTTCATCTACATCCCGCCGGGCGTTCACGTGGACATCCCGCTGCAGGCCTACTTCCGGATCAACACCGAGAACATGGGTCAGTTCGAGCGCACGCTGATCATCGTCGACGAGGGTGCCTACGTGCACTACGTCGAGGGTTGCACCGCGCCGATCTACAAGTCGGATTCGTTGCACTCCGCCGTGGTGGAGATCATCGTCAAGAAGGGCGGTCGTTGCCGCTACACGACCATTCAGAACTGGTCGAACAACGTCTACAACCTGGTCACCAAGCGCGCCAAGGCCGAGGCAGGCGCAACGATGGAGTGGGTCGACGGCAACATCGGCTCCAAGGTCACCATGAAGTACCCGGCCGTCTGGATGACTGGTGAGTACGCCAAGGGCGAGGTTCTCTCGGTCGCGTTCGCCGGACCGGACCAACACCAGGACACCGGCTCGAAGATGCTGCACCTGGCGCCGCACACCTCGTCGAACATCGTCAGCAAGTCGGTGGCGCGTGGCGGAGGCCGCACGTCGTACCGCGGCCTGATTCAGATCAACAAGGGCGCGTACGGTTCGCGCTCGACGGTGAAGTGCGATGCGCTGCTGGTCGACACGATCTCGCGCTCGGATACCTACCCGTACGTGGACATCCGCGAGGACGACGTCTCGATGGGACACGAGGCAACCGTGTCCAAGGTCAGCGACGATCAACTTTTCTACCTGATGAGTCGTGGTCTGACCGAGGACGAAGCAATGGCGATGGTCGTGCGAGGTTTCGTCGAGCCGATCGCTCGTGAGCTCCCGATGGAATACGCGCTCGAGCTCAACCGGCTCATCGAGCTTCAGATGGAAGGGTCGGTCGGATAAGTGAGCAATCCCCTTGCAGGAGTTCCTCTCGACGGAGTGATCGGCGCAGTCAACTCCGAAAACCCGACCTCGGGCCGGGAAGACAAGTCGAAGCTCGTCGCCAACAAAGGTGCTCAGTTCACCTCGTACGACGTCGACGCCTTCGAGATTCCATCCGGGCGCGACGAGCTGTGGCGCTTCACACCGCTTCGGCGGCTGCGTGGTCTTCACGACGGGTCTGCGCCGGCCACCTCGGGCGCCGATATCGCTGTGTCCGCCCCCGACGGAGTGACGATCGAGAAGGTCGGTCGTGACGACAAGCGTCTCGGCGTCGCCGGCGTCCCTGCGGACCGTGTCGCAGCGCAGGCGTATTCGGCGTTCGCAGAGGCAACCGTGGTGACTGTTGCATCGGAGGTCGAGGTCGACGGGCCCGTCGACATCACGATCACCGGACCCGGCATCGATGCAGTGGCCTACGGGCACCTGCAGATTCGGCTCGAGAAGTTCGCGAAGGCCACCGTGGTGATCGATCAGATCGGCAGCGGAACGTACGCCGAGAACATCGAGTTCATCGTCGACGACAGCGCACAACTCACCGTCGTCCTGATTCAGGACTGGGAGATCGACACCGTGCACGTTGGGGCGCACCACGCTCGCCTCGGTCGCGATTCGGTACTCCGCCACTTCAACGTAAGTCTCGGCGGCGACCTGGTTCGCGTCAGTCCCACGGTCCACTACGACGCTCCGGGAGGCGACGCGGAGCTCTTCGGTCTGTACTTCGCCGATGCCGGTCAGCACCTCGAACAGCGACTGCTGGTGGACCACACGGCTCCCAAGTGCAAGTCGAATGTGCTCTACAAGGGCGCACTTCAAGGTGAGACCGGGCCGGGAAAGGTCGACGCACACACTGTGTGGATCGGGGACGTGCTCATTCGCGCGGAAGCCGAGGACACCAGCACGTTCGAGTTCAATCGCAATCTCGTCCTCACCGACGGTGCACGCGCGGACTCCGTGCCGAACCTCGAGATCGAAACGGGTGAGATCCTCGGCGCCGGACACGCAAGTGCCACCGGCCGATTCGACGACGAGCAGTTGTTCTACCTGCGCGCCCGCGGAATTTCCGAAGAAGCCGCCCGCCGATTGATCGTGCGCGGCTTCTTCCACGAGATCATCGACCGGATTCCGGTCGCCGCGGTGCGCGAGCGACTCGACGCCGCAATCGAGACCGAACTCGCCCTGACCGGCGCCTAGTCATTTAAACGAACTTCGTAAGGAAACGTCATGTCCACGCTAGAAATCCGCGACTTGCACGTCAGCGTCGCCAACTCGGACGCCTCCGCAGATCCGATCGACATCCTCAAGGGAGTCGACCTGACGGTGAAGTCCGGCGAAACCCACGCCATCATGGGTCCCAACGGATCCGGCAAGTCCACGCTGTCCTACGCGATCGCAGGACACCCCAAATACACCGTCACCTCGGGGACCATCACCCTCGACGGCGAGAACGTTCTCGACATGAGCGTCGACGAGCGTGCTCGTGCAGGCTTGTTCCTCGCGATGCAGTACCCCGTCGAGGTGCCCGGCGTGTCGATGTCCAACTTCCTCCGCACGGCCGCGACCGCTGTCCGTGGAGATGCACCGAAGCTTCGCCTGTGGGTCAAAGAAGTGAAGAACGCGATGGGCGAGCTGGAGATCAAGGACGAGTTCGCTGACCGTAGCGTCAACGAAGGGTTCTCCGGTGGCGAAAAGAAGCGTCACGAGATCCTTCAGCTCGGTCTGCTCAAGCCCAAGATCGCCATCCTCGACGAGACCGACTCAGGGCTCGACGTCGATGCGCTTCGCGTGGTGTCCGAGGGAGTCAACGCATACAAGGAGCGCGAGGACGGCGGAGTTCTGCTGATCACGCACTACACGCGAATCCTGCGATACATCAAGCCGGACTTCGTACACGTCTTCGTCGGCGGCAAGATCGTCCAGTCAGGCGGCGCAGAACTCGCCGACGAGCTGGAGTCGAACGGCTACGCCGGATTCACGCAGGCTGCAACGACCGGAGCGTGACCATGGCCAGTCCTGCACCAGCAACCCTGAACGAGAGAACATTCGACGTCTCGTCGGTCCGAGCGGACTTCCCGATCCTGGCTCGGACGGTACGCGACGGCAAACCGCTGGTGTATCTCGATTCCGGTGCCACGTCTCAGCGGCCGGTGCAGGTGTTGGATGCCGAACGTGAATTCCTGGTCACGTGCAACGCTGCTGTCCATCGGGGTGCGCATCAACTCGCGGAGGAAGCCACCGACGCGTACGAGGGTGCTCGTGCGCTCATCGGATCGTTCGTCGGAGCAGATGCCGACGAGCTGGTGTTCACCAAGAATGCGACCGAGTCGTTGAACCTGATCGCCTACGTGCTCGGGGACGATCGCTTCGACCGCCACGTCGGGCCTGGCGACGAGATCGTCATCACCGAGTTGGAACATCACGCGAACCTCGTTCCCTGGCAAGAACTTGCCCGGCGCACCGGAGCGACGCTGCGCTGGTACGGCGTGACCGAAGACGGACGGATCGACCTCGACTCGCTCGAACTGACGGACGCGGTCAAAGTCGTAGCATTCACTCATCAGTCGAACGTCACCGGCGCCGTGGCACCCGTCGAGGAGCTCGTGCGTCGAGCGCACTCGGTCGGTGCGCTCGTCGTCCTCGACGCCTGCCAGTCGGTTCCGCACATGGCAGTCGACTTCCACGCGCTCGACGTCGACTACGCCGCTTTCTCCGGGCACAAGATGCTCGGACCGTCGGGCGTCGGTGTGCTGTACGGCAAGGCCGCTCTCCTCGAGGCGATGCCGCCGTTCATCACCGGAGGGTCGATGATCGAGACCGTCACCATGGAGAAGACGACGTACGCGCCGCCGCCTCAACGGTTCGAGGCCGGAGTACCTATGACGTCGCAGGTCGTCGGATTGGGCGCTGCAGTGCAGTACTTGGACGCGATCGGGATCGATTCCATAGCGGCACACGAGAAAACGCTCGTCGCAGCAACTCTCGCCGAATTCGGCGCGATCGACGGCCTCCGTGTGATCGGACCGAACGACAACGTGAACCGCGGTTCTGCCGTCTCTTTCGTGGTGGACGGAATCCACGCCCACGACCTCGGTCAGATCCTCGATGACGAGGGTGTTGCGATACGCGTCGGACACCACTGCGCGTGGCCGCTGCACCGCCGGTTCGGTGTTGCTGCAACAGCACGGGCGTCGTTCGCGCTGTACAACACCGTCGACGAGGTAGCGGTTCTGGCCAGCGCGATTCGGCGTGCTCAGCGTTTCTTCGGGGGCACCCTCGGAGCAGGAGACGCCTGAGATGCGAATGGAACAGATGTACCAGGAAGTGATCCTCGATCACTACAAGCATCCGCATGGACGAGGCCTCCGCGAACCGTTCGGCGCCGAGGTGCATCACGTCAATCCGACGTGCGGTGACGAAGTGACGCTGCGTGTTCACATCGACACCGATGGCATCGTCGCCGACGTCTCTTACGACGGCCAGGGATGCTCCATCAGTCAAGCGGCCACCTCCGTCCTCACCGACCAAGTCGTCGGGCACTCGGTCGACAGAGCGCTCGAGATCGTCGAAGCATTCAGTGCGATGGTCGGGAGCCGGGGTAACGTCGAGGGGGACGAGGACGTCATCGGTGACGGGATCGCCTTCGCCGGTGTCTCGAAGTACCCGGCTCGCGTCAAGTGCGCATTGCTCGGGTGGATGGCTTTCAAGGACGCGGTTGTTCGAATAGTAGAAGCTCCGCACGAAGAACCCGCACGATCGTAGAGGACTGAAAGCATGACCGAAACACCCGTTACAGGTACACCCGAAACTGCGCCGGCGGCACTGACTGCCGAGGAGATCAAGGTCCTGGAGGACCTCGAAGAGGCGATGCGCGACGTCGTCGATCCGGAGCTCGGCATCAATGTCGTCGATCTCGGGCTGGTGTACGACATCAAGATCGACGACGAGGACGTCGTCACCGTCGACATGACATTGACCTCGGCGGCGTGCCCGCTCACCGATGTCATCGAGGATCAGGCCCGTGGCGCACTCGTGCGTAGCGGCCTGTGTTCCGATCTCAAGATCAACTGGGTCTGGCTGCCACCATGGGGCCCGGACAAGATCACCGACGACGGCCGCGAGCAGCTCAGGGCGCTCGGCTTCACCGTCTGACGAGTTTCAGGCGCCTTTGCGTTCGGCGGTCTTCTTGGCTGCCGTCTCCTTGGCCGGTGCTTTCTTCGCGGCTGCTTTCTTCGCCGCCGCTGAATTGGTTGCAGCCTTCTTGGCAGGTGCTTTCTTCGCCGGAGGTTTCTGCGCGTCCGTTTTCTCGGCCGACGCAGAACTCTTCGCGTTTTTGCCGGCTGCTTCCACGCTGCGCTGCAAGGCGGCTACCAGGTCGACTACCTCTGCGTCCTCTCCGTCGTCCGAGGATGCCTCCTCGGTACGGATGACCTTCTCGCCACCGTTGGCGATCGTGTCGTCGATCAATTTGCGAAGCTCGATCTGGTAATCGTCGGTGTACTCGGTCGGGTCGAAGTCCGAGGACATGCTCTCGACGAGGGACGTCGCCATCTTCACTTCCTGCGGCCGGGCGTCAGGCGCGTCGTCGAGGGACGGAAATTCCGCGGCACGGACCTCGTCGGGCCAGAGCAGGGTCTGAATCACCAACACATCGTCCCGTACGCGAAGCGCAGCGAGGCGTGTCTTCTGCCGCAATGTGAAATGGACCAGAGCCGTGCGCTCGGTGTCCATCAGCGTTTGGCGCAGGAGCACGTACGCCTTCGGTGACGACGAATCCGGCTCGAGGAAGTAACTCTTGTCGAACAGAATCGGGTCGATCTGGTCGGTCGGAACGAATTCCAGCACCGGTATTTCGTGCTTCTCGGCGGCCGGCAGTTTGTCGAAGTCCTCGTCGGTGATGATCACCCGTTCACCGTCGGGGGAGTCGTACGCCTTGTCGATGTCGGCGAACTGCACCGACTTGCCGCATTCGGAGCACACGCGGTCGTACTTGATCCGACCGCCGTCCTTCGCATGCACCTGGTGGAATCTGATGTCGTGTGTCTCGGTGGCGGAGTACACCTTTACCGGGACGTTGACGAGTCCGAAGGCGATCGAGCCCTTCCAAATGGAACGCATGGGGTTCATGATTCCCGAGATGCGTGCCTCAGTCGACCCATAGCTCGAAATTCACCGGCCCAACACAGTGCGAGCGATGGCGATACGAGCTGCGGACGGCAGTGTCGGAAACATCCTGGTCATGGCGAGGGCAGTACCCGTCGCGTCGGATCGGCCGGACAGATACGACCTCTGCAGTGTCACCGGCAGATCGAAGAAGCTCGCGAAGAAGTGCGGAACCAGCTCGGGATCGAGGCCGAGCGCGGTACGAAGCCCCAGATTCCGCAGACGCTGAACGGTCCATACGGACAGTGTGCCGACTCGTTTTCCGTGTCGTAGCGCGTCGACGACACTGTCGGCCGCAGCCAGGGACGCAGCGACGCTGTATCCAGTTGCAGGATGCATCATCGATGATCGTGCGCCGAACCGCACCGAGCCTCGATCCGAGTGCGAGCGCGGTGGCGGTTGAACCGGAAAGCGGACCCGCTCGACCGGCTCGGTGCCGGACAGCGTCAGTCCTCGACTCGCCAATCTCGTGTGCAGTCTGCGCCGCAGTTCCCGGTAGTCCAGCGGGGGCCTGCCGACCAGGCATGTTTCTTCGAGCAGCAGGTGGTGTGCGTCGAGCGCGACGGCGTACAGGAAGCTCGGCACCGCCGAGGTCGCGGCGCCGTTGTCGTAGCGCCAGTCCATGAACCACGCACCCGAGCCCTCCAGGAGCGGCTCGGCCTGGTCACGGTCGACCACGACGCCGTATGCCGTCTGTTCCGCCAGCCCGGTCAGGCCCATCGAACCCCGAGCATCGACGACGGTGCGGCCCGTCAGTTCCCGACCGTCGGTGAGGCGGACCGAGGTCGACGTCACCGACGCGGCAGTGCCCGCCAACACGCGGACTTTCTCGGTCTCGAGAGATTTCTGCAGCGCAGCCGTATCGAGCACGCAGTACGTCCGGTCGATCGGTTGCAGCTTTGTCGTGAACGCTGCGGGCATGTCGGTGATGGAACCGACCGCCGATGTCGGCAACCACTCCGGCAGTTCGTCGGCCCAGGCAGAGTAGGTCGGCGTCCATTGCCGATCCGGATGGGTATCGACGGCGATGACGTCCATGTCCGCGACCGACGCCCGGCTGCTCAGTGCTCGGCCTGCTGGTCCGAGCCCTACGACGACGAGGTCGGCGGACAGTGAACGGTTCACAGTCCGCCGGTTGCCAACAGGCCGCCGTCGACTCTGATCGTTTCGCCGGTGATCCAGGACGATTCGTCGGACACCAGGAACCCGACCAGGCTCGCGACGTCCTCGGGAGTTCCGAGACGCTTCATCGGATAGACGGCAGCGGCGTTGTCCTCGCCTGCCGCGACGAGTGCTTCGGCGAACTTGGTCTTGACGACGCCTGGCGCGACCGCGTTGACCCGGATCGACGGGCCGAGTTGCCAGGCAAGTTCCTCGGTCAACCGGATCAGTGCGGCCTTGGACGCTCCGTACGCGGCGATGACCCCGGTCGAACGCAACCCGGCGACGCTCGCCAGGTTGACGACTGCGCCTCCATGCTCACCCATCCATCCGCGATAGGCCTCCTGCACGAACCCGAGCGTCGCTACGACGTTCGTGTCGAAGATCTTCTTGACACCTTCGAGATCGGCTTCCATGAGCGATCCGTACACCGGATTGATGCCGGTGTTGTTGATGAGTATGTCGAGTGAGCCCAACTGCTCCACCGTCCGGTCGACGGCATCACGACGAGAATCGGAGTCACCTGCGTTGCCCGGCAGGTCCAAGACCTGCGCCCCGGCAGGCGCGCCCGCGAGTAGATCACGAGCGGCTTCCGCGAGGGGTTCCGGCTTGCGCGCCGTGATGGCCACCTTCGCGCCTCGGCTCAGCAGTTCGGCGGCAATTGCCTTGCCGATTCCGCGACTGGCTCCTGTGATCAGTGCAACTCGGCCTGTCAAATCCCTGTTGGGTGCAGTGTTCTCAGCGGTCATGCGCGAGACGTTACCGGTGTCACGGCTGTTCGTGTCCGGAGCACACCGTTGGAGGGGCTAAAATGAGTGGTTGCTCGGGTACCTGAACGATCGTCTTCCTTTTCTGGCAGCCAGCCAGTCGGGTTTTCGGCCCCGACTCGTCTGCACATCATCCGCAATCGCTAGGAGCCCCCGCGTGATCACCGCCACCGACTTGGAAGTTCGTGCCGGTGTCCGCACGTTGCTCATGGCACCAGGACCTGCGCTTCGCGTGCAGGCCGGCGATCGCATAGGGCTCGTCGGGCGCAACGGCGCAGGCAAGACGACGACCCTGCGCATCCTGGCAGGCGAGGGCGAGCCGTACGCGGGTTCGGTCGTCCGAACGGGAGATCTGGGCTACCTGCCTCAGGATCCGAAGGAAGGCGACCTCGACGTACTCGCCAAGGATCGTGTGTTGTCGGCCCGTGGTCTCGACACGTTGCTCCATCAGATGGAGAAGCAGCAGGCGCTGATGGCCGAGGTCGCCGACGAGAGTCGGCTCGATCGTGCGGTGCGCAAGTACGGCGACTTGGAGGAGCGTTTCGCTTCCCTCGGCGGCTACGAGGCCGAAAGTGAAGCGGCGCGAATCTGCAACAGTCTCGGACTCGCCGATCGCATTCTCGCCCAGCCTCTGCGGACGCTGTCCGGCGGGCAGCGACGACGCGTCGAACTCGCCCGTATCCTTTTCGCTGCGTCCGACGGCAGCGGTGGACGCAGCGACACCACCTTGCTCCTCGACGAGCCCACCAACCACCTCGACGCGGACTCGATCACCTGGCTACGCGGATTTCTGCAGAGTCACGAAGGTGGCTTGATCGTCATCAGTCACGATGTCGAACTGCTCGGCGACGTGGTCAACCGGGTCTGGTTCCTCGACGCCGTTCGCGGCGAAGCCGACATCTACAACATGAATTGGAAGAAGTACCTCGACGCACGCGCAACGGACGAGCAGCGCCGACGCCGCGAACGCGCGAATGCGGAGAAGAAGGCCGGCGCATTGCGCGTTCAGGCCGCCAAGATGGGCGCCAAGGCAACCAAAGCTGTTGCGGCGCAGAACATGGCCAAGCGTGCGGACAAGCTGATGGCCAATCTCGATGCCGAACGAGTGTCCGACAAGGTCGCCCACATTCGCTTCCCTGATCCCGCGCCGTGCGGCAAGACGCCCCTCATGGCCAAGAACCTCACCAAGATGTACGGCTCGCTCGAGATTTTCGCCGGCGTCGACCTCGCGATCGACAGGGGCAGTCGAGTAGTGGTCCTCGGACTCAACGGTGCCGGTAAGACGACGCTGTTGCGGATCTTGGCAGGAACCGAGAAGGCCGACACCGGTGAGATCGAACCGGGCCACGGAATGCGTGTCGGATACTTCGCGCAGGAGCACGACACGCTCGACGACAACGCGTCCGTGTGGGAGAACATCCGTCACGCAGCGCCCGATACCGGCGAGCAGGAGCTGCGATCGTTGCTCGGTGCGTTCATGTTCACCGGACCTCAACTCGAGCAGCCGGCGGGAACGTTGTCCGGTGGCGAGAAGACGCGTCTCGCTCTGGCCGGACTGGTGTCCTCGGCTGCGAACGTACTGCTGCTCGATGAGCCGACCAACAACTTGGACCCGATTTCACGTGAACAGGTCCTCGACGCTCTTCGTAGCTACAAGGGCGCGGTCGTTCTCGTCACCCACGATCCAGGTGCGGCCGAGGCACTCTCGCCCGAGCGCGTGATTCTCCTTCCGGACGGCACCGAGGACCACTGGTCGCAGGAGTATCTGGAGCTTATCCAGTTGGCGTGATCGCGGCCTGATATTCGGCTGTTCGCCCGTGGTGGGTGTCTGTGTCATCTACCCTTCAGTGGTAGGGGGATTTCGTGAGCGAAGAGCCACCTGCTCGGCTCCAGCGTCGCTGACTGGAGGAACCTATGGCCCGGTCGAATGCACCGTCGTACGTGAAAGGCGCTCGTATCACGGGTGATTCACGCGACCGATTGCAATCCACACTGAAGGAACTCTACGAGGCCGGAGCCAGCATCAGATCCTTGGCAGACCGCACCGGCCGGTCGTACGGATTCGTTCACAAGGTGCTCGCCGAGTCCGGCACCGTCCTGCGATCGCGGGGCGGACCGAACCGCAAGAAGGCGGGCGCACAGCCCTAGCTCGTCGGGTCCGGCTTCCGAACGGATTCCTCGACTAGGTCGAGCACCGCGGACAGATTCGGTCCGCCCTGCCCTGACGCGATACGCGCGACCAGCCCGTCGAGTATCAAGTCGAGATAGTCGACCATCACCTCCTGCGCGACGTCGTCGCGCAATCGACCAGCTGTCTTCTGACGTTCCAGTCGTGCAGCCGTTGCATCGGTGAGCTCGGCCGACTGCTCGGCCCAACTTCTTCTGAAGTCGAGGTCGGTGCGGAGTCGCCGGGCAATCTCGAGTCTGGTACCGAGCCACTCGAATCGGTCCGGTTCCTCGAGCATGTCCCTCATCACCTGGACGAGACCTTGAGTCGATGCCACCTCCGCCATCCGACGCGCATCCTCCTGCGCGAGCGCGAGAAACAACCCGTCCTTGTCCTTGAAGTGGTGGAAGATCGCACCGCGGGACAACCCGGTAGCTTGTTCGAGACGCCGAACCGTTGCGCCTTCGTATCCGTATTCGCCGAAGCACTTGCGCGCGCCGTCGAGGATCTCGCTCCGCCTCGCGGCCAATTGGTCTTCACTGACCTTCGGCACTGTGTGTTGTCCCCACTCTCGCTGAGATGTCCCTCGAATGACGATGGACCCGGAAGAGGCATGCTTTCCGGGTCCATCGTCTTCCGAGAAGGATCAGTACATCGAACTGGTAGAGCCGATCATCAGCCCCTGATCATGTTGCGGAGCACGTACTGCAGGATGCCGCCGTTGCGGTAGTAGTCCGCCTCACCGGGTGTATCGATACGGACGACCGCGTCGAACTCGACCTTGCTGCCGTCGGTCTTGGTAGCCGTCACAGCCATCGTCTTCGGCGTGATGCCGTCGTTCAGCTTTTCGATTCCGACGATGTCGAAGGTCTCGGTTCCGTCGAGCTTCAGCGACGCAGCGCTCTCGCCGACAGGGAACTGCAGCGGAACGACGCCCATACCGATCAGGTTGGAGCGGTGAATACGCTCGAACGACTCGGTGATGACGGCCTTGACTCCGAGGAGCGAGGTGCCCTTCGCTGCCCAGTCACGAGAAGAACCCGAACCGTATTCCTTACCGCCCAGGACGACGAGCGGGATGCCGGCTGCCTGGTAGTTCTGCGACGCGTCGTAGATGAACGACTGCGGTCCACCGTCTTGCGTGAAGTCGCGAGTGTAGCCACCCGACACGTCGTCGAGGAGCTGGTTCTTCAGACGGATGTTCGCGAAGGTTCCGCGAATCATGACCTCGTGGTTTCCGCGGCGCGATCCGAGCGAGTTGTAGTCCTTGCGTTCCACACCGTGCGAATCCAGGTACTGCGCTGCGGGAGTGCCTGCCTTGATCGGGCCTGCGGGGCTGATGTGGTCGGTGGTGACCGAATCGCCGAGCAGCGCGAGGACACGGGCGCCCTTGATGTCCTTGACTGGAGCCGGATCCATCGTCATGCCGTCGAAGTACGGAGGCTTCCGCACGTAGGTGGACTTCGGATCCCATTCGAAGGTGTCGCCCTCGGGGGTGGAGAGGTTCTGCCAACGGCTGTCGCCGGCGAAGATCGTCTCGTAGGACTTGGTGAACATGTCCCGGCTGATCGACGACTTGATCGTGTCTTCGATCTCCTGCGACGACGGCCAGATGTCCTTCAGGAACACCGGGTTGCCCTCGTGGTCGTTGCCCAGAGCGTCGGTCTCGAAGTCGAAGTCCATCGTGCCCGCGAGACCGTAGGCGATGACCAGCGGAGGCGATGCCAGGTAGTTCATCTTGACGTCGGGGGAGATGCGGCCTTCGAAGTTGCGGTTGCCCGACAGCACTGCGGTGACCGACAGGTCGTTGTCGTTGATCGCCTTCGAGATCGGCTCGAGCAGCGGACCGGTGTTGCCGATACACGTCGTGCAGCCATAGCCGCCGAGGTAGTAGCCGAGCTTCTCGAGGTACGGCCACAGGCCGGCCTTCTCGTAGTAGTCCGTGACGACCTGCGAGCCGGGCGCCATGTTGGTCTTGACCCAGGGCTTGGTCGAGAGGCCCTTCTCGACGGCGTTGCGGGCGAGCAGGGCTGCGCCGAGCATGACCGACGGGTTCGAGGTATTGGTGCACGACGTGATGCCGGCGACGACGACAGCGCCGTGATCGAGAACGAACTCGCCGCTCTCGTCGGTGGTGACCTTGACCGGCTTGCTCGGGCGCCCCTCGGCACCGTTGGCTGCGGTCTGAACGTTGATTGCGCCGTCGTCCGCGAAGGACAGCGTGGCAGGGTCGGAGGCCGGGAAGGATTCCTCCACAGCCTCGTCGAGCTGCGAGTGCTCGGTCGGGTAGTTCTCCTCCACGTAGTTGTGGATGTCCTTGCGGAAGGCAACCTTGGACTCGGACAACAGGATTCGATCCTGCGGACGCTTCGGCCCTGCGATGGACGGAACGACCGTGTTGAGATCGAGCTCGATGTACTCGGAGTACACGGCTTCTTTCTCGGGGTCGTGCCACATGCCCTGTTCCTTGGCGTACGCCTCGACGAGCGCGAGCTGCTCGTCGCTGCGGCCGGTCAGGCGCAGGTAGTTGATGGTCTCTTCGTCGATCGGGAAAATCGCTGCCGTGGAACCGAATTCGGGGCTCATGTTGCCGAGCGTGGCGCGGTTGGCCAGCGGCACCTCGGCGACGCCCTTGCCGTAGAACTCGACGAACTTGCCGACGACACCGTGCTTGCGCAACATCTCGGTGGCGGTCAGAACGACGTCGGTTGCCGTGACGCCCGGCTGGATCTCACCGGACAGCTTGAAGCCGACTACGCGGGGGATGAGCATGGAGACGGGCTGGCCGAGCATTGCTGCCTCGGCCTCGATGCCGCCGACGCCCCAGCCGAGGACACCGAGTCCGTTGACCATCGTGGTGTGCGAGTCGGTTCCGACGCAGGTGTCGGGGTATGCCTGGCCCTTGCGGGTCATGACGGTCGGCGCGAGGTACTCGATGTTGACCTGGTGGACGATGCCCATGCCGGGAGGGACGACCTTGAAGTCGTCGAATGCGCCTTGGCCCCAACGTAGGAACTGGTACCGCTCGCCGTTGCGTTGGTACTCGAGGTCGACGTTGCGCTCGAGTGCATCGGCGCGACCGAATACGTCGAGGATCACCGAGTGGTCGATGACCATGTCTGCGGGGGAGAGTGGATTGACCTTGTTCGGATCGCCGCCGAGAGTGGTGACGGCCTCACGCATCGTGGCAAGGTCGACCACGCAGGGCACACCGGTGAAGTCCTGCATGATGACACGTGCAGGCGTGAACTGGATTTCGATGCTCGGATCGGCCGAGGGGTCCCACGACGCGATCGAACGAATGTGGTCGGCGGTGATGTTGGCACCGTCTTCGGTGCGAAGGAGGTTCTCCGCGAGGACCTTCAATGCGTAGGGCAACTTCTCGGCGCCAGGCAAGGCCGACAGGCGGAAGATCTCGTACGAGTTCTCTCCGACTTCGAGGGTGCCCTTTGCACCGAATGAATCATTACTGGCGGTCACTTCAGCTCCACTCGTCTTGAGGCACACCGCCGACAGGGCTGTGTCGACGGATGAAGCGAGACTCACTTCGCGCGGCTGTCGCCGCGGGTGAACATCTCGTGGTCGAGTCTAACAGTACGCTTGTCCTGTTGAAAACGAAGGGCAGCCTACATTGCTGTACTCTGCTTTCGCACTCCCGATTGTCGTGCAGTTCCGACACCTTCGCAATGCAGGGGAGCCTCACTCGCAGACGATCGACCGGACTGGGTGCACGCGGCCGGTGCGGCGAGTGACGTAGGGTTCGTCTCGTCCTTACGACGACGCTCTTCGACTGGAACCTCTGTGATGCCTGAACCGATACTCGCTTTCGTTCCCCTGCTGGCCGATGTGCCACCCGGGATCGACGTCGACGACATCGTGGCCGAAGTAGCGGCAACCGGTGTCAGTGCGCCGGCACCGCTCGAGAGCGACTTGCAGTCGGCCGTCGCCCGCGCCGAAGAACATGGGATCGACCTGTCCATCATCGTGGTGGATCGGGATCCGCGGCACGACTCGCAGTTGCGCGACCTCGCTACCGCGGTCGGAGCCGAGGACGGTGGCACGGTGCTGGTGCTCAGTCCCGGCCAGGTGGGGTCCTTCAGTGACAGTGTCAGCCGCGTGACCTTGGAGGCGGGACAGGATCGGACGTACACCGGGAACCCTGTCGTGGCGGCGGACAACTTCGTCGACACCCTGGTCGGTCCCCAGACTCCGTGGACGCTGATCACCACGGTGGTGATTCTGGTCGTCGCTGGGTGCGGTGCTGCCACCACCTTCGCCAAGATGCGTCGTCGCGCACGTGCAGCAGAGTCGCGTCCAGTCGACGAGACTAGGACCACGTTGCCAGGCTGACGACCCGCCCGAACGATCTGCCCCCGACGTTTCGTTGCCGGGGGCATTTTCCTGTCCGGCCGAAAAAAGTCGAAAAAACTGTTTCCGGCAAATGCCGAGATCAGCGCGTTTTCGCAGGTCGAATTACAAATGTGTCGTTTGGGACTGGAGTTTCCTTAGTGTGCAAAGTGTCGTACGGTGCCATTGGCACTGCTGGGGAAGGAGTGTCGCAGAGGGCACAGGTCTATCCGGGGCGACCCGAGAGGCCAGTGCTGCGGGTGTGGCTGACGTGGCACACCCGTCGTGTTGCTGCGCGCTTTCTCCCTGCCCGGCGAATGCGACGGTGACACCCGGATCGAGGTGTCGACGATCCGCTCGTCCGGCGTCGAGGCTTCCTCACGGAAGCATCGCGAGCGCCGGGACCGAGGGAGACATTTGTGAGGCGACGGACATTCCGCGGCGCACGCCGCAGCGCGTTCTCGAACACAGTTCGTGCACTGATAGGTGCAGGTGTCGTCGTCGCACTGATGGGTGCGGTGTCCGGCACTGCCGCGGCAGTGCCCCCGCCCCCTCCCAATCCGTCGGACTCCGAGATAGCGGCGGCGGGTTCGCGCGTGGACGAGCAGCTCGGTGCGGTAGGTCAGCTGATCAACGAGGTGGCGGCGGCAAACCAGCAGCTCGCTCAACTAGACGCCGAAGTGGCCATCCGGCGCGAGGAGGTCAACAAGGCGCTGGTCGACCTCCAGAACGCGCGTGATGCCGCAGATATCGCAGCTCAGTTCGTCGTGACCGCCCAGCAAGCCCTCGCCGACGCCGGTACGCAGATCCACGCTGCTCAGCAGAAGTTCAACGAGTTCGCAGTATCCAGCTACACCCAAGGAACTGGCGTCGCGTCGGTGTCTTCGTTCCTCGGGGCGAGCGGGCCCGAGGATGTGCTCGACCGAGCGCAGGTGCTGAAGGTCTTGTCGAACAACCAGAACGCTGTACTCGACGGACTTCAGCGAGCTCGTACCGAGCAGGCCAACAAGGATTCCGCTGCGCGTGAATCCAAGCAGCAGGCCGATGCCGCTGCAGCGGAAGCCGACGCGCAAAAGGTTGCTGCAGAGCAGGCCATCGCCACTGCCCGTGCCGCTCTGCAGGCGCAGGCAGACCAAAAGGCCGTGATCGAATCGCAGCGGGATGCTGCGCAGAGTCAGTTGGATGTGGCGCGGACGGACGTTGCCGGTCTCCAAGGACAACGTGTCGCCTACTCCGCATGGGAGCAGCAGAAGGCCGCCGAGGACGCCGCCATAGCGGCAGCCGCCTCAGCAGCACGCGACGCTGCCGTGCAGGCGGCGGCGCGGGTGGCAGCGAATCAGGCTGCCGCGGCAGCGGCTGCCGCGGCTGCCGCTGGGCAGCGATCGCACACCGATATCGATGGAACCGAGTCCGACTCCGACACGAGCACCACGACCCCGACGACGCCGAAGAGGCCGCGCAGTACCACCCAGACCCCGTCCGTCACCGGAAGTGCTGCTGTCGAACTGGCCATCGACCGCGGAATGTCGCAGCTCGGCGTGCCCTACTCGTGGGGCGGCGGTGACGAGAACGGTCCCACCAAGGGAATTCGAGACGGCGGAGTGGCCGACAGTTACGGCGACTACAACAAGGTCGGCTTCGACTGCTCGGGCCTGATGATCTACGCGTTCGCCGGACTCGGTATCTCGTTGCCGCACTACACCGGCTATCAGTACACAGCAGGCAAGCAGGTGCCGTCATCCGATATGAAGCGTGGGGACATGCTGTTCTACGGACCGAACGCCAGCCAGCATGTCGCGCTGTACCTGGGCGACGGCAAGATGCTGGAAGCGCCCCAATCCGGCAGTGTCGTCAAGGTCTCGCCTGTGCGGTACGACGGGATGACACCGTACGCGGTTCGGATGGTTTCCTGACCCTCTTGGCTACCGGCGTTGGCTCGCGTGCCCTCGGCCAACGGACGGTACGGCTAAGCTCGCGAGCGAACGCCGGTAGCCTGGGGTGGGACTGTCGGCGCGTGTAGTTCATTGCCTGGAATCTAGGGCAGCGGACCTGCAAGGACGTGCCCCCCAACATGTCGAGTGAAAGCGGTGGATTCTTGGTGGCATCACGTGACGGCAGTGTGTCGAACAGCAGTGTCTCGAATAGCAGTGTCTCGAACAGCAGCGCGTCGAACAGCAGCGCGTCGAACAGCAGCGCGTCGGAAAGCGCTGCGGCCAAAGTCGGCAGCGCACCCGCGGGCGTGAGCGGGCTTGCGCAGGACGTTCAGATTTTGGAGAAGGCCGTCTACGAAGTGAAGCGCGTGATCGTCGGTCAGGACCGACTGGTCGAACGCATCCTCGTCGGTTTGCTGGCTCGCGGGCACGTTCTACTCGAAGGTGTTCCCGGTGTCGCCAAGACGCTGGCAGTCGAGACGTTCGCGAAAGTCGTCGGCGGGTCGTTCTCGCGCGTCCAGTTCACTCCCGACCTCGTGCCGACCGACCTCATCGGAACTCGGATCTATCGCCAAGGTCGTGAAGAGTTCGACACCGAACTCGGTCCGGTCGTCGCCAACTTCGTCCTGGCAGACGAGATCAACCGCGCTCCTGCCAAAGTGCAGTCCGCGTTGCTGGAAGTCATGGCCGAGCGGCACGTGACCATCGGCGGCAAGACTTTCCAGATGCCCGATCCATTCCTCGTGATGGCCACTCAGAACCCGATCGAGAACGAAGGCGTCTACCCCCTTCCGGAGGCCCAACGAGACCGGTTCCTCTTCAAGATCGTGGTCGACTATCCCTCGGTGGAGGAAGAACGCGAGATCGTTTATCGCATGGGAACCGCGGTTCCGACGCCGAAGCAGATTCTCGACCCCGAAGAACTCGTCCGTCTGCAGACGGTGGCGAGCACAGTATTCGTACACCACGCACTCGTCGACTACGTCGTGCGCGTCATCGCAGCCACGCGAACACCGGAGCAGCTGGGTCTCGATGATGTCGCGAGCTGGATCGCCTACGGTGCGTCACCCCGTGCGACGCTCGGAATCATCGCGGCATCGCGAGCATTGGCGCTGCTTCGCGGACGTGACTACGTGGTCCCGCAGGATGTGCTCGAAGTGATTCCGGACGTCCTTCGCCACCGACTCGTGCTGTCGTACGACGCGCTTGCCGACGAGGTCACTCCCGAACACGTCATCACGAAAATTCTCCAGACCGTCGGGCTTCCGCAGGTTGCACCGCAAGCAGTGGGGGGCTCCCCGCAGCATCCGCTTCCTCCGCAGGGGCAACCGAACTACCAGGGCCAGCCGAACTACCAGGGCCAGCCGAACTACCAGGCCCAGCCGAACCAACAAGCGCAGCCGAACCAACAAGCCCAACCGCACAACCAGGCGCAGTTCCCTTACCCGAACCAGCCTGCCGCTCCCGGCCAACAGCCTGGCCCAGGGCAGTTTTCCGGCAACGGAACATATCAGGGTCACAACGGTCCAGCGGCTCCATCGCTCGACAAGTCGGCCGTCAACGAGTCGACCGTCAATGAGTCGACTGCAGGTAGCCAGAAGCAGTGAGCGGGGCACTGGCCGATGGTTCGGCAGGCCGTCACGATCCGAGGCCGCCGTCGTTCCGAAGCGGTGAGCTGCGCGATCCGTCCCTCGGGGCGGCCCTGCGGACGCTGGAACTGACGGTTCGTCGGCGCCTGGACGGTGTGCTGCACGGCGATCATCTCGGACTGATACCGGGGCCGGGATCGGAGCCGGGCGATGCTCGGGAGTACCAACCTGGCGACGACGTTCGGCAAATGGATTGGTCCGTCACGGCACGGACGACGCACCCACACGTTCGGCAGTCCGTCGCGGATCGAGAACTCGAGACCTGGATGGTGCTCGATCTGTCCGCAAGTCTCGATTTCGGGACCACCGGATGCGAGAAGCGCGACCTTGCTGTTGCAGCGGCCGCGGCGATCACACATTTGACCAGTGGAGGCGGAAATCGCATCGGTGCAGTCGTGGCCACCGGTGCCAACACGACACGTATACCCGCCCGCGGAGGGCAGGTCCACAGGCAGGCGATGCTGCGCACGATCGCCACGACGCCGAGCGCTGCCGACGGGGTGCGGGGCGATCTTCGAGGTGCCATCGAGTCGCTGCGACGACCTCAACGTCGCCGCGGCATGGCGGTGATCATCAGCGACTTTCTCGGGCCCATCGACTGGGAACGTTCGCTGCGCGCGATCGCTGCGCGCCACGATGTCCTCGCCGTCGAAGTCGTCGACCCCCGCGACCTCGAGCTTCCCGACATAGGAGATGTGGTGCTGCACGACCCCGAATCCGGGCGCACCCGCGAATTCAGTACGACGCCACAGCTGCGCGCCGACTTCGCCGAGGCGGCGAATGCGCATCGAGAGGATGTCGAGCGGGTGTTGCGTCGCTGCGGCGCCCCCCGGATGACGCTTCGAACCGACGGTGACTGGATCGCGGACGTTGTGAGGTTCGTGTCCTCGCGTCGACACACCCTCGGCGCGAGCGCGGTCAACACGGCACGGGCGGGTCGCCGGTGAGCCTGTCGGACTTCGCCTCTCCCTGGTGGCTGCTCTTCCTGCTGGTCGTCATTGCCCTTGTCGTCGGTTACGTGGTGGTGCAGCGTCGTCGGCAGAAGCACACACTGCTTTTTTCGAACATGGAGTTGCTCGAAACAGTCGCGCCGACGCGTCCCGGATATTGGCGTCACGTACCGACAGCGCTGGTCCTGGTCGGTTTGATGTTCCTGACGGTTGCGCTGGCCGGTCCGACGTCGGATCAGCGGGTCCCGCGCAACCGCGCGACGGTCATGCTCGTCATCGACGTGTCGCTCTCCATGGAGGCAACCGACGTCGAGCCGTCGCGCCTGGCCGCTGCGCAAGAGGCCGGGAAGTCGTTCGCCGACGGCCTGACTCCGGGTATCAACCTGGGCCTTGTCGCGTTCGCCGGCACCGCCTCGGTATTGGTGTCGCCGACCGCCAATCGTGAGGCGACCAAGGCTGCGATCGACAAGCTGCAACTGAGCGAACGAACAGCGACCGGGGAGGCAATCTTCACTTCCCTGCAGTCCATAGACACACTCGGTGCTGTGTTGGGTGGAGGCGACGCGGCTCCTCCTGCACGGATCGTTCTGCTGTCCGATGGGAAGCAGACCGTTCCCGAGAACCCCGACGATCCGCGAGGGGGATACACCGCCGCACGGGCGGCAGCGGAGAAGGACGTCCCGATCTCGACGATCTCGTTCGGCACCAGCTACGGCACCGTCGACATCGAAACCGAATCGGGGTCCGAGCGCGTTCCAGTGCCGGTCGACGACCCCTCTCTTCGGGAGATCGCCACCCTGTCCGGCGGAAGCTTTTTCACTGCATCGTCACTCGAAGAGCTTCGGGACGTATACGACACGCTCGAAGAACAGATCGGCTTCGAAATCACCCGCGGCGACGCGAGCAGGCCATGGTTGATTCTCGGAGTTCTCTTCACCGCAGCAGGATTGGGCACAGCCTTGGTACTCCGTCAAAGATTGCCCTGATTCGCTGTCACTACTCACCAGTAGGTTTCACTTTGTCATCGCAGAACGAACAGATAGGTTGCAGGCATGTCCAAACCCGACTTCATCGCCCGATCGGTACTCGTCACCGGAGGTAACCGAGGCATCGGTCTGTCCATCGCCCAGCGTCTTGCCGCTGACGGCCACAAGGTGGCCGTCACCCATCGTGGTTCAGGAGTGCCGGACGGGTTGTTCGGGGTTGTCTGCGACGTGACCGACTCGGACTCCGTGGACAAGGCTTTCAAAGAGGTAGAAGAGAAGCAGGGCCCCGTCGAGGTGCTGGTGTCGAATGCAGGAATCACTGACGACACACTCATCATGCGAATGAGCGAGGATCAGTTCTCCAAGGTCATCGATGCAAACTTGACCGGTGCGTTCCGCGTCGCCAAGCGAGCGAGTCGCTCGATGCTGCGCGCCCGCTACGGTCGCTTCATCTTCCTTGGCTCCGCAGTCGGTCTCATGGGAACCCCAGGCCAAGCGAACTACGCTGCCTCCAAGGCGGGCGTCATCGGGCTTGCGCGATCGCTGACTCGTGAACTCGGTTCACGGTCCATCACCGCGAACGTTGTGGCCCCCGGCTTCATCGACACAGAGATGACTCAGGCGCTCGACGAGAAGTACCAGGAGTTGGCCATCAGTGCGATCCCTCTTTCTCGCAAAGGCAAGACCGAGGAAGTAGCGGGTGTCGTCAGTTGGCTGGCGTCCGAGGACGCGTCGTATGTTTCTGGCGCTGTAATTCCGGTCGACGGCGGGCTCGGCATGGGCCACTGATTCACCTCAAGGATTTCTCGTTTCGATTCGATCGTTAAGGAAGACACATGGGCGGACTGCTCGAAGGTAAGACAATTCTCGTGACCGGCATCATCACCGATGCCTCGATCGCATTCCACGCGGCGGCGATGGCCCAGAACCAGGGTGCGAAGGTCATCATCACCGGGTTCGATCGGCTGCGGCTGATCGACCGGATCGCGCAGCGCCTGCCGCAGCCGGTTCCCCCGGCGATCGAGCTGGACGCCACCAACGAGGAGCACCTCGCTGCGCTTGCCGACCGTGTGCGTGAACTTGCGCCCGAGGGTGTGGACGGAGTGCTGCACTCCATAGCTTTCGCGCCGCGCACGTTGATGGGGCCGGGTGCAAAGCCGTTCCTCGAGGGCCCCGGCCCTGACGCTGCACGTGCGTTCGAAATTTCGGCGTGGAGTTACGCGTCGCTCGCCCGCGCTGTTCTTCCCGTCATGAACGAGGGCGGATCGATCGTCGGCATGGACTTCGATCCTCGTACTGCGATGCCGTACTACAACTGGATGGGTGTCGCCAAGGCCGCCCTGGAGTCGGTCAACCGCTACGTCGCCCGCGAGGTCGGTGAAGCAAAGCGCATTCGGTCGAATCTTGTTGCCGCTGGACCGATCCGGACGCTCGCAGCAAAAGCCATTGCAGGTACCGCGACCGGCGACGCACAGAAGATGCAGCAGCTCAACGAGTACTGGGACGGCGCCTCGCCGATCGGCTGGAACTACGACGACCCGACCGTGGTGGCCAAGTCGATCGTTGCGCTGCTGTCCGATTGGCTGCCCGGCACCACAGGATCGATCATCTACGTAGACGGCGGTGCGAGTCACAACACGTACCTGCCCGACAACATGTAGTTCTCGCGCTCGGCGCACCACATCGGCCCGGATGGACGGCAGTTCTCGTCCATCCGGGCCGATGTGCGTGAAGGTCTCTCGAGGGCCGAGCGCACAATGGAAGCATGACGACGTCCACTGATTTCGACGCTCTACTGGTTCTCTCGTTCGGTGGCCCCGAAGAACCCGCACACGTCAGGCCGTTTCTCGAGAACGTTACGCGCGGACGCGGTGTGCCGCCCGAACGACTGGATGCAGTCGTGGAGCACTACATGCATTTCGGGGGAGTCTCGCCGATCAATGCACTCAACCGCGACATCATCGCGGCAGTCGAGGCCGAATTGGCCACTGCCGGAATCGACCTCCCGGTGTACTTCGGCAACCGAAATTGGCACCCCATGGTCGAGGACACCGTCGCCGAGATGCGCGCGAACGGTGTCGAACGTGCTCTCGTGTTTCCCACCTCTGCGTGGGGCGGATACTCGGGGTGCCGCCAGTACCACGAGGATCTCGCTCGCGCCCGAGAGTCAGTGGGTTCGGGCGCACCCGATCTGGTGAAGATTCGCCAGTACTACGACCACCCGCTGATGGTTGCCGCATTCGCCGACGCCATCACTGCGGCGCTCGACCAACTTCCCGCCGAACGGAGGGCAGGGGCTCGGCTGGTGTTCACTGCTCATTCGATCCCCGATGCCGCCGACGCGAACGCCGGCCCACCCGCCGACGGCGGTCACCTCTACAGCCGCCAGGTTGCCGACGCATCCGCACTAGCTGCTGCTGCGGCGGGGATCGACGAGTACGACGTAGTGTGGCAGTCGCGGTCCGGACCTCCGCAGGTGCCGTGGCTCGAGCCGGACATCTGCGATCACCTCGATGCGTTGGCGGACAAAGGAGTCGATGCGGTTGTCGTGTGCCCGATCGGCTTCGTGTCCGACCATCTCGAAGTCGTATGGGATCTCGATACCGAGGCCGAGGAGAAGGCCAAGGAACGTCGCATGGCGTTCGCGCGCGCCTCGACGCCTGGTACCGACGAACGGTTCGCGAAAATGGTGGTCGAATTGATACGCGAGCACGTCGAAGGTGCCGCCGCGCGCGGTATCGGTTCGGTGCCGAGCTACGGCGAGACGCTCAATGGCCAGCGGTGTGCACTCGGGTGCTGCGAACAACCGGTCCGGCCGACCCGAAACTAGGTGCGGGGCACACTCGAGGCGATCCCGGCGGCGACCGCACTCAGCCGCGCCGACCGAACTGACGCCCACAGTGGCCTGATCAGCTCCTCACGAGCCATGGCAGCCGCCGCAGTGGGAGCCTCGGTCGGCGCGCATGTCCGTGCTACGGACAGAATCGCGGAGACACGATCGGCCGACTCGAGGACTCGCATCGCTCGTTCGGGAATGTCTGCCGGGTAACGATGGCGCATCAGCTCCGACAATTCGTTCGCGATGCGAGTTCGAGGGTCGCCCTCGTTGCTTCTCGTGGGCAGTGTTCGGGTGGGCAGTGACTGCATCGATCCGAGTGCGTCCGCGGCGCCACGAACGGCATCACGCATCGCGAATTCGGCCTCACCGAGCGAGAAGTCGTGTACGTAGTGGCCGAGCACGTCGACGGCGAACACCGTCCAGCGCATGACGTCGGGACCCTCGACGGTGGGTACGAAGGCCAGACCTTCGGTTCCGGCGAGACCGACGACGACGGCTTGTCCGGCGGTGAGAGCAGCTCGTGTGAATCCGGTTCCGGGAGGGAGATTCTCGACAGCCCCCGGCCCGGGTAGAAGAAGCTCGATGACGGCGTCGGAGCTCGGGTTCGGGATCTGCGCGCGGATGGCCGTCAACACCGACGCGACGCCGTCTGCTCGTGGGCTCGGCCAGGCCAGACCGGTGCGCTGTGCAGTCGTTTCGTCGGCTGCAACGACGAGGTGCATCGGGGCCCAGTCGGCCATGGCGTCGATGACGTCGTCGGGCGCACTGACGCCCGCCAGCCACGAACTGGTCCACAGGGCGAGGCTTGCGCTTGGAGAACTCACGACTCACGAGTTTAGGTCGGCGTGGCGCGGTGTGCTCGGTCGCGGGGGTCGCTAAAGTCGTCGCCCGTGGCGGATATGTACGGCGGAGACATCCTTTCTGGGCACAGCCGAATGCGGAAGGTGCCCGCACCTCGGGTTCCCGCGGAGCGTGGCCTTGTCGTCGAGGATGCGGGTAGCGGTTTCTGCGGTGCGGTCGTCGGGTTCGAAAGGACGTACGACGGTGACTTCGTCCGGCTGGAGGATTCGGCCCGAACCACCCGGCTCTTCGCGCTTCGAGAAGCTGCGTTTCTCATCGATGGCAAGCGCGTCACACTCGAACGTGCTGTGACAGCTCCTAAGCCGACGGGTGCCACCCGATCTGCGTCCGGCTCGACAAAGGTCGACGGATTGCGGGCTCGTACCGCCCGCGCCAGTCGGATCTGGGTGGAGGGCGTCCACGACGCGGCGCTGGTGGAACGTGTCTGGGGCCACGACCTGCGTGTGGAAGGTGTCGTCGTCGAACATCTGGAAGGTCTCGACAATCTGGGTGGCCGTCTCGCGGAATTCGCACCGGGGCCGAATCGCCGCGTAGGTGTTCTCGTCGACCACCTGGTGACGGGCTCGAAGGAATCCAAGCTCACGACATCCCTCGGCCCACACGTTCTGGTGACGGGTCATCCATACATCGATGTATGGGAAGCGGTGCGGCCGGGGGCGGTCGGTATCGACGCATGGCCGAAGATCCCCCGAGGACAGGACTGGAAGACGGGCATCTGTCGTGAGCTCGGTTGGGGTACCCCGAAGGAGGGTTGGCGGCACGTGTATTCGTCGGTCTCGAGCTTCCGGGATCTGGAGGCACCATTGATCGGGGCAGTCGAACAGCTGGTCGATTTCGTGACGGAGTGACATCCACCGTCCAGTGTCCGATTTCTGGTTAGATGGACATTGTGGCGGCGATCATCTGGCTCATTGCAGGAATTGCACTCGCGGCAGCCGAAGCGCTGACGGGAGATTTCTTCTTGCTCATGCTCGCCGGTGGTGCTCTGGCAACAGCCGGTATCTCCGCCGTCACGGATTTCCCGGTGTGGGCGGACGCCATCGTGTTCGGACTCGTGTCTTTGGTACTGGTTCTGGGCGTACGGCCGATTCTGTTGCGGCGCTTCGCCGCTCCGCCTGCGCTCGCTACCAATACTGCTGCATTGACTGGCAAGAGTGCTGTTGTGCTGGAACAGGTTGCAGCACACGAAGGTCAGGTCAAGCTCGGCGGCGAGGTGTGGACTGCACGTCCCCTCGACGAATCCGAGGTATATGCGCCGGGAACCACCGTGACCGTGATGGAAATAGACGGAGCTACAGCCGTCGTGTGGAGGGGACCGTAGTTTCATGGCAGCACTGATCGTTCTCGGCGTGATCGTTCTTCTCGTAGTCGTCCTCGTGGCCAAGTCCGTGTCTATAGTCCCGCAGGCCGAGGCCGCAGTGATCGAGCGACTTGGTCGCTATGTCCGGACCGTGTCCGGGCAGCTCACGTTTCTCGTTCCGTTCGTGGACCGAATCAGGGCCAAGGTCGACCTCCGCGAGCGGGTCGTGTCCTTCCCCCCGCAGCCAGTTATCACCAAGGACAACTTGACGGTCTCGATCGATACCGTCGTGTATTTCCAGGTGACCAATCCCCAGTCTGCGGTGTACGAGATCAACAACTACATCGTGGGCGTCGAGCAGCTGACCACCACCACTCTTCGTAACGTGGTCGGCGGTATGACCCTCGAAGAGACACTGACATCTCGCGACTCGATCAACGGGCAGCTACGGGTCGTCCTCGATGAAGCGACGGGTCGATGGGGTCTGCGCGTTGCTCGGGTCGAGTTGAAGAGCATCGACCCACCGCCGTCGATCCAGGAGTCGATGGAGAAGCAGATGAAGGCCGACCGCGAGAAGCGGGCCACCATTCTGACTGCCGAGGGCCATCGTGAGTCCGCGATCAAGACTGCCGAGGGCGACAAGCAGAGCCGCATTCTCGCAGCCGAGGGTGGCAAGCAGGCTGCCATCCTGACGGCCGAGGGCGAGCGCCAGTCGCGCATCCTTCGTGCCGAGGGCGACCGAGCAGCAAAATACCTTCAGGCCCAGGGCCAGGCCAAGGCCATCGAAAAAGTGTTCGCGGCGATCAAGAACGGTAAGCCGACGCCGGAACTGCTTGCCTACCAGTACATGCAGACACTTCCGCAGATGGCACAGGGCGACGCCAACAAGGTCTGGATGATTCCGAGTGACTTCGGCGATGCCCTGAAGGGGTTTGCCAAGACACTGGGTGCACCGGGCGAGGACGGTGTCTTCCGTTTCGAGCCGAGCGCGAATACAAGCGACGATTCGGTACCTGTCGACGATTCCGAAGAGATCGCCGAATGGTTCGAAACCAAGACCGATCCAGCTGTGGCCGAGGCAGTCGCGGCTGCCGAGGCAGTTGCCCGGACTCCGGTCGACACCTCGCTTGCTCCTGACCCCAGTCTGACGAAGGGGTCCGATCTAGGGGAGCTGTCTGCACCTGCCGCTGCACCGGCCTTCGAGGCGGAGCCGGAGCGGTAGGCGTACTCAGCTCACCAGGGCATATCCGACACCGCAGACGGCCGCTGCCCACACAACGCTGGTGAACGTGCCGATGATGAATTGTTCGGAAGCAGACGTGGCGGCAGGGTGAGTAGGCGCGGAGTGCGTTTCGGCGGCGCGTAGTTCCGGGTAGCGCGCCAGGCCCTTGACGGCCAACACGATTGCAATGCCCTCGGGCCATCCAGCGAGGATCGACGCTGCGACGGCGGTCCGCTCCAGTACGCCGATCGTTCGACCGCCGTGGAGGGGCCCGGCCTGGCCGTCGGGTTCGGCCGTTCCGTCGCGGCGGGCGAGACGAAAGACCGCCGTTACGATCGCGGACCCGCCTGCCGCGGCTGCGACGACGGTCACGACGTAGGTCGTCGCCAAGGCGACGCCCTGCACACGGTCGGCTTGCAGTCCCGTGACGGCGGCGAGACCCAGCAACGTCGCCGAGGCGAGTGCGGTGGTCCAGGATGGGAGCGGTGGCCGGGACGGCACCACCGACAAAGCCGCGGCGAGCGCAAGCAGTACGAGTGTGGCTACTGGCATGGGTTCCCCGATTTCTGTGTGTCGACACCGATGTCGGTGAGCAAGTTGGTGGCCAGTCGTCGTCCGTCGGCCTCGATGCTCCACCTCGCTACCGACAGTCTTTGAGACATGGCTTGCTTGCTGATCCCCAGACGTTCGGCTGCGTGTGTCTGGGTAAGCCCGGCAGCCATCAAGTCTGCCGCCTCATGTCCCTGTTCCGTGCGGTCGGTGATGAGGAGCGCAACGAGTGCAAGCGCGGTCTCGGCGTCGCGGCATCGACTCGCACGATCTGCGTCGGCCGTGTTGATTGCGACGCCGCCGGGTGCGTTCTTGGCGCGGGTGACCGCCTCGCGTGCCGCTTCGAATGCCGCGCCGCGTCCTGCTCGGGTGGTTTTCGGTAAAGGTTCTTCGACCGCTCCGATTCCGATCCCCACACTCCAAGTTCCTAGTCGAACCAGTGTCAGTGCGATGTCGATCACAGTGCGGGCGCCCGTGGCCGAACCTTCGATCACAGCTTGAACCTCGTCGCCTGCGGTTCGGTCGAACGGCCGCAGGAGTGGAACGTCGCGCATCGAGTCGAGCAGCGCTTCCACGCGATCGACATCACGTCGACTTCGCCGCTGGTCGATGGTCATCACGAACATCCGACAAGGCTATGGGGTTGACAAGGGGATGTCAACTCTTATGGCTTGACTTCCCCAGGTCAAGCTTCGAGGGCTGACCAGATCGTTCGCGGCGCGTGATCGAGAGCCGCCAGTCGATCGCGAGTCCGATAACACCCAGGGCTATGCACGAACCGGACAGCGCAAGCATCAACGGATCCGCGTTTCCGCCCAGGGCATCACCGAGGACGACGATGCCCACGGTTCCTGGTACGACGCCGACCGCCGTCGCAACGGCGAACGGTGCGAGACGAATCGACGACACTCCACAGCAGTAGTTCACGACCGAGAACGGGACGGGGGCAATCAGCCGCAATGACCCCACTGCCAGCCATCCTCGCCTTGCGAGGCTGTCGTCGATCATCCGAGCGGCGGGGTGGGTCATTCTGGTCGCGAACCATTCTCTTCCGACGACACGGACCATCACCAGCGCCAAAACCGCACTGACGGTCGAGGCGCCGACGGTCACAGCGAGACCGGTGACCGGACCGAACAGCACGCCTGCGGCCAGGGTGAACAGTGTGCGGGGAATCGGTGCCACGGTCGCAATTGCGTGGACTGCGAAGAACGCGAGCGGAAACGCCGGACCGATCGAAACGGACCACTCGCGCATTTGCTCGATCGAGGGATGCGGGGCGAGAATTCCCGCCAGTGCGAGGGCCAGGATGAGTACGACGAGGCCGATCAGCCGTGGATCTCGAAAGCGCCTCATCACATCCACCGACACTACCGGCGTGCACCGAAGTGGTGAACGCCACGAAACCACCTCCCGTGCAAACGTGAGGTGATCCTCACGATAGTGTCGGAGCAATCGCGGTTAACATCACAGAAGTCGCAATTTGTCGATCGACCGAAAGTCGATTGAGTCGAGGGAGCATTCACCGTGTCCGTTGCTTCACAAGAAGATGCTTCACAAGAGGACGCCTCACGAAGCGCGTATGCAGCGTGGCAGAAGGCGGTCGCCGCGGTTCTCGCGAAGTCGCGGAGAGTCGACATCGAGGATCTCCCGAGTGATCCGGAGCATTTGCTCGACACCACTACGTACGACGGGGTCACCATCCACCCCCTCTACGGCACATTGGACGAACAGCCCGAGGCTCCACTGCCCGGCGCGTTTCCGTACGTTCGCGGCCGCGATGCGACACGTGACGTGAACGCCGGTTGGAAGGTCAGTGCGCGATTCGGTGCCGGACAGTCCGATCCCGAGGCCGTCAATCGGTCGATCCTCGACGGTTTGAACAACGGCGTCAGTGCTCTCTGGCTCTGCATCGGCGAATCCGACCTTTCCGTCGGGGGAATTCAGCGTGCACTGAGCGAGGTTCTGTTCGACCTCGTACCGATCGTCGTCGATGCCGGGGCGGAGACGGTCGATGCTGCCGCTGCCCTCCTGGCAGCGCTCGATACCGCCGATGACGTCGACCGCTCCGCGATCGACATCCGACTCGGTGCGGCAACGCTGACGTCGAAGTTCTCCGGTCGAGGGGCGCCCTCGCTCGATGCCGTCGTCGCACTTGCGCGTCAGTCGATCGAGCGACCCGAACGGGTGCGTGCGATCACCGTCGACGGCACGGTCTTCCACAATGCGGGTGCGAGTGACACACAGGAAATAGGCGCAGCCGTTGCCGCAGGGTTGGAATACCTCCGCGCGTTGACGTCGGCCGGATCGACGGCCGCTCAGGCCCTGAGTCAGCTCGAATTTCGGTTCGCTGCAACCGATGATCAGTTTCAGACGATCGCCAAGTTCCGCGCGGCGCGCATGGTGTGGGCGCGGGTGGCTCAGGTGGTCGGAGCGCCGACCTTCGGAGGTGCGCCGCAGCACGCGGTCACGTCGGAAGCGATGATGGCGCAACGTGATCCATGGGTGAACATGCTTCGCACCACTCTCGCGGCATTCGGTGCGGGCATCGGTGGAGCCGACGCAGTCACCGTCCTTCCGTTCGACGCGGCTCTCGACGGGGGAGCCTCGGGTGTGTCGAAGACGTTCTCGGCGCGAATCGCTCGGAACACACAGCTGCTGTTGCTCGAAGAATCGCATCTGGGTCGCGTGCTCGATCCCGGCGCCGGCTCATGGTACGTCGAGCAGCTCACGGACGAATTGGCCGAGACGGCTTGGAAGTTCATCCAGGAGATCGAGGCCGACGGTGGATACCTGGCCGCATTGGACTCGGGGTCGCTCGCTGCTTCGATCGCAGCGGTCAAGACGGCACGCGATTCGGACATCGCGCACCGGCGCACACCTCTCACCGGCGTGAACGAATTCCCGAATCTCGCCGAGGCGCCCCTGCCTGCCAGTTCGAAGAGCTCCGTCGTGCACCGATACGGCGCAGCATTCGAGGCGCTGCGGGACCGGTCCGATGCATACCTCGGCGAGCACGACGTCAGGCCATTGGTGCTCCTTGCACCGATCGGCTCGGTAGCAGAGCACAACATCCGAACGACCTTTGCGGCCAATCTTCTTGCGTCGGGCGGAATTCATACCGAGAACCCAGGTCCGCTGACCACCGAGACCATTGCGGGTGCCGTCACATCCTCGGGCGCGCGAATCGCCGTCCTGTGTGGAACCGACAAGCGGTATGCGGCCGAAGCAGGGGCCGCAGTTGTTGCGCTACGCCGAGCCGGAATCGAGCGAGTCCTTCTCGCCGGGTCCGACAAGGTCTTCGTCGATATCGCAGGTCCCGAGCGGCCCGACGATTTCCTGACCGCCCAGGTCGACGCCGTCGCCGTCCTGACCGATCTTCTCGAATCCCTTGGAGCCTGACGATGACTACTCATGACTCCCGGACGTCACACATCATCGGCAGTTTCGCGGATGTGCCGCTGAAGGACCCGCACACTCCGACGCCGACGGCACCGACCGCAGCGGACGTCGCGGCCCATATCGAGGCGGGCGCGGCAGCGAACAACTACACCGCCGAGCAGGTGGTCTGGTCCACGCCGGAAGGCATCGACGTCAAGCCGGTGTTCACCAAGGCGGACCGCGACGAAGCCGAGGCCGAAGGCTATCCAATCGACAGCTACCCTGGCGCTCCGCCGTTCGTGCGCGGGCCGTATCCGACGATGTACGTCAACCAGCCGTGGACGATCCGTCAGTATGCCGGATTCTCGACCGCGGCCGAGTCGAATGCGTTCTACCGGCGGAATCTCGCTGCCGGGCAGAAGGGCCTGTCGGTCGCGTTCGACCTCGCGACGCACCGCGGCTACGACTCGGATCATCCGCGCGTACAGGGTGACGTCGGAATGGCCGGCGTCGCCATCGATTCCATCTACGACATGCGGCAGCTGTTCGACGGTATCGACCTGGGTAGTGTGTCGGTGTCGATGACCATGAACGGTGCGGTGCTGCCGATTCTGGCTTTGTATGTCGCCGCCGCGCAGGAGCAGGGTGTCGGTCCCGAGAAGCTGGCGGGGACGATTCAGAACGACATCCTCAAAGAGTTCATGGTGCGCAACACTTACATCTATCCGCCGAAGCCGTCGATGCGGATCATTTCCGACATCTTCGCGTACACCAGCTCCGAGATGCCCAAGTACAACTCGATCTCGATATCGGGCTACCACATCCAGGAAGCCGGCGCGACAGCCGATCTGGAGCTGGCGTACACCCTCGCCGACGGTGTGGAGTACATTCGCGCCGGCCTCGACGCAGGCATGGACATCGATACGTTCGCACCGCGCCTGTCGTTCTTCTGGGCCATCGGGATGAACTTCTTCATGGAGGTGGCAAAGCTTCGCGCCGGTCGTCTTCTCTGGTCCGAGCTGGTACAGAAGTTCGAACCGAAGAGTGCGAAGTCGCTTTCCCTACGGACACATTCACAGACATCGGGCTGGTCGCTGACTGCGCAGGACGTGTTCAACAACGTTGCTCGGACCTGTGTCGAAGCGATGGCGGCAACTCAGGGACACACACAGTCACTGCACACCAACGCGCTCGACGAAGCACTTGCACTGCCGACCGACTTCTCTGCCCGCATCGCGCGTAACACGCAGTTGCTGATCCAGCAGGAGTCCAACACGGTGCGGCCGATCGATCCGTGGGGCGGATCGCACTACGTGGAGTGGCTTACCCATCAGCTGGCCAATCGCGCACGTGCACACATCGAAGAGGTCGAGGCAGCAGGAGGCATGGCTCAAGCGATCGGGGAGGGGATTCCCAAACTCCGCATCGAAGAAGCCGCGGCACGCACTCAGGCACGTATCGACTCGGGGCGGCAGCCACTCGTCGGCGTCAACAAGTACGTGCCGGACGAGCCCGACACCATCGAGGTTCTCAAGGTCGAGAACTCCAAGGTGCGACGCGAGCAGATCGAGAAGCTGGAGCGGTTGCGGGCCGAACGCGACACCGAAGCAGTCGAGGCGGCTCTGGCGAACCTGACCCGCGCGGCCGCGTCGACAGAGTCCGGTATGGAGAACAACCTGCTCCATCTCGCGATCGACGCCGCGCGCAAGATGGCCACCGTCGGGGAGATTTCCGACGCGCTGGAGAAGGTGTACGGGCGTCATCAGGCCGAAATCCGGACAATCAGTGGTGTGTACCGCGACGAAGCAGGCAAAGCGAAGAACCTGACCCGAGCGACCGAGTTGGTCGAGCAGTTCGCCGAAGACGAAGGGCGACGCCCGCGCGTGCTCGTCTGCAAGATGGGCCAGGACGGTCACGACCGTGGTCAGAAGGTCATCGCGACCGCGTTCGCGGACATCGGATTCGATGTCGACGTCGGGCCACTGTTCCAGACGCCCGAGGAGGTTGCCCGTCAGGCAGCGGACAACGACGTTCACGTCGTAGGCGTCTCCTCGTTGGCAGCCGGTCACCTGACCCTGGTTCCCGCACTGCGTGAGGCGCTCGCAGCCGTGGATCGCCCCGACATCATGATCGTCGTCGGCGGCGTCATCCCGCCGGGAGACTTCGACGAGCTGTACGAGGCGGGTGCCGCGGCGATCTTCCCACCGGGAACGGTCATCGCCGACGCAGCTATCGGGCTGGTCCAGAAGTTGTCGGAGCAGCTCGGACACGGTCCGAGTACGGACACCCACGAGGCATCCGCGTAAAGAATGACTGCTCCGAAGAAGCCTGCAGGCCGGAACATCGACATCGAGGCCGTGGCAGCGTCCGTGTTGGCCAACGAACGATCTGGGTTGGCCCGCGCGATCACGCTGGTCGAGTCGAGTCGTACCGACCATCGTGACCTAGCGCAGCAACTGTTGCTGAAGTTGCTGCCTAAGGCTGGTGGGTCGCACCGTGTCGGGATCACCGGCGTTCCAGGTGTCGGTAAGTCGACGTTCATCGACGCGCTCGGCATGTACCTGATCGACAAGGGACACAAGGTCGCGGTGCTGGCCGTAGACCCCTCCTCGACTAGGACAGGTGGATCGATCCTGGGCGACAAGACGCGCATGGCGAACTTGGCTGTCCAGAAAGACGCATACATTCGACCGTCGCCCACGTCGGGCACACTCGGGGGAGTTGCTCGGGCAACGCGCGAGACGATCGTGCTGCTCGAGGCAGCGGGATTCGACGTCATCCTCGTCGAGACAGTCGGTGTCGGGCAGTCCGAGGTGACTGTTGCGAACATGGTGGACTGCTTTGCTTTTCTCACTCTGGCGCGTACGGGTGATCAGTTGCAGGGGATCAAGAAGGGCGTTCTCGAACTCGCCGATCTGGTCGCCGTCAACAAAGCCGACGGCAAGCACGCGGTAGAGGCGAAGGGTGCAGCGCGCGAACTCGCCGGTGCTCTACGCATGATCTATCCGCACGACGCGATCTGGCAGCCGCCGGTTCTGACGATGAGTGCGCTGGAAAAGACCGGGATGGACGAGTTCTGGGACACCGTGCTCAGACATCGGCAAGTGTTGACCGATGCAGGCGAGTTCGCCGAGAAGCGTCGTACGCAACAGGTCGACTGGACGTGGACGATGGTCAACGATCAGCTTCTGCGTCGACTCGCGCAGAACCCCGCTGTGAAAGCCATCCGATCGAGCGTCGAACGCCGTGTCCGCGACGGTTCGCTGACCGCTGCTTTGGGAGCTCAGGAATTGCTCGATGCGTTCGATGGGGCTTAGCGAGTAGTCAGTAGAGACGGGACGCGAGGGCTCCGACCCGTTCGATGAGGTCGTCGAAGAAGGCTGCGGGGTCGGTAGTGGTTGCGACCACTGCGTTGCGGGGACGCCCCCACATTCCGCGCCAGTCCGCGACCGTCGTTCCACGAGTCAACGTTCCGTTCAGCTCGACGTCCACCGTCGCCGGACGGACTGTCGCGATACCAGGGTTCAGTGCGACGGCCGCGGCGAACGGGTCGTGCATGTGTGCGAGGAATCCCTGGTCGTGGTCACGATGAAATTCCATGTAGAACCGCACGGCGTCGGAGAAGTGGCGGACGAGCGGATTGGACGCGGTCGACCTCGTCGTCGACGAATCGGTCGCCGACACGATTTCGGCGGGAGTACTTCCGGCGCGGGCGGCCAGCTGCGCGACGTGCGCGGGAGTCATTTCGATGGTCTCGGTGACGTCGAGCGGGCAGATGATCGGTAGTCGGCCGTGTGGTAGGCCCGAGAATGCCGCGAACACTTCCGATGCCGCTTCCGGATCGACGGCGATGTTCCATTCACTCGTCGGCGTCGTGTTTCCTGGATGCTGGAACGCGCCACCCATCACTACCAGTCGCTTCAGCAGCTGCGGTAGATCTGGCTCGATCCGAATTGCCGTCGCCAGATTCGTCAGCGGTCCGGTCACGAGCCCAGTGATCTCACCCGGCCGTTCACGGGCCAACTCCACCCACGCGGTGGCCGCGTCGCGTTCGGACACCGCGCGGGTGGAACGCGGCAGCTCGGCGTACCCGATACCTTGCGGCCCGTGCGTGTCCTCGGTAGTCATCAGCGGAGCGACCAGGGGTGCCTGTGCGCCGAGGGTGACCTCGATTTGGCCGGCTCGGCACAGATCGAGCCACGCCAGGTTGTTGGCGGCAACCTGGTTCACCGGCACGTTGCCCGCGGTGGACGCGATCGACACGATCTCGGCCTCGGGACTGGCCAGCAGGTAGAGCAGAGCGAGCGAGTCGTCGATTCCGGTGTCGACGTCGACGATCAGGGGCACCGAGGCTGGATCGTCGATCAAACTTTCTTGGCCCAGATCTCGAAACCGGCGGCGCGGAGCCGTGTCACCAAGGCATCACCGATCCCAGTGGCCGGGGTGAGAACGCCTGCAGCGTCAGGCAACTCACTTCGGTTGTGCACCAATGCCAGCGCAGATTCGCCGAGCATCACCGACGTCGCCTTGTAACCGGGATCGCCGGTGGCCTTCACCCTCGATCGATAGTGCGCACCCGAGGTCGTCGTCGTGTACAGGTCCATGGTGAAGTGCCCGCTGTCCTGTGCTTTGGGACTCGGACCCTCGCCCGGCTTGGGCAGCACGCGATCGAGAATCTTCTTCGGCAACACGGTCATGCCGACGACTACTGCGCCGAGGCCCGCTGACACAGCACCGGCGATGACGGGCGATGCAAAAGAAGAACCGACGGACATTACTTCCCGGTAGCGAAATTCCTTGCCGTAGGCCCACTCTCGCAGAGCATTGCTACGCCTGACGACGCGTGTGTTGTACGACGCCATGACGAACGGCGCCTTCCAGCCGCGTACGCCCGGTGCGATGTCCTTACCGTTGACAAGTGCTACGTCGGACTGGCGACCCAGATCCGGTTCGAGCGACCGATCGGGGCTCAGGGAGTAGGGCCGTGCGGCAAGGCGGCGCAGCTTGCCATCCTTCTTGACCTCGTCGATCTGGGTTCGCAACGAATCGATGGTGCCGCCGCTCACCCCTCCGCGCATCGCGCTGACGACGAGTGTGGTGTCGGTGAGTTCGCCCGCTCCGTCGTCGGTGACGGCCGAGTACAGCACGTGCACACCGATATCCGACGGAATCGAATCGAAACCGCACGAGTGGATGATCCTGGCACCGGTGCTCCGAGCGATCTCGTGATTGGCGTCGATGCTCTTTCTGGCGAAGAGAACCTCACCGGTGAGGTCGACGTAGTCGGTGCCGGATTCTGCGCACACCGTGGTCAGCGGCAAGCCGTACTTCGCGTACGGGCCGACAGTGGTGATCACGACGCGCGTGCTGGCGGCCAGTGCGCGGAGCGAGTCGATGTCGCTCGCATCGGCCTCGACGAGCGGCCACTGTGCGGCACCGGCGGGTAGTGCCTTTCTGGCGGCCTCCAGCCGCGTCAGTGACCGACCGGCGAGAGCGACTTTCGTGTTCGCAGGCGCATGCTCCGCCAGATACGCCGCCGTGAGACGACCGACGAATCCGGTGGCGCCGTACACCACGATGTCGTAGTCACGTTGCGTGGGAGTGCTGTCGGTCGGATCGGTCGAAGTCATATACGGACACTAACGCGTATCACTTCGTGAGTCGAAGAGCCGAGCGTGAGCGCGCGCGGATCACGAAGAATCCGGCCCAGGAGAGCGCGACAGCGCACGCTGCAGTGAGTCGTACGGCGGCGAGCGCACTGTCGGGGTAGATCACTCCGGTGAGGTAATAATCGATGAACCCGGTCGACGGAAGTGCGGCTCCGCCGGCATGTTGGCGCGCCCAGTTCTCCAATGAGGTCAGCGGGCAGTCGATACCGACGACGATGGACGCGAAACCCCATGCGGCCGCACACGCGTGCAGAAGGATCGTTCGCGGCCACCGCCACGCAACGAACCCACCGACGACGACGTACACGATGAATGCCAGGTGCAGCACCATCGTCACGTCCGCGAGCACTCGATACAGCATGACCGAATCGTATGCCTCAGAACGACCACGTGTGCACTGGTCGGCCCTCGTGCATCAGGGTGAGGTAGTCGGCCAGCATGCCTGCCAGTGCGGACTCGCGGTCGTCTCCTGCGCGTTCCCGGGCAACGACGGCATCGCGTTGCCACACCGAGCCGGATCTCTTGCTCAGGCAGCGGCCTTCGATCACACCCAGGTATCGGTCTCGCACCGAGCTCTCGACGCCGTAGGCAGCGAGGCCGGCGTCGGCCATCGGGAGCAAGCGGCGGAGCACCAGTTCCTGGGGGCTGACCCATCCCACCTCAGGCCAGTAGAGACGAGAGCCGAAGCCGGTACGGGCCGCGGAGTGGAGATTCTCGACGGCTGCGTCGTAGGTCATCTGGGTCCACAGTGGCCGGTCGGCATCGGCGAGGGTGCGGACCGTGCCGTAGTAGAACGCAGCGTCGGCCAGTGTGTCGACGATCGAGGGCCCGGCCGGGAGCACCCGGTTCTCCAGCCGTAGATGATGGCTGCCACCGGAGCGGTCGTAGATCGGCCGATTCCAGCGGTAGACCGTCCCGTTGTGCATCCTGAGCTCCGACAGATCGGGCGTACCTCCTTCGGCGAGTACCGCTTTCGGATCCTCGTCGCTGCACACGGGAAGGAGAGCGGGGAAGTAGCGGGAGTTCTCCTCGAACAGGTCGAAGATCGACGTGATCCATCGTTCGCCGAACCACACCCGAGGCCGGACGCCTTGATTCTTGAGTTCCTGCGGCCTGGTGTCCGTCGCTTGTTCGAACAGCGGAATCCGTGTTTCGTGCCAGAGAGCACGGCCGGCGAAGAACGGTGAGTTCGCGGCGAGGGCAACCTGCACGCCGGCAAGTGCCTGTGCCGCATTCCAGTAGGAGGCGAACTCGTCCGGAGCCACCTGCAAGTGCAACTGCACCGACGTGCACGCGGCCTCCGGGAGAATGGTGTCGGTGATCGTCGACAGTTCCTCCGCTGCTTCGGCTCCCGGCAGAGCCACACCGCTGATCTGGAGTTCGATGTCCTCGCCGCGAGCAGCGAAGATCTGCTGGTTCAAGAGGTCGTAGCGTGGGTTGGCAGACAGCCAGCGATGTTCGAAGTGCTCTTCGGACAGTGTGGGGAGCATTCCGATCATCGCCAGGCGGCTGCCGGACTCACGTGCGCGCGTGTCGGCAGCGTTCAGAGACCTCCTGAGGTCGTCCTCGAGTTCTCGAACGCTGGTACCTCGCAGCGGTCGCGGCGCGACGTTGATCTCGATGTTGAACTGTCCGAGTTCGGTTTGGTAATCGGGATCGGCAATAGCGTCGAGTACTTTCGCGTTCGCCATCGACGGCGCCATTTTCTCGTCGACGAGGTTGAGTTCGACTTCCATCCCGATCATGGGTTCGCCGATCTCGAACGTCTCGTCTGCCAGCATGATCGCGAGTGCGTCCAGACAGTCCTGCACCTTCTGCCTGAATCGGTGCCTGTCCTGCCGAGAGAATTTGCGCTGTTCGACGTCGTCGCCCATCTCTGCCCCACCGTTTCTCGCCCGACGTTCACCCAGGAAGTGAAGGTATATCCGGCAGTATTACAGGGCAAACGCCGCGCAAAGGCGGTTACCAGGGTGACGGGGAGAAGTCCTTGAGGAATTGGCCGTGGACGTCGACGCCGAGTTCGCCCTGCACGATGGGATCGTAGACGCGCGCAGCACCGTCGACCAGGTCGAGGGGAGCGTGGAATCCCTCGCCTGCGAGACGCATCTTCGTCGGATGTGGACGTTCGTCGGTGATCCACCCCGTGTCCACCGCACTCATGAGGATGCCGCTCTCCAGCATCTCTTTCGCACTCGTCCGGGTCAGCATGTTCAGTGCTGCCTTCGCCATATTGGTGTGCGGATGTCCAGGTCCCTTGTACGCGCGGCTGAACTGGCCTTCCATTGCCGAAACGTTGACGACGTACTTGCGTCTGGCAGGCGACGCTTCCATCGCGGCGCGAAGCCGGGACACGAGAATGAACGGTGCGACCGAATTGCAGAGCTGCACTTCGAGTAGCTCCACGGGATCGACCTGCTCGACGGTGTGAATCCAGCTGTTCGTATCGGCGAGGTCGGGAACCAGTCCGCCCGCGTCGATCGCGATTCCCTTCTCGATACGTTCGGCAGTTGCCGAACCGGCACGCAGGGCAAGCGAACTCACTGCCTCGGCCGAGAGAGCCTCGCCCGAGACTGCACCGGTATCGGAATGGGGCAGGGAACTCGCGAGCGATGCGGGATGGGCTTCGCTGGTCTTGCCGAATGTGATGACATCGGGCCGAGCGCCCGACGGCAGTGCTTCGGATTCGGCGTCGATCAACGCGCTGTAGGACCCGGGGGAGCGCTTGACCGTCTGCGCGGCATTGTTGATGAGGATGTCGAGCGGTCCCTCGGCTGCGACGGAGTCCGCGAGGGCCACGACCTGCGCCGGGTCGCGCAGGTCGATGCCGACGATTCGTAGACGGTGCAACCAGGTGTCGCTGTCGTCCATGGCGGAGAATCTGCGGATAGCGTCGCCCGGAAACCGTGTAGTGATGGTCGTGTGTGCACCGTCGCGCAATAGCCGAAGTGCTATGTACATTCCGATTTTCGCGCGGCCTCCGGTGAGCAACGCCCGTCGACCCGACAGGTCCGTTCGGGCATCACGCTTGCTTCGGTTCAGTTCCGCGCAGTCGGGGCACAGTTGGTGGTAGAAGGCGTCGACGAGGGTGTAGCGCTGCTTGCAGATGTAGCAGGGCCTTGCGCGAATCAGAGTTCCCGCGTACTCACCCGACGTCCGTGTCGTCAGCGACAGTCCTGCAGTCTCGTCGTCGATCCGATTGGGCGACCCCGTTGCGGTCGACTCGACGACTGCTCGATCCGCATCGGATTTCGCGTTCCGTGCCGCGATTCGCCGTGATCGTTTGAGGTCCTTGAACAGCTGCCCCGACGCTCGTTGAACGACAATCGAATCAGGATGGTTCTTGTCGAGGGCGCCTGCCAATTTCAGCACTCGCAGGCAGGTGTCCAGATCGGCCGAATCGATGCCGGCCGAATCCCCGTCGGTTGAATCCCCGTCGTACTGAGGATCGGTCATCGGTTCGTCCTTCCAGGCGGTCACACAACCGGTCGTGCACGACCGGGCTCACACAACGAGCTAGGCCCCGATTCCAAAGGAACCGGGGCCTAGGTCGTCTGTCTCAACTCAGAACTTGCGGATCGAAGTTTCGATCTCTGGTGTCCGAGGGGGGACTTGAACCCCCACGTCCGTTAATAGGACACTAGCACCTCAAGCTAGCGCGTCTGCCATTCCGCCACTCGGACCAGTTGCACACCTGCTCGCTGCGTGCTGGACAAAGATATACGACGCGTACCCGATCGCCCAAATCCGCACGTCAGTTCATCCGAAGGACTGCAATGGGTGGTAGGAAAGTGGGGTGTCTTCCGTCGAGAACTCCCCGAACGACCGTGTCCGTACGAATGCTCTCGACGAGGTCGTCGATCTCGTCAGCGCCCTGATCCGATTCGACACCTCGAACACCGGAGAGCTGGAGACCACCAAGGGTGAGAAGGAGTGCGCCGAGTGGGTGGCGCTCAAGCTCCAGGAGGTCGGATACGAGACCGAGTACGTCGAATCCGGCGCTCCAGGACGAGGCAACGTCTTCGCGACTCTGGCTGGTGCCGATCCGACTCGCGGAACGCTCCTGATCCACGGTCATCTCGACGTCGTGCCCGCCGAGCCCGCGGACTGGAGCGTGCATCCGTTCTCCGGCGCCGTCGAGGGCGGGTACGTGTGGGGCCGCGGGGCCGTGGACATGAAGGACATGGTCGGCATGGCACTGGCGCTGGCGCGCCAGTTCAAATCGAACGGAACCGTCCCGCCGCGCACCATCATGTTCGCGTTCCTCGCCGACGAGGAGAACGGTGGGAGGTGGGGATCGCAGTGGCTGGTGCAGAATCGTCCCGACCTGTTCGAGGGTGTGACGGAGGCCGTCGGTGAAGTGGGCGGATTCTCGTTGACCGTCGCGCGGCCGGATGGAACCGAGAAGCGTCTCTACATGGTGGAAACTGCCGAGAAGGGTCTCGGCTGGATGAAGCTCACTGCCAAGGCCCGCGCCGGACACGGATCCTTTCTGCACGACGAGAACGCCGTGACCTATCTTGCCGAGGCGGTCGCGAAGTTGGGCAACCACACGTTCCCGCTGGTCATTTCCGATTCGGTCGCAGAATTCCTGGCCGCGGTGGCGGAGGAAACCGGTCTGGATTTCGACCCGGCCTCACCAGACCTCGACGGAACCCTGCAGAAACTCGGAAGCATCGCGCGAATCGTCGGAGCAACGCTGAGGGACACCGCGAACCCGACGATGCTCGAGGCGGGCTACAAGGCGAACGTCATCCCGCAGTCTGCCGAGGCGGTGGTGGATTGCCGTGTCGTTCCGGGTCGGCAGGCGGAGTTCGAACGCGAGGTCGACGAGCTGATCGGCCCCAACGTCGAACGTGAGTGGATCACCAAGCTCGATTCCTACGAGACCACGTTCGACGGTCATCTCGTCGACGCGATGAACGACGCCGTCCTCGCACACGACGAGAACGGTCGTACGGTTCCGTACATGTTGTCCGGTGGCACGGACGCGAAGGCGTTCGCGAAATTGGGGATCAGGTGCTTCGGGTTCGCTCCACTCAAACTCCCGCCCGAGCTGGACTTCGCAGCACTGTTCCATGGCGTAGACGAGCGTGTTCCTGTCAGTTCGCTCGAGTTCGGTACACAGGTGTTGGAACACTTTCTGCTGCACAGCTGATTCGAAAGGAATTCTCTTGACATACGACCCATACGCCGCCCTGCCTGATCTACCTTCGTTCGAGTTGACGTCCGAGGACATCACCGAGGGCTCGACTCTCGGCCTCCAGCAGGTCAGCGGGATCATGGGCGCAAGCGGACACGACAGTTCGCCCCAGCTCTCCTGGTCCGGCTTCCCCGCGGAGACGAAGAGCTTCGCACTGAGCGTCTACGACCCCGATGCGCCGACGGCGTCCGGATTCTGGCACTGGGCGGTCGCGAACATTCCCGTGTCCACCACCTCGCTGGTCGCCGGTGCGGGCGACGACGGGGGCACCGGAATTCCCATCAGCGCGGTGACGCTGAAGAACGATGCTGGGCTGTTTCGCTACATCGGCGCAGCTCCGCCTGCGGGGCACGGACCGCACCGCTACATCGTCGCGGTGCACGCAGTCGACGTGGAGCGACTCGAAGTCGACGAAACGGCTACGCCGGCATTTCTCGGGTTCAACTTGTTCTCCCATGCCATCGCGCGCGCGACGTTGACGGGTGTGTACGAAGCCTGACCACCGCAGCGCCGAGGCCGTACGAGGGTTCACGCCCGAGTACGGCCTCGGTGCGTTTCAGCGGTTCTCGGAGCCGACAGCGTCGGTCAACGAGGCAAATCCCGCGGCCCGCGCGTGCTGCGCAATGCCTCTGTTGAGCGAGCGCATCCAGAACGGGCCACCGTAGATGAACCCCGTGTATCCCTGAACCAGTGAGGCACCTGCGGTGATTCTCTGCCACGCCTGGTCGGCCGTCTCGATACCGCCGACCGAGATCAGTGCGATCTGCGCACCGACTCGCCCGTAGAGCCGTCGTAGCACCTCGAGCGATCGGTCGGCGAGCGGCGCTCCCGACAGGCCGCCCATTCCTGCCTCGTCGACGACGGCGGCTGGCGTGCGGAGGCCAGACCGACCGATCGTCGTGTTGGTAGCGACGATTCCGGCGAGCCCGAGTTCGACGGCCAGGTCCGCGACAGCGTCGATGTCCTCGTCCGACAGGTCGGGTGCAATCTTTACCAACACAGGCACGGACGACACCGCGAGCACCGCAGACAGGATGGGGCGCAGGGACTCCACGGCCTGTAGGTCGCGCAGCCCCGGGGTGTTGGGTGAGCTGACGTTCACGACGAGGAAGTCTGCGAGCGGTCCGAGGAGCGTTGCGCTCGCGGTGTAGTCGGCAGCGGCTTCCGCGGCGGGCGTCACCTTGGTCTTGCCGATGTTGGCACCGATCGGAATCCCACCTCGGCGAGTGCGCAGAACATTGGCAGCTGCCCCTGCACCGTGATTGTTGAACCCCATTCTGTTCACCAGGGCCCGGTCGTCGGGGAGCCGAAACAGTCGCGGCTGCGGATTGCCAGGCTGCGCCTGTGCGGTGACGGTCCCGATTTCGGCGAAGCCGAAGCCGAGAGCGCCCCAGGTGTCGACTCCGTCGGCGTTCTTGTCGAAGCCGGCGGCCAGCCCGACCGGGTTGGGAAATTCGATCCCGAACACAGTGCTTTTCAACACTGGATCTTCCACGACGAGCAGTCGAACCAGCAACGACCGAAGCGGTGGAAATGCTGTCACTGCACGCATCGAACGAAACGCGATGTGATGGATGCGTTCCGGTGAGATCAGGAACATCAGTCGAAGCAGTGCCTGGTACACGATCCTTCTCTCCTACTTGATTCCCGGCTCCGGGATGTGATGGCTGGTCTTCTTCCGTTTGAGCAGAACCTTGCGGCTTCCATCGGTGTAGAGCCGAACACGGGACAGTTCCCAGCCGCCGAACTCGGCCTGGATCGCCAACCGCATGGACGCGGTCACCCTCGTCACATCAGGCGGAAGCCGAAGCGGGACGTACTCCCAGTCGTCGGAAGCGGACTCCCATTCGGCTGGCATTCGGTTTCGCGTGCTGTTGTTCTTCGACACCGTGGCCTCTCGCATCTTCTCGCGTGCTCGCCGATCGAACTCAGATCCTGTCGCCCGGAGCAACCTTCTGGAGACCATCTCCGACCGCCGAACCGACGTAGAGGTCACCGGTCTCCGAATCGACAGCGATCGAATCCGGCTGCCTCACCGTGGAGAACCTGCCTGCTTCGACCGGGATTCCGGTGTCCAGCGTGTATCCGACCACCTCGTTGTCTCCCGGAGTGCTCACCCACACGATGTCGGACTTGTCATCGTAAGTCAGCGCCCATGGTTGCGTACCGACTGGAAAGCGCTGCCGCAGGAGCAAGTCCTCGGACGAGTACACGAGAAGCTCACTTCCGGCCGCGTCGGTGACGAGGATCCGCCCGTACTCATCGGTGTCCAACCGGGCTGCACCCGTACCTGCGCGCAATGCCAAACCGAGTGATCCGCCGTCGACGTCGATCTTCGTCAGTGACGTTTGATTGCGATCCAACGCGGCGAGGCCGTAGCGAGTCGAGGCCAAGGCGTCGACCGACGACAGTCCGGTGATGGTCTGTGATTCGTTCGTCTCGGTGTCGATAATGTGAATGGTGCCACTGTCGTCACCAGTAGCGACCCGTCCGTCCTGGAGTCGTGCCGCACTGAGCAGACTCCCGTCCACCGGCACCGTCTGTACTTCCGAGCTGCGGAGGTCCACCATCGCCAACTCGCCGTCCATCGGAAGCAGGAGCGATCCGTCTCCCGTTGGGACGATATCGGCGGGCGCGGACGGGAGCGTCACGCTGCGCGGTTGGGCGTCGACGTCGTCGGCGTCGAACATCAGGAGCGTCGTCCGGGAGTCGTCGAGAGCGACAACAGAGCGCGAGCTTGCATCGAATGTGGTGAAATGCAGTCCGGAGGGGAACGCAGTCACCGAACCACTCGGGGGAGTGGACAATTGCGGGGAATCGACTCCCGCCAACGGTTCGACACTGACCGAGTCGGGTTCGTCGGGAGAACTGTTGTCGGAGCATCCGGCCAGCAGCACACACGCCGATGCGGAAGCTACCGCGACGACGGTTCGCCACGGGGTACGTCGGTCTTTCATGGATCCGCCAGTTCCTTGATCGTTCGGATTCGCTTCGATGGTTACCCCAGCCTGCCTGATCGGTCCGACGGAGACGGCGCCGGAGTACTTGATCGGAAATGGGCCATAACAGCTGTACCGTGTTCACGGGGAAACAACGAGGAGTTCAGTTGGTTGCCGAGGAAAGATACAGCGCGGTCCCGACGGGGCTGAAGTTCGACGTCGAGCAGGTCACCACCGGCGCACAAGCGAGTGGGTTCGGCAGCACCGAAGACAACCGACCGTTCGCCTTCCGCGTCTACAAGAGCACTCTCTACCTCGAGATCTATCGGGCCGACCTCCCGACGCCGGTTCCGGACAAGTCGGATGTGACGGCAGTCTCCGAGCAATCGGTCACGGAGATCGACCTCACGGACGAGCGGAGCATCGTCGCGGCCGTTCGAGATGCCGTCAGCAACGCCGACGATCTCAGCGCTGGGCCGAAGGAATCGTCTGCCGTGCGTTCGTTTCTCGAACGTGTGGGATCTGTCTTCGAGAGCATCTAGTCGTCTCGCACGGGTAGTACGAGCAATCCGCCGGTCCGGGGATGGTCGAGCACTTCCACGCGGTGGTTGTACACCCGCGTCAACAGGTCGGCGTCGAGCACCTGGCGAGGAGGACCGAGCGCATCGAGGGATCCGTTGTCGAGGATGGCAATTCTGTCCGCGTACGCGGCGGCAAGCCCTAGGTCGTGCAGGACGACGACCACCGCGTCCCCGTGTGCAGCGCGTGCCCGCGCCACTGCCATGACCGCTTCCTGATGGCCGAGATCGAGCGCTGCGGTCGGTTCGTCCAACAGCAGGGTCGAGGTTCGCTGTGCAAGCACGCGAGCCAGTGACACCCTGGCGCGTTCGCCTCCGGACAGGCTCGCGAACGGGCGATCCGCGAACACTGCCACGTCGCACTCGTCCATCGCGGATGCCACCGCGTCGTCGTCATCATCGGCGAATTCGGTTCCCTGCCACGGGGAGCGGCCCATCCGGATCACCTGCTCGGCGGTGAACGAGAAGCCGACCGTGTGGTGCTGGGGAAGAACTGCTCGCCGGCGGGCCACGCGTACATCCGCCCACTCGTGTAGCGGACGACCGTGCAACGCGACTGCGCCGGCGTGAGCCCGAAGCTCACCGGCGAGCACTGCAAGCAAGGTCGACTTACCTGCTCCGTTCGGGCCGACCAGTGCGAGTACCTCTCCCGCCACGATATCGAGGTCGATCCTGCTCAGAATTTTCCGACCGGATCGAACGGCATCCACGCTCCGCAGGCTCATGGTCACCGAGCCGTCGGTGATCGGCTCGAGCGAGTCGAGGGTTCGCCTGAACGGGTTCATGCCCACCCGCCTTGTTTGGCGCGCGTGCGACGCAGCATCCAGAAGAAGAACGGCGCACCGAGGAGGGACGTGATCATTCCGAGGGGCATGTCCACGTTGTCCACCATGCTGCGTGCCAGGAGGTCCGACGCGAGGAGCACCACCGCACCACACAAAGCGCTGGCCGGAACGAGGGTGCGGTGTGCCGGTCCGAGCAGCATCCGCATGAGGTGCGGCACCACGAGCCCGACGAACAGAATGATGCCGGTGAAGGCAACCGAGGATGCAACCAGTATCGCGACGACGACGATGGCAATCTGACGAAGACCTTCGACGTTCACTCCGAGGTGGCGAGCGACGTTTTCGCCGAGTGCAAGCAGATCGAGGCGCCGCGACAGGGCGACCGATGCCGCGATTCCCACTGCAGCGAGCGGAGTGACCACCGACACAGCCTGCCAGGTGGCGCCGGCAAGGGATCCCAACTGCCAGAACACGATCTGGTCCCGTGCAGCCGGTAATGCGATGAACGTGAACAGCGCGATCAATCCGCCTGCGAACGCGTTGATCGCGACACCCGTCAGGATCAGCGTGACGACCTCGGTTCGGCCGCCACCGCGGGCGAGAACATAGACGGCGACGGTCGTGATCAGTCCGCCGAGAAACGCAGCCGTCGCCACCGACCACACACCCGCGAACGCGCCGCCGAGCACGAAGACCGAGGACGCCCCCACTGCTGCACCCGAAGAGACTCCGATGATGCCCGGCTCGGCGAGAGGATTCGCGAACACGCCTTGCAGTAGTGCGCCAGCGCACCCCAAGCTTGCACCGACTACCGCACCGAGGGCTATCCGCGGGAACCTGACCTGCCACAACGTGACCTCACCGCTCGGATGCGCGGGCATGGGCCCGATGTCGAGGCCGATCCGGTGGAGCACGCTACCCACGACCTCCCACGGAGTCGTCGGAACCTGGCCGACGCACGCCGAGAACACCGCGAGGCCGAGACCGAGCACGACAAGGGCTGCAAACACCGACACCGTGCGTGACCGCCCGTCGATCGACATCACTGCGCAGGGTCGTAGACGGCTCTGGCCAGGGCATCGAGAACCTTGCCGGTATTTGGTCCGAAACTCAGTACGACTCCGTCCGCCATGTCGACCACCCGCTCGGACTGTCCGGCCGGAGTCTGCGCGATTCCTGGCACCTGTTCGAGGCCGGCGATCCCGCCGATCGATTCCAAGCCACCGGTCATCATCAGAATGACGTCGGGAGCTGCTGCGATGAGAGCCTCACTGGTGATCGCCACGAACTGTTGAGTTACCCCGGACGCGGTACCGGCATCGGTGGCCCCGAGCGCCTCGATGAGAGCGTCTGCGCCCGATCCTGGACCGGCCAGCATCTTGATAGCGGACCCGCGCATGTAGAGGAACGCGATCTTCAATGGTTCGCCGTCCGTCGGCGCCAGTGCGCGTGCAGCGGCGATCTCGGACATCGTTCGTTCGGCGAGCCGATCACCCTGTTCCGGTACACCGAGTGCGGCGGCGACGGACTCGATCTGGCCTGCCACACCGTCCATCGAACGTGTCGGGTCGAAGTAGACGACGGCGATTCCGGCCGCGCGCAGTTGATCCTGGACTCCTCGGGGTCCGATGCTGGTGTCGGTGAGTACGACTGTCGGGTCGAGCGCGAGGATTCCCTCCGCGCTGAGTGAGTGTCCGGTCGGTGTGACATCGGTGACGTCGGCGACCGCGGGAAACGATGCAGAGGTGTCGCGCCCGACGAGGTTGTCTCCGAGACCGAGCGCGTAGACCGTCGTCGTGAGCGTTCCGTATTGATCTGCCGCAACGATCCTGCTGGTATCGGTGATCGTGACGTCGACGCCGTCGAAGCTACGCACCGTCGCAGGCAGGGACGGCGTCGGTGCCGATTCGATAGGTTCTGGATCGGGATCGCTGATCTCCGCGGTCCGTGGACCGACGACCGAGTCGGTTGCTGCAACCTCAGGACCGGAGCAGGCGACGAGGGCACAGATCGTCGTCACAGCGATCGAGGCCACCGCGATCCTCGTGAGAAACGTCATGCGACGCGTTGACTCTCGGGCTTCTTCGACGTCCACGGAGACAAGGTTAGCCTGTGCAGGGTCAGCTGCTGACGTCGTCCAATGCAGCGGCGATGGCAGGTGGCAATTCCAGATCCTCCGCGACGAGAATGCCGGTCAGCTGGGCCAGATCGCGCGCGCCGACGATAGCCGACGCAACACCAGGGCGGTCGCGAGCCCACGCCAGCGCGACGGTGAGCGGGGATGTCTTCAGCCCGCTGGCGGCCGTGACAGCGGCATCGACGACGTTGACAGCGGTGTCGGTGAGGTATCCCGCGATCGCGTCCGCGTGTGCATCGTCCGCGCCACGCGAGTCGGCGGGAGTGCCCTGGCTGTACTTGCCGGTGAGAACGCCACCTGCCAAGGGCACCGCGGCAAGAACTCCCACGCCATGGTGCCGAGCAGCCGGAAGAAGTTCGTCCTCCACGCCGCGCGCCAACAGCGAGTATTCCGCCTGCGTGGCGACGATCCGCCCGGCGCCGGCTGCACCCGCCGCCGTCGCCAGCTGCCAGCCGAGGTATCCGCGCGCCCCGACGTAGCGCACCTTCCCACTGGTGACTGCGTAGTCGAGCGTCGCCGCAACCTCGTCGACCGGGGTGTATTGATCCCAGGTACCGATCTGCCACAGATCGAGGTATTCGGTTCCGAGCTCGCGAAGTGTTGTCTCCAGCTGGTCGAGGAGGGCCCGCCTCGAACAATCGATGCGGTACCGGCCCTTGGATGTCGTGATCCCAGCGGAGCCGCTCACGATCAACTCACGGCGGGGCACGACGTCGTCGAGGACCTCGGCGAGTACCCGTTGCGCGCGGCCTTCGCCGTACGACGGGGAGGTGTCGACGAGGGTGCCTCCGGCCTCGGCGAATGCCGACAGCTGGGCTGCGGCGTCGTCGCCGTCGGTCCCGCTGCCCCAACCGAGTGTGCCGAGACCGACACGCGACACGCGCAGGCCGCTGGAGCCGACAGATCTCTGCTTCATGGTGTTCGAGGATTCCTCACGTTTTTTTCGGGCCACGCATTTTTCGGGCGCAGTGGCACCAGGTGAGCACAGTAGTGCGCGAGAGGCGGTCGTGCGAGCCTGCCGCGCCGCGCACCGAGAGTCGCGGCCGATACCGCCCGCGCCCGCCGGGTACGGTCGTGGCCGTGAATTATGTAGACGGCACCTCGGCGGTGCGGCAGTGATCGGCGAATCGATGACCTGGGTACAGGCGATCATCCTCGGTGCGGTGCAGGGCCTGACCGAGTTCCTTCCCATTTCATCGTCCGGCCATCTGCGCATCGTGTCGGAAGTGTTCTTCGGTGACGATGCCGGTGCGTCGTTCACAGCGGTGAGTCAACTCGGGACCGAGGCAGCCGTGCTGCTGTTCTTCTGGCGGGACATCGTGCGGATCGTGCGTGCGTGGTTCGCCGGTCTGCTCGACAAGTCGAAGCGAGAACTCGACTATCGATTGGGCTGGTATGTGATCATCGCCACCATTCCCATCGGCATTCTCGGTTTCCTGTTCAAGGATCAGATCCGAACCGGCGCACGAAACTTGTGGCTCATCGCCACGATGCTCATCGTGTTCGCCATCGTCATCGCCGTCGCCGAGTACGTCGGAGCCAAACGCAGGCCGATCGAGAAGATCACCACGAAGGACGGCCTGATCATGGGAGCCGCGCAGTGCCTGGCATTGATTCCCGGGGTATCTCGTTCCGGCGCGACGACGAGCGCAGGCCTGTTCATGGGCCTGGAACGCGAGGCCGCAGTGCGATTCTCGTTCCTGTTGGCGATTCCGGCGGTCACCGCATCGGGTCTGTTCTCGCTTCCCGACGCGTTCGAGCCGGCCGGAGAAGGCCTGAACGCATCAGGCGCTCAACTCGTCGTCGCGACGATCATCGCGTTCGCACTCGGCTACGCGTCGATCGCCTGGCTGCTGAAGTTCGTCGCGAATCACTCGCTGTACTGGTTCGTCGGGTACCGGATCGTGCTCGGTGCCGGAGTAATGGCGCTGCTGGCCGCGGGAGTCGTCTCGGCTACGTGACCGAAGGCCGCTACTAGGGTGGTGTCATGACGGTGATCTTGCTGCGGCACGGCCGCTCGACTTCGAACACAGCAGGAACATTGGCGGGGCGGTCGCTCGGTGTCGAGCTGGATGACAAGGGACGCGAGCAGGCAGCGCACGTCGCCGATCGTCTGGGTTCGCTGCCGATCGAAGAAGTTGTGCGTTCGCCCCTGCAGCGATGCGAGCAGACGGTTCTGCCGTTGTCCGAACGGCGGGGATTGACTCCGGTCGTCGACGACCGACTGGTCGAAGTCGACTACGGATCGTGGACTGGCCGAACCATCAAGGAACTTCTTGCGGAGCCGTTGTGGAAGGTTGTCCAGCAACACCCTTCGGCCGCAGTGTTTCCTGGCGGCGAGGGATTGGCGGCAGTACAGGCGAGGGCGGTGTCGGCAGTCCGTGAGCATGATGCTCGACTTGCCGCGGAGTACGGACGCGATGTGCTGTGGGTTGCGTGTTCGCACGGAGACGTCATCAAGTCGATCGTTGCCGACGCCGTCGGATGTCATCTGGATTCATTTCAGCGAATCGTGGCGGACCCGGCGTCGATCAGTGTGATCAGATACACCACCACCAGGCCGTTCGTAGTACGTACCAACGACATGGGACTGGACCTGTCGGGATTGGTGGCGGCGCCGGCTAAAGCCGAGTCCGACGCCGTCCCGGGCGGAGGTTCCGGGACGTAGCGCCGACATAGCGGATAATGGAACTTCGAGGGCCCGAAGCGGAGGGTCCTCGAAAACGAAATGCAGGAGGTGCAATGCCACGCGCAATACATGTTTTCCGCACCCCTGATCGATTTGTCGCGGGAACTGTGGGCGAGCCGGGCGACCGATCGTTCTTCCTCCAGGCGGTCCACGATGCCCGTGTGGTGTCGGTGGCTCTCGAGAAACAGCAGGTGCAGGTTCTCGCCGACAGGATGGGTCTGCTGTTGGAGGAAGTCCATCGTCGGTTCGGCGCGGATGTTCCTCCCGAGGAGACCGAGGTGGGCGACACCAGTCCTCTGCTGACCCCGATCGACACCGAATTCAGGGTCGGCACCATGGGGCTCGGTTGGGACGCCGATGCAGGTGCAGTGGTTGTGGAATTGTTGGCGGTGAGCGAGTCGGAAATCGACGAGTCCGTCGTCCTCGACGACACCGAGGAGGGTCCCGACGCGGTTCGGGTGTTCCTGACCCCGATTCAGGCACGAGAGTTCGCTCTGCGTTCGGAGCGGGTCATCGCAGCCGGACGCGCGCCGTGCCCGTTGTGCGGCCAACCGCTCACCCAGGACGGTCACATCTGCATACGCACCAACGGCTACCGGCGTGATGCGACCTTCGGGTCGGCGGCCGAACTCGGCGACGAGCTTTGACCGAAGGCCGGCCGCTGTTCGAGGGGCGGCACGCGATGGAGACAGGCGACCTCACGGTGGTCGGTCGAGTGGTGTCCGCAAGCAATGCGACGTTGGTATGTGAGGCAGCGGCCGGCGAGAACGACGCGCCGGTCCGATGCGTCTACAAGCCCGTCAGGGGAGAGGTGCCGCTCTGGGATTTCCCGGACGGGACGCTGGCGGGCCGCGAAGTGGCATCGTACGAGATATCCAACGCGCTGGGATGGGACGTCATACCGACGACGATTCTGCGGGACGGCCCGTTCGGTCCAGGCATGGTGCAGCGGTGGATCGACACACCGGAGCGGCACGGTGAGCACGGCGATCGGGTGGATCTCGTCGACATCTGTCGACCGGACCTCGTTCCGTCCGGGTGGATCCCGGTGTTGGAGGCGTACGACGGTGAGGGCCAGGAAGTCGCCCTCATTCACGCCGACGACCCACGACTGCAGCGCATGGCCGTTCTCGACATTCTTCTCAACAACGCGGACCGCAAAGGTGGCCACGCCCTCGAAGGCCTCGACGGGTACGTCTACGGAGTCGATCACGGCATCTGTCTGCACCACGACGACAAACTACGGACCGTCCTGTGGGGTTGGGCAGGTACAGCCGTCGATGACGCTCTGATGGCAGACATCGCCGATTTCGTCGAGTCGTTCGCCGATCGGGTGGAGCCACGCGTGCGAGGCCACATCACCGAATCGGAGACGGACGCTTTGCTCGCACGTGCACGCGCGCTCGTGCAGAACCCCGTCATGCCGCAGCCGCGTTCCAATAGGCCTATACCGTGGCCCGCCTTCTGATACCTCTCGGATAGGCTCGAGTGCATGCATTCCTGGTCCGATACAACCGTTCCGTCGATCCCTGGTCAGGGACCCCCGCTTCGGTTGTACGACACCGCTGATCGCCAAGTCAGGCCCGTCACGCCCGGCGCCGAAGCGAAGATGTACGTCTGCGGAATAACGCCGTACGACGCTACTCACCTCGGCCATGCAGCCACTTACCTCACCTTCGATCTGGTCAACCGCTTGTGGCGTGACGCCGGACACGATGTGCACTACGTCCAGAACGTGACCGACGTGGACGACCCGCTGTTCGAACGCGCGAACAGAGACGGCGAGAGCTGGATCACCCTCGGCAACCGCGAGATTCAACTGTTCCGGGAGGATATGGAAGCGCTCCGGATTCTTCCCCCGCGCGACTACATCGGTGCCGTCGAATCCGTCGACGAGGTCATCGAATTGGTGGAGAAGCTGATTGCGTCCGGTGCCGCGTACGTCGTCGACGATGCCGAGTTCCCCGATGTCTATTTTCGGGCCGACGCCAACGCGGCGTTCGGCTACGAATCCGGATACGACCGGGCGACGATGGACAAGTTCTTCGCCGAACGCGGAGGGGATCCGGACAGGGCAGGCAAGCGTGATTCGCTCGATGCGTTGTTGTGGCGTACCGAACGCGAGGGTGAGCCGTCGTGGCCCTCTCCGTTCGGAGCCGGCCGACCCGGCTGGCACGTCGAATGTGCCGCGATCGCACTGAACCGTATCGGCACCGGCTTCGATATTCAGGGCGGTGGAAGTGACCTTATTTTCCCGCACCACGAGTTCTCCGCCGCACACGCAGAAGCGGCAACGGGTGGTGAGCGGTTCGCGCGGCACTACGTACACACGGGAATGATCGGTCTCGACGGCGAGAAGATGTCGAAGAGTCGCGGGAATCTGGTGTTCGTCTCGAAGCTACGGGCTGCAGGAGTAGACCCGTCGGCCGTCCGACTCGGTTTGCTGTCCGGGCATTATCGCCAGGACCGGGCGTGGACCGACGAGGTTCTCGAGCGCGCGCACACGCGGCTGGAGTTGTGGCGTGCTGCAGCTGGTCTCGATTCGGCTACCAATGCGGACGATGTGATCATGCGCCTGCGGCAGCACCTCGCCGATGATCTCGACACCCCGAAAGCACTCGATGCACTCGATGCGTGGGCCAGTTTCGCGGTGGAGCGCGGGGGTTCGGACAACGCTGCACCCGGTGCGTTCGCCGATGCGGTCGACGCATTGCTCGGCATTCCGCTGCGCTGAAGTTCCAAGTCAGGCTGAGATTCTAGGTCAGGTCGCGCAGCAGGTCCGGGATCGAGCGTTCCTCCATCACCGGGCGGCCGGACTCGTGCATGGCGACGGCGAGAGCTGGATCCCAGGGACTCGCCGTCGGAAACCCTTTGAGCGGCTCGGAGTTTCGTGCGTCGAGAGCGTGGAGGTACGACTCGCAGTCCATGCGCCATGGCTTCGCGCCGTAGCGCGCGATCGCACGCGAGGTCATGTGCAGTCCAGCCCAGTCGAAGTCGTTGCGCCAGTACACTTCTGTCCCCGGCCTCAGGCCTGACAGTAGCTTGTGTACCGCTGCCGAGGGCTGGCCGTCCGTGCAGACGATGCTCGCCGAGCCGGCAATCGACGTGCGGGCAGCCGCTGCGACGACGGCGATGTTCTCGCACACGAAGATTGTGTCGGCGGAGTTGGTGAGCGCTCCTCGTCCGATCATGTCGAGCGTGAGTGGGAAGGGTATCCCCTCCGCCGCTGCCTCGTTCAGCCACCTACCCACGACGTGGTCTTCCGCGACACGGTAGCGGAGAACGACGACGCGGCTCGAGAGAGCGTCCACCGACACTCCCGCGGTTTCCCATAGCAACCGGATACCGACCGGGTCGGCAGGGCGTGGTACTCCCTCACGAAGCGACAATGCGTCGAGTACCAATTTGGGTGCGCCGCCCGAGGAGAGGGCCTTGGTGTCACCGACTGCCAGTTCGGCGAGCTCGGTGAGCGAGAGTCCGTCGACGGGAAGAACGGCAAGTACGCGGGCGGCCGTTCGTAGCGAGTCGACCGCGACGCGACCGCCCAGTGTCCCGTCTTGGTTGAGCAGGGACGACAGCCATCTATCCGCCCAGTCGCCGTGGGTGCCGTCAGCGAGAAGCGTTCGCGCCTCGGCGAGGGCACTGGCCTTGACCTCGGCCTTGTCAGCCGCCAGACGCTTTTTGTCCTGAAGCGGGGAATCGGCGTCGAGGGTGTCGAGCAGACCCAGCCCACCATTGAGCGGATGCGCGAGCCACTCGTCGAACCGCACCAGATCGAGTCGGGTGGACTTCGCGCGGCTGTGCAGGCCCGCATTGGATCGCGAGATCGCGCTGCACAGTCGCCACAGTTCCGGGGGATCACCGAGGTGAACGGTGATGTTTCCGCCGACCTTCAGCCAGTTGGACTCCACCTTCTTGCGAGCAGCTGCCAGGAGCGCGTCGAGCTCGGCGGTGCCACGCCAGCCGGCCGTACGGTCATCGGACAAATTCGAGACCACCTTCTGCTCGGGTCGGCACCCGTCTGGTGAGCGGCGAGCCCAACGCGGCCGCTAGGTCGGTGCCGTCGTGCTCGGCGAACAGCTCGCCGTTCTCCCACACCAACAATGCCGCACTGACCGTGTTCTCTGCCGTGGAATGCGCGAGATCGTAGTGTGCGCATCCTGGCACGTCGGAGTACGTGATCCACAGGTCGTAGCCGGTCATGAACAGATCGAGGTCGAACTGCACACTGAGCCCGAGCAACTCACTTCGTCCGTTGTCGTCGACGCCCGCGAACGCTTCGTCGAGGGCAAGCAGGCGAGGGGAGTGTGGATCAGCCGAGGACAGCATCACGTGCGCGGCCGCGAAGAGTGGGAGGTGCAGTGAGACCGATTGTTCGCCGCCCGAGAGCGCACTGTGCCTGGCCACGGTCAGACGATCCTCGGTGCCGTCACCACTGATGAGGTTGAACGAAAAGACCCGCCAACGGCGGTAGTCCAACGTCGACGCCAAGATCTCCGGATACGACCGTTCGGGGTGCGCGGCGCGCGCGATACGAATCTCCGACGCGAAATGCGCGCGCATGGACGCGAGGTCGTCGGCTCCGAGCGAGGACGCGTCGCGGTCGAGCAATTTCGAGACCTCACGAGCACCCTCCTCGAGGTTGTCCGCGAGTACCCAGTGAACCCCGATGGTGTTGCCCGAGGACATCTTTCGCTGCTTCATCTCCGATGCCATCTGCGCAATGAGCTCGCGTGCGTCGACAGTGCGTTCGTGGATCTGCTGAGCCAATCCGGTGAGCAACGCGTCCTCGAGGATGCGGCGTTCGTGTTCGGTCAGCAGTGTCTCCTGGTTGGAGCGTGCTTCACCGATCCGATCCGCGAACTCGCCGATCGACGAATAACCCTGTTCGTCCTGAACCCGCACGACTGTCAGGCCGTCGGGCGCATCCCACTGCAATCGGTAATCCTGCCCCGATGACGCGAGTTGTGAGTCGAACTCCTGCAGCGCACTCGTCAGAGCCGTTCGTGTGCTCTTGCGATACGACTCGCTCGCCTTGACCGAACTCGTGGCTTCGTCCAAAGCCGCATGCAGCCGATGCACCGCCGGGGGTAGCACCTCGATCTCCTCGTCGGGAGATGTCGCGTTCTGAATGCGGTACAGGATTTGTTCGACGCTGAGCCACGCCGACTCGCTCGACGGCCAGGAATACACGTCGGAGCCTTCGGAGTGGACCGTGGGCACACCGAGGATGGTGAGGAGATCCCGGCGCGCGTACGGCGCCAAACGGGCGGCGTCGCCGATGCCCTCGGTGAGTGCAGCGCGCAGGCCCTCCTGTGCCGTGTTGCACGCGCCCTCGGCTTTGCCGATGGCTTCACCGGCTTCCTTGTCCGCCTTACGGGCTGCTCGCTGCTCGACCTTGCTCGCCTCGATCTTCTCGCGGGCCTTCTCGAGATCGGCGTTGATCTGCTCGGCGGTGGAGCCGAGCTTGTCGCTCAAGATCTCCAGACGCTTCACCTGCTGTAGATAGTTCTCCTCGGCTATCGCCGCTTCCTCGGCCAGCTCCTCGGCGAGCCCGGTCGTCTCCTCCAACCGGTTGAGCGCTTCGCGGCGACGTTCGGCCTCGCGCACATGCTCGCCTCGTCGACGAAGGACGAGCTCACCCTGGTTCTGGAAGTGCCGGATAGCGGCCGCGAGCGAGTCGATCTCTCGCGCCGAATGCGGCGTGCGGTGGGCGACCGCGGTGGTCCGCAGATGCTTCTCCTTCGCGGACAGCTCTGCGATCGCCTGGTCGAGTTCGCTCGAGGCCGCCGTTGCACCCGCTTGAGACGTCCGCAACGCTCCGGCGGACTCGGTGACAGCTTTTTGCGCCTTGATGATTGCGGACGCCCTCGGCAGCTGTTTGGCCGCCGCAGCAAGACCTCGAAGCAACTCCGCCGCTGCGCGTTCTTCTTCGCGTGCCGCAGTCGCCGACGCTTCCGTCGATTCGATGGAGGCATCCAGTTCGGCGATACGGGCCGCACGGCGGCGTGCACGGGCGGTCGCGCCGATGTACTCGGCATCGGGTTTGACGTGACGCCCACGCTGGACTCCTTGCCAGAATCGACCGTCGACGCCGATCGAGGTTACCGCGTCCTCGGCGGGTCCCAACGCGATCGAAGCCAGCACGTCGCGGACCAGGGATTCGGGCACCCCGGTTCCCGGTTCGGGATCGAGAACGTCGGACAGGGTCCGGCCGGTCGGGCGTGCATCCTCTGGCGCGGGAACGAGGTATTGCTCGGACAGCATGGACTCGGGAACGTCCGTCGGTGATATCCAGCCGTCGAGGAGATTGGCTGCGTGGAGAGCGGATTCGATGCCCGCCGCTTCGGATGGATCGACACCGTCGACGAATCGGACCAGTTTCCACAGTGGCGCGCCGTCCCGATCGTCACGGGTGGAAGTTCGTGCAGCGAACGGCGGGGGAGCGTCGTCGTGCTGGGCACTGACGAGGTCGCGTTCGGAGCGCATAGCGGCCAATTCTTCGGCCAGGGCGGACGCGGTGACACCTGCCTGGGTGCGTCGACTGCGGACGGTCTCCAGTCCTTCGGCCGACGCGTCGGCGAGGACGGCGTCGAGGCTCGGCGCATCGTCTTCGCCGATGTGCGGCACCGCAGCGTCCAGAGCCTCGAACGCTGCTGCGGTGACACCCGCGGCCAGGTAGCGAGCCGAGTTCTCGGACCTCCACGACCGCAGAGCCGAACTGTATTGCGCGCGTGCAAGTTCCACGGAGGCTTCGGCCTCGATGACCGAGGCGCGAGACGCCTCCAGGAGTTCGCGCGCGCGGGCCGCACTCTTGTCCGCACGGGCGCGTTCGGTGGACGCCTTCTCCACCGTCCCGAGAGCGTCGCGCACCGCGCGAACATCGCCGTCGCGTTCTTCGGCGTGCCCTCTCAGCGCTGTGCTGAACTGGTCGGTTCGTGCGCTCGCAGGCATCGACGCCCACGCGATTCCGGCATCCTCCGCCGCCGTCTGTAGGTCGTCCTCCGCCCGGTTGAGTGCAGCGACCGCGTCCGCGAGCGCTGAATCGGCGCGGGCTGATTCGGTGGCACGCTTTTCGAGATCGGACTGTGCGCCTCGCGCGCGTTCGGATTGCTGGGCCGCCGAGACCTTCAGCTTCGCAGCCGATTCCGCTAGATCATCGAGCTGCTGTTTGCCCTCGTAGGCACTCGAGCGCTGCAGTGTCTCGCGGTCGGCCACGGCCTGATCGAGTGCCCGTTCGGCGTCGTCGAACCGCTTTTCCGCGGCCAGGCGCTCCTGCAGCCGCCGCTCCTTCAGTGCAGCCGCTGCGAAATGTGCCGTCGTTGCATGCGTGACGGCTTCGAGTCTGCGGGAGACTTGCTCCACATCCGAGCGGACCTGTACCCGAAGGTACTTCGAGTACACCCCGACGAAGTTCTTGGCTGCCTGATCGGCTTGGGCAAGCCCTTCCAAGGCCCGTCCCACTTCTTCCATGTCGCTGAACGAGCGTGCAGCCTCGAGCACCAGTTGCTCGTCGAGCGGACGCAACCCGTCGGTCAGTGCCTGCGACAACCCCTTCGGGTCGAGGTTCTTCGCCAATTGGGGTCTGCGCAAGGTCAGGATGAGATTGATCAGTTGGTCGTAGCGCTGCGCACCGAGGCCGAACATACGGGCGTCGATCGCCGCCCGATAGTCCACCGGGCGGTCGGTCAGTGCATCCGTCCCGAGTTGATCCGCCAGTTGTTTCTTGGTGAGCGGACGGTCGTCGGACCCGAGCAGTGAGAAATCGACTCCGACGCGCCCGTCCGCGACGAAATACCAGCGCGTGACCTTGTCGTTCTGTCTGCTCGCCCGCATGCCGATACCGACGGTCACCGATTCTGGATCCTCGCGCGATCCCCGGCCGAACTCCATCCATACGTACGAGTGAGCGCTCTCCTGACCGCGGTAGAGCAAGTTCGACTTCATCGTGCGCTCTTCGCCTGCGAACGGGTTGAGACGTCGCGGCTCGATACGGCCGTCGAGGACGAACGGGAACAGTACCTCCAGCGCCTTGGTCTTGCCCGATCCGTTCGGACCACGCAGCACGAGACGTCCGTCGGCGAAGGAAAATTCCTGATCGCGGTAGTCCCAGAGATTGATGATCCCGGCTCGAGTGGGGCGAAAGCGCTGAGAATGTGCGGTCATCTAGTGCGTCTCTGTTTCTGTGTCCGGTGAAGTGCCGTCGAAGAGGGAGTTCTGAGGGGCGCGGTCTCGCACGCTGACCATCACGTCACGGTAGCGAGCGATGGCAGGAAGAACGATGATTCCGCCGGATACGATGCTCACCAGCCGCAGTCGGTGGAGCATCGTCACCGCTCGTTCTCTCAGCCCGTCCGGATCCGCTTGCCACTGAGCGGCAAATGTTCGTCCGAATCGTTCGACCAAGTCGGTCACGGTTCCCCGGAGCCAACTGTTCTCGATGAACGGGTATGTAACAGAACCGATTCCGTTGTCGACTCCGGTTCCTGCTATCCCGAATTCGGCAAGGTCGTCGAATATGCCGCCACCGGGGATTGCACCGTCCAAGCGTTCGATCAGATCCCCGTCACCGGGAATCGAATGTCGGGTGAGCTCCGCAGCGTCGGGATCGACGACGCGATCGGAAATCTCGCCGGCGAGTAGGAGCGCCACCTGCGCAATGGTTCCGGTACTGGGAAAGCGTATGTCGGACAGCCGCCCCGACGTGTCGATCAACGTGACCCCCTCGGCACGCCGTTCGGCGACGAGGCCCGTCAACAGTTCGACGTCGGTGACGGTCCGCTCGGCGGCCAATGCGGTCCGGCCGTCCTGATCCAGATCGTCGAAGTACACAACAGGGCGCTCGATCAAGGCGCGCCGTACTTTTCGGAGCGTGTCCTTCGGGTCCGCCGGCTGACGGATCTCCTCGTCGTCGAGAGGTGCCTCGGCTCCGACAAGCAAACCGGTGACCGAACGCAGGTGCTGGACAGCTCGGGGTGGTCTGAACATGGCAACGACCACGGACCGTTCGATGTCGTACAGAGCCTCGCCCGAAGACGGATTGTTGGCCCAACCACCCGCGTCGCCGTCGGCCAGCGAGATCGCACCGCGTGCGGCCAGCCACCCGACGGCGTCGACGAAGGCATCGCGGTCCGACGCCCGGTCGGCTTCGAGATCGACACCGTCGACCTGTCCGGCCTCGGCGGCAACATGGTCGGCCAACTCAGAGAGGGTGATCTGGTTGCCTGCGCGGCCGAGTGCGGCCAACGCCAATGCAAGATTGGCGTAGCGTCGTCGGTCGAAAATGCGATCGGTCGCGGTACGCGCAGGTTGGGTCGGATCGAGGGCGTCGAGGACCGGGAACAACCGCGCGGTCGTCTCGGTTACTTCGAGGCGGTAGCCGAAGAGTTCGAGTAGGTCCTCGCGCAGTTCGGTCGCCCAGCGCCTCAGCAGCGGAAGGGCGATCCGGTCGGGATACGTCGAGGTCACCAGGTGGTTCGCCAGTGCAACTCTGGCGGCACGTTGGTACGAATCGAGTGCAAGCGAGGGGATTTCGCGGGCTCTCATCGGCGAGTCACCTCGGCAACCTCGAGCTGCAGGCGGTCCAGGTGCAGCCGTCCGCGAGAAGTCCGTACGACGGTGGAGGTGTCGCTGTCACTGAGCGTCAGCTTCACGCCGCTGTCGGAGCCGGTGGATCCCGACGTGTGGCCGCTGACCCGAACCCGAGCGGTCAGAGCGGCATTGAGCAAGCTGAGCAGCACTTCGGTCTCCTGCTCGTTCAACGTGCGGTCGTAGACACCTGTCGTGGCCAACGATTGCGCGGCGGCACTACGGACGCGCTGTGCGTGCAACTGCTGCTCGCGGAGCCGACGGATTCCACCGTCGTTGCGCTGAAGCCTCCCTGGTAGTCCGGGCGATGGCGTTCGACCTGTTTCGGCCAACGTGCGTGAGATCTCGACGGGCGGAGCCTCCCACCAGGTTCGTGAGGTCGGAATGATGTCGGCGTCCGGATGCACCATCGACAGATGCCGGGGGCGACCGAGTCCGAACACGGCGTGGAACAGGGCGTGGGCGCTGTCTTCGGTCGGGGTGTTCGCGAACCAACCCGCAAGGTGGCGCAACTGACTCTCCCGTGAGACTCCGCCCTTGCGGGTTTCGGTGACCCGCCGCAACAGGGACAGCACCGCCGCGATCGCACTCATCGTTCCCTCGCGAAGCCGTTCCGATTCGCTGAGCTCCGCCTCGGCGGCGACGAACCAGTGTGAGAGACCGGTCCATCGAGCGCGCCAGTCGGCCTCACGCTCCGCAGTCGACAGGAACACTCGCTCGTCGCTGACCGCCGCCCGCTCGATCAGCTCCGATATCCCCGTCGACTCGACCACGGCGATCGCGTCGGCCAGCTTCGGCGCGTACCGCGTCAGATCGGAGCTGAACTCGCGCATGTGCGTCAGCAAGGCGTCCTTGTGGACGAGGAACGTCTCGGGCGTGATTTCCGTGGTGCGGACCAGGTCACCCAACACCAGGTAGAAGTGAGCGGCGCGGGTCGCCATCTCGGACAGGGTCGAGTCGAGCCGGCTGAGTTTGCGATAGATACGGTCGCCGTCGGCCTGACGGTTGGCCTCGGCGAGTTCGTGCATGTCGGCGAGCAGCTCCGGCAGGACCAGACGTGACAGCGATGCGTCGTCGAGTCGCGCACCGAGTACGTCCTCGACTGCTCGGAACGCTTTGTACCCCGCCTGGCTGAACTGATAGACGAAGTGCCGGTTTCGATACTCGGCCAGCGTTGCCGCCCGGGATCCGTCGTAGCTTCGCTCGAGAAGCTCCCATGCATGCAGTTGTTCTAACAGGGGGGCAATCTCGGACGCACTCAACTCCAGCTCGTCGGGGCCGTTCTTGGCCAGCGTGTCCGCAATATCGGCGGCGTGCAGCAGCACCACATAGTTGGCCCGCGCGATGTCGAAGGCCCGCAGCACCCAGAGGTACTCGTTGTGCTTTTCGGCGACGGTGAACGCGAACAGCTTGAGGCGATCTTCCTGCAGAAACGCAGCTGCCGCACCCAGCCGTACGTTGTCACCCGATTCGCTCACTGGAACAGGGTAGGCGCCCACCGGGTACGAGTGAAAATGCAGCTGTGCGAGCAGCGATCACACCTCGATCGTCACCTTCCCGTCGACGACGGCTGCAGGGTAGGTCCGCACCGAGTCGATCCCGCTCGGACATGCCCCGGTATCGAGAGAGAACGTGTATTGATGCAGCGGACACATCACGATCGATCCGTCGATCTGACCGTCCGCCAGGGGACCGCCCTTGTGCGGGCAGACGGCATCCATCGCCCGGACGGTTCCGTCGGCGAGCAGGAACACTGCCACCTGCTTGCCGTCGACCACATACGCGCGGCCCTCGCCCGGCGTCAGATCCTCTAGTGCACCGACCGGAATGCTCATCGGACCGGCACCTGAGGCAGCGGCAACAGCGGCAGCGACGGAGTGAACTGAGCGGGCGACTTCTGCTCCACCCGGTCCTGCCACGGGTCCCGGTATCCGTCTACGGAGGTCTGCATGCGCTGCTCCAGTCCTTCCACGATTCCCTCGGAGTCCTCGATCAACGTTCGTTGCAGCACCTCCAAGCCGATTCGGGGGACCCAGGCGTACGTGCGCTCCAGCCACTGGGCGCTCTCGCGATAGTGCTGAATGAAAATCCCCGCGACCCGAAGTACCTCGTCGCCCCCGACGACCGTCGCCAGCAGATCGCCCTTCCTGATGTGGGCCCCTGCGGCCCCGCCTACATAGATCTCCCACTTGTCTTCGCCGACCGACACGACACCGAAGTCCTTGCACAGAGCCTCGGAGCAATTTCGAGGGCATCCGGCCACTGCGAGCTTGAGCTTCGCCGGCGTCTCCAACCCTTGGAACCGTTCTTCGAGCGCAATACCGAGCGCTGTCGAATCACCGAGACCGAAGCGGCAGAAGTCGCTTCCGACACAGGTCTTGACGGTCCGCATGCTCTTGCCGTAAGCGAAGCCGGAGGGCATGTCGAGATCGCCCCACACCTTCGGTAGATCTTCCTTCTTGATGCCGAGCAGGTCGATGCGCTGCCCGCCGGTGACTTTGACCAGCGGCACGTTGTATTTGTCCGCGACGTCCGCGATCTTACGCAGCTGGCCCGGCGTGGTGACGCCACCTTTCATCTGCGGCACCACCGAGAACGTGCCGTCGCGCTGAATATTGGCGTGCACGCGGTCGTTGATGAACAATGCGCCGCGCTCGTCGACCCAATCGGGCCCCCAGATCGTGCGTAGCAGCGACGCGAGCGGCATCTTCGACGGCACATCCTCGCTGCCGTCGGTCGCGAGTTCGGTGAACACCTGCGACACCGAACGAAGATCGCGCTCGCGTATGACATCGATGAGAGCGGGCTTGGACAACGGAATGGATGGGACGTACCAGTCTGCTGCTGGATCGGTCTCGAGCGCGCCACCGGCCGCGCAGGCGAGGATGTCGGCCACGAGTCCCTTGCACGAACCGCAGCCCTTGCCCGCCCGGGTCGCCGCGGTGACGTCGCCCATCGATTTCGCCCCGGCATGCACGCAGGCGACGATCGCGCCCTTGGTGACGCCGTTGCAGTTGCACACCTGGACGTCGTCCGCGAGTTCGGCTGCACCTGTTGCTGCGGTCGGCGTCCCCATGTCGAAGAGCATGCTGATCCGCTCGTCCGGTAGTGGCACCTTCTCGTCGAACGCCTGGGTCAGGAAGTTGGCCTTGCTGATGTCGCCGAGAAGCGTTGCTCCGATGAGCTTTCCGTCCCGGACCACCACGCTCTTGTAGGTCCCGCTTCTGGGTTCGTAGAACTGAACGAACTCGTCGTCGTCACGTTCGGGGCCCTTCACGCCCATCGCCGCGACGTCGACGCCAGCGACCTTCAGTTTCGTCGTCAATCGTGAACCGTGGTATGCGGCGGAAGGATTCGCTCCGGAGAGATGCTCGGCGAGCACGACGGCCTGCTCCCACAGTGGCGCCACCAGCCCGTACACCTCACCGCGATGCTGGCAGCACTCGCCGACGGCGTAGATGGATCCTTCGTCCTCGCAGCGCAACTGGTCGTCGACGACGATTCCGCGTTCGATAACGAGGCCGCCGCCACGTGCGAACTCGACGTTCGGCCTGATTCCGGCCGTCACGACGATCATGTCTGCAGGTAGTGACGTGTCGTCGTTGAACCCGACGCCGGCGACGCGTCCTGATTCGTCTCGAAGTACCGAGGTCGTTCGTTTCGAGGTGTGCACACCGACGCCGAGTGACTCGATCTTGTTGCGCAGCAGGCGTCCACCACGCTCGTCCAACTGCTGGTTCATCAAGTGACCGGGGGAGTGCACGACGTCGACGTCGAGTCCCTGGGTGCGTAGCCCGTACGCAGCCTCCAGCCCGAGCAGCCCGCCACCGATCACGACCGCACGCAAATCGTTCTGGGATGCTGCCATCTGAAGCATTCCGTTGGTGTCTGCAATCGTCCGGAATCCGAACACTCCGCGGGCCAGGCGACCGTCGGGTTCCCGTAGCCCGTCCATGTTGGGGAAGAACGTGTTGCTGCCCGTGGCAATGATCAGAGTGTCGTACTCGACGATGCGTCCGCTTTCGCAGCGGACCGACTTCGCGAACCGATCGAGCGCGACAGCCCGGTCCCCGGCGAACAAGGTGACGCCGTTCTCGCGGTACCAGCTCATCGGATTGAGAAGCAGGTCCTCGTCGTCGACGCCCGACTCGCCGGCAAGCACATGCGAGAGCATGATTCGGTTGTAATTGCCGTACGGCTCGTCTCCGATCATGGTGACGTCGAATTTCTCGGCACCGCGCTTGAGAATCTCCTCGACGGTCCGGGCTCCTGCCATCCCGTTCCCGACGACGAGTAGCCGCGTTCTGGGATCGCTGTTCATCAGATCAACACCAAGCCGAAGTCGACGACGACCTCGCCCGTCGTGCCCTCGGGTGCCGCGACGACGAGCTCGAGCACCGAGTCGGGATCGACGTCCTCGACCACGCGAAGAGGAATGTTCACCCCGCTCTTGGCTCCCATGGGGAACACGCGCATCGGCTGGCCGTCTTTGAGCAGCGACACCACGATCAGCTCGTCGGAGGAGTTGCCTCCGCGAAAGTACAGCGGTTGAGCGATCGATCCCGAAGGCACGACGAACGTGGTGGACGAATCCACCGCCTCGGGTTTGCCGAGTCCATGTCCGGTGAACGGGAAGACGCCCTGAAGGAACCGCGGTGTGCTTGCCATGGACACCAGGTTGCGGTGCCTGGGTGACACCGCCGCTGCGCCTGCGTTACGTGGGGATCAGAAAGAACTCACCGAGCCGCAGCAACCCCTGTGCGGCCGGTGCAGTCACAGGCCGAAGTTGCCTGGTCCCCGGCGTCGGAGGTAGCGCTCGAACTCTGCTGCGATGGCGTCACCGTCGATCTTCGAGATGGCCTCGGAGATGTCTACCTCCGCGTCACCTCGTTCCTCGAGGGTGCGCACGTACTCGCTGATCTCCTCGTCTTCCTTCGTCATCTCGGTGACCGCTTCCTCCCAGTCCTCGGCCTGCGACGGAAGCTCGCCGAGCGGCACCTCGATGTCGAGGACATCTTCGACTCGCTGCAGCAACGCCACGGTCGCCTTGGGATTCGGCGGCTGCGACACGTAGTGCGGAACAGCTGCCCAGAACGACACCGCCGGGACGCCCGCTTTGACACATTCGTCCTGCAGGACGCCCGTGATGCCGGTCGGACCCTCGTACCGTGTCTGCTCGAGGTTGAAGCGCTCGGCTGCCTCGACGCTGTAGGCGCTGCCGGTGACCGGAACGGGACGGGTGTGCGGCGTGTCGGCCAGCAGGGCGCCGAGGATGACCACGGTGTCCACACCCAACTGCTCGACGAACTCGAGAAGGTCGTCGCAGAAGCTTCGCCACCTCATATTCGGTTCGATCCCGCGCAGTAGGACCACATCGCGGGCACTGCCGGGAGGTGAACACACCGACAACCTGGTCGACGGCCACGCAATCTCGCGGGTGACGCCGTCGACCTGCCGGATTGTCGGACGATTCACCTGGTAGTCGTAGTAGTCCTCGGAATCCAATTCGGCCAGCGGGGTCGCATCCCAAATCAACTCGAGATGTTCGACAGCTCCACTCGCTGCGTCGCCCGCGTCGTTCCAGCCCTCGAATGCGGCAACCAGGATGGGATTCCGTAGCGACGGTAGTTCGAGTTCCTCGTCGAGATCGTCGTCGGAGTCGACTTCGGAATCCGACGGAATCGGTGTTGCGTTCGACACAGCCGAGGACACCGCGGCCAGCAGGGTTTCGGCCGCACTATCCGAATTGCCGTGTTCGGTGTCGTCTCTGTCGGCGGGAAAATTGCCGTCTCGGTTTCGGGGACTCACCACGACAGCCTACGACCAGCCGGCGCTGTCGTGGTCACGGCATGAAGCCCACTAGTCTGTAGTGATGCCTGCGCTACACAAGACAAGTCTGCTCGATGCGATCGAAACTCGCGTTGTCATCGGCGACGGGGCTATGGGAACGATGCTGCAGGACGCCAACCTCACGCTCGACGACTTCCTCGGCCTCGAGGGATGCAACGAAATCCTCAACGACACGCGCCCCGACGTGCTACGCGAGATCCACCGCGCCTACTTCGACGCAGGTGCCGATGCCGTCGAAACCAACACGTTCGGCTGCAATCTGCCGAACCTCGCGGACTACGACATCTCCGATCGAATCCGGGAACTGTCGGAGAAGGGCACGAGGCTCGCGCGGGAGACCGCCGACGAGATGGGCCCTGGACGCGACGGTATGGGCCGCTTCGTTCTCGGCTCGATGGGTCCTGGTACCAAGCTGCCGACCCTCGGACACGCACCGTTCGCGGTCCTGCGTGATGCATATACCGAGGCTGCTCTCGGGATGATCGACGGCGGCGCCGACGCCATCCTCGTCGAGACCTGCCAGGACCTGCTTCAGGTCAAAGCGGCAATCATCGGTAGCCAGCACGCCATGGACAAACTGGGTGTGCGGATTCCGATCATCACGCATGTGACCGTCGAAACGACCGGCGCGATGCTCCTGGGCAGCGAAATCGGCGCGGCATTGACTGCGCTGGAACCCCTCGGCATCGACATGATCGGGCTGAACTGCGCGACCGGGCCTGCCGAGATGAGCGAGCACCTACGGCATCTGTCCAAGCATTCGACACTCCCCGTCTCGGTCATGCCCAACGCCGGCCTGCCGACGCTGGGTCCACGAGGCGCGGAGTATCCATTGACGGCGCCCGAGCTTGCAACTGCCCTCGGCGGTTTCGTCTCGGAATACGGCCTGTCTTTGGTCGGAGGCTGCTGCGGCACCACTCCCGAGCACATTCGGCAGGTGGCCGATCTCGTGCACGGTACGGCGAAGGCGACGCGCGTTCCGACTCCCGAGCCCGGGGTCGCATCGCTGTACTCCGCTGTCCCGTTCGAGCAGGATGCCAGCATTCTGATGATCGGCGAGCGGACCAACTCCAACGGATCCAAGGCGTTCCGCGACGCGATGCTCGCCGAGGACTACGAGAAGTGCCTCGACATCGCCAAGGACCAGACGCGCGACGGCGCCCACATGCTCGATCTCAACGTGGACTACGTCGGCCGCGACGGGGCAGCCGACATGGCCGCGTTGGCCAGCCGCCTGGCGACGGCATCGACGCTGCCGATCATGCTCGACTCCACCGAACCGGCGGTCCTGGAGGCTGGTCTCGAACACCTCGGCGGACGCAGTGCGGTCAACTCGGTCAACTACGAGGACGGAGACGGACCGGACTCCCGCTTCCAGAAGATCATGACGCTGGTCAAGGAACATGGCGCGGCCGTCGTCGCACTCACCATCGACGAGGAAGGCCAGGCTCGTACCGCCGAGTGGAAGGTGCGGGTCGCCGACCGACTCATCGAGGACATCACCACCAACTGGGGGCTGAGCCACGAGGACATCATCGTCGACACTTTGACTTTCCCGATCTCGACCGGACAGGAAGAGGTGCGGCGTGACGGCATCGAGACGATCGAGGCCATCCGTCAGCTCAAGGCGAAGTACCCCAAGGTGCACACGACGCTCGGTCTGTCCAACATCTCGTTCGGACTGAACGCGGCCGCCCGACAGGTCCTCAACTCGGTATTCCTGCACGAATGCACCGAAGCCGGACTCGACACAGCCATCGTGCACGCGTCGAAGATTCTGCCGATGAACAAGATTCCCGACGAGCAGCGTGAGACCGCACTGGATCTGGTCTACGATCGCCGCTCCGAAGGGTACGACCCGCTGCAGAAGCTCATGCAGCTCTTCGAGGGTGTCTCGGCGGCGTCGGCTCGTGAATCTCGGGCAGAGGAACTCGGTCGGTTGCCGCTCTTCGAGCGACTGGAGCGCCGCATAGTGGACGGCGAGCGCAACGGTCTCGACGACGATCTCGATGCCGCAATGGACCAGAAGCCGCCGCTGGAAATCATCAACGAGACGTTGTTGTCCGGGATGAAGACGGTCGGCGAGCTGTTCGGGTCAGGCCAGATGCAGCTGCCGTTCGTGCTGGCCTCCGCCGAAGTCATGAAAGCCGCTGTCGCCTACCTCGAACCACATATGGAAGCCACGGACGACGACGGAAAGGGCCGGATCGTTCTGGGCACCGTCAAGGGCGACGTGCACGACATCGGCAAGAACCTCGTGGACATCATCCTCAGCAACAACGGCTACGAGGTCGTCAATCTCGGTATCAAGCAACCCATCTCGACCATTCTCGAAGCGGCGATCGACAAGCGCGCCGATGTGATCGGTATGTCGGGGCTGTTGGTGAAGTCGACGGTGGTCATGAAGGACAACCTGATCGAACTCAACAACAAGGGCGTTGCCGAGCAGTTCCCCGTGCTGCTGGGTGGTGCCGCTCTGACTCGGTCCTACGTCGAGAACGACCTGCAGGACGTCTACCAGGGCGATGTTCACTATGCACGCGACGCATTCGAAGGTCTGCGGTTGATGGACACGATCATGACCACCAAGCGCGGCGGGGGACCGGCGCCCGACAGCCCGGAGGCGCTGGAAGCGCGAGCCAAGGCCGAGGAGCGCAAGACTCGACACGAGCGGTCGAGGCGGATTGCCGAGCAGCGTAAGGCCGCTGCCGTTCCGGTCGTCGTTCCGGAGAGGTCGGATGTCGCCACGGACGTCGAGACTCCGGTACCGCCGTTCTGGGGTACTCGCATCGTCAAGGGTGTGTCGTTGGCGGAGTATTCGGGGCTGCTCGACGAGCGGGCACTGTTCCTCGGTCAGTGGGGTCTTCGCGGCGCACGTAAAGGCGAAGGCGCCACGTACGAGGATCTGGTGGAGTCGGAAGGCAAGCCCCGACTCCGTTATTGGCTCGACAGGCTCAGTACCGACGGAATTCTCGCGCATGCCGCCCTGGTCTACGGCTATTTCCCGGCGGTGTCCGAAGGTGACGATGTCGTCGTGCTCACCGAGCCGACCCCCGATGCTCCCGAGCGGTTCAGGTTCACCTTTCCGCGTCAGCAGCGAGATCGATTCCTGTGCATCGCCGACTTCGTTCGCTCCCGTGCGTCTGCTCGCGAGAGCGGGCAGGTCGACGTGCTGCCGATGAACCTCGTGACAATGGGTCAGCCCATTGCCGACTTCGCCAACGAACTGTTCGCGGCCGATGCGTATCGCGACTACCTCGAAGTGCACGGAATCGGTGTACAGCTGACCGAAGCGCTCGCCGAGTATTGGCATCGCCGTGTTCGCGAGGAACTGAAATTGACCGGCGGCCGCACCGTTGCAGCAGAAGATCCCGCGGACGCGGAGGGATACTTCAAACTCGAATATCGAGGTGCGCGTTACTCGTTCGGGTACGGAGCATGCCCGGACCTGGAGGATCGCATCAAGCTCGCGGCACTACTCGAACCAGAACGAATCGGCGTCAAACTGTCCGAGGAGTTGCAATTGCATCCCGAGCAGTCCACCGACGCATTCGTACTGCACCACCCGGAGGCCAAGTACTTCAATGTCTGAACCCAATGCGTCGAATGTGTCCGATTTGAGGGGCGTCCTGTGGGACATGGACGGAACCTTGCTGGATTCGGAGAAGATCTGGGACGTCGCGGTTGCCGAGCTGTCTCTCGAACTGGGTCGAGTGTTGACCGCGGAAGTTCGAACGAGCACACTCGGCAATTCCATGCACGGAGCACTGCGAAAAGTGTTCGCCCACACGGGAACCGAAGCGACCGAGCAGTCTTTGGGATGGGCCCGCAACTGGTTGACGGACCGTGTCGGGCAGCTGTTTTCCGAGGGTATCCCGTGGCGCCCCGGTGCCAAGGACGCCCTAGCGCTCGCGCGTGAGATGGGTCTGGGCACCGCATTGGTGACCAATACCGAACGTGGACTCGTCGAGACCGCTCTGGAGACGATCGGGCGTGAGTACTTCGACTTCACCGTCAGCGGTGACGAGGTCGAAGAAGGCAAGCCGCATCCGGCGCCGTACCTCCTGGGTGCGTCCCTACTCGGGCTCGACCCGTCGCACTGTCTCGCGGTCGAGGATTCCCCGACTGGTTCGCTGGCCGCGTTCCGAGCGGGGTGCTCGGTACTGCTCGTGCCCTCCGAAGTCGAAGTGTCGGCCGAGTCCGGATACGTCCTCCGCGATTCGCTCGTCGGGATCAGCGCGGAGGAGTTGCGGTCCGCGTGGTGCGATGCACGCTCGGCCACCTCGTCATGAAAGAATCGCTAACCGTGAAGACCTTCGACTCCCTGTTCGCCGAGCTGACCGACCGCGCTGTCACCCGCCCCGAGGGCTCGGGCACCGTTGCTGCGTTGGATGCAGGCGTGCATGCCCAGGGTAAGAAGATCATCGAAGAGGCGGGTGAAGTCTGGATCGCCGCCGAGCACGAGGGTGACGAGGCACTCGCCGAGGAGATTTCGCAGTTGCTGTACTGGGTTCAGGTTCTCATGGTGGGGCGCGGTCTGACGCTCGACGACGTCTACCGACATCTGTGAGCGTTCTCGTTTCGAGCGGCACGCTCTCTGACCTCGTACTTCTTCTGACCTAAGGACCTCGCAATGTTGCGTGTAGCAGTTCCCAACAAGGGCGCCCTCTCCGAATCCTCCGCCGAGATCTTGCAGGAAGCCGGATACCGGCGACGTAGCGACTCGAAGGATCTCACCGTCCTCGATCCAGCCAACGGCGTCGAATTCTTCTTCCTACGCCCGAAGGACATCGCGATCTACGTCGGGTCGGGCCAGCTCGACCTCGGTATCACGGGACGCGATCTGGCGTTGGACTCCGGGGCTCCGGTCGACGAGTTGCTCTCTCTCGGTTTCGGCCGTTCGACATTCCGCTATGCGGCCCCGCAGGGCAAGGACTGGTCCACTGACGATCTCGGCGGGCTGCGCATCGCGACGTCGTATCCCAACCTCGTCAAGGCAGACCTCGCCTCCCGCGGGCTGGAAGCGACCGTCATTCGTCTGGACGGTGCGGTCGAGATCTCTATCCAGCTCGGTGTGGCGGATGCGATCGCCGACGTCGTCGAGTCGGGTCGCTCGCTCCGACAGAACAACTTGGTCGCCTTCGGCGAGTCACTGTGCGACTCCGAGGGTGTGCTGATCGAGCGCGCCGGAAGCGCCAGCTCCGACAAGACTCGCAAGCAGCTGATCGCGCGTGTGCAGGGCGTCGTATTCGCGCAGCAGTACCTGATGCTCGACTACGACTGCCCGAAATCCATTCTCGACGAGGCTGTGAAGATCACTCCCGGCATCGAGTCGCCGACGCTGTCCCCGATGGCGGATGAGAACTGGATCGCGGTGCGCGCCATGGTGTCTCGCAAGGTTCACAACACGGTGATGGACGATCTAGCCGACCTCGGCGCGAAGGCCATTCTGGCTTCGGACATCAGGTCCTGCCGAGCTTTCTGACCTCAGGTTCGATTTCGCGGACGTACCAACACGGTCTGTGTAATACGCCCCACAGGTCCGAGGTGGTCGTGTAGAACTCCAGCCGACATCGCGAAACCATCTGGACCGGTGGATGTTTCGGCTGAGAGGCCGATCCATTCGCCGTCCGGGATACGGAACAGGTGAACGGTGAGGTCGGTGTTGAGGAATGTCCATCGGTCGATGTCGAGTTTGGCGCCGATGCCGTTGGCGATGTCTGCCACGGAGAACAGGCGCTCGAGTGGTGTCATGGTCTCGCCCAACACCAGACTCGTTGTCGGAGTGGCCCATACCTGACCTGGTCCTGCTCCGCCGATCTCGGTGATCGCGCGAATGTCCACGTTGTCGATGTATCCGCTGTTCCACGACTTGCCCCACACATGGGGTGTGGTTTCCGAGAGCGGCTTCAGCGGGACGTCCGCCGCATGCACGACGTGCGAGGTGTCCACGGTGGCCAATCTCCACGCGGTTCCTCGCGCGACTGCACGTTCTGTACCGCCCTCGGTGCGTGCCCACAGCTCGGCAACTACCAGTTCGATATTCTTGCCTGGCCGTTCGACCCATGATCTGACTTCGATGTCCGCGATAGGCACCGGCCCGAGAAGCTCTATCACGACTCGGGTGACGCGTACATCCTCGCGTGCGCCGATCCGCTCCAGAGCGCGTACCAGCAGCGCAGACGGTGGTGCCCCGTGCTGCATGGTAGAGGCCCAGGTGCCGATGGATCGCTCTGTGGCACCGAACACCTCGTTGCCCGCCGCATTCACACCGAGAGGTACGAAAAATGCGTTCTCGTTCATGCCTGTGTGCTCGCTGCTTCTGCGACCTCGGGCCAACCGGGGTAGGTCGGGGGAGTTCCACCGAACTCGGGGCACAGAGCTTGGTGATCGCACCATGTGCACAACTTGCCTCGCTTGGGCTGAAAGTCTCCCGTTTTCCCTGCTACGAGAATGGCTTTCCAGATCGCCGACAACATCCGTTCGAACCGGAGCAGTTCCCCCTCGTCCGGGGTGTAAGTCAGGGACTGTTTGTCCGCGAGGTACATCAACTTGAGCTGAGCCGGGACAATGCCACGCATGCGCATGACGATCAAGGCGTAGAACTTCATCTGGAAGAGCGCTTTTGCCTCGGTGAATTCCCGAGGAGCTTTGCCCGTCTTGTAGTCCACCACGCGCACCATTCCGTTGGGCGCCACGTCGATGCGGTCTATGAAACCGCGCAGCGGCGTCCCGTCGTCCAGATCGATCTCGACGCGCTGCTCGCACGATTCCGGATCGAATCGAGTCGGGTCTTCCATCTCGTAGTACCCCGCGACGAGGTCACGCGCCTGCTCGAGCAGTGTGGCGAGGTCGTTGTCGGCAATGAAGTCGGCGACGCCCGGAGACTCGGTGCGGACACGATCCCACGCGGGCTCGACGAGACCGACTGCGGTGTCCGAATGGCGTGCCGCGGTGGGCATCCCGTACAACGCTTCGAGTGCTGCGTGAACCACGGTGCCTTTGACCTGTGCCGTGGTCGACTTCTCGGGGATCCGGTCGATGGCCCGAAACCGGTAGAGCAGCGGACACTGTTTGAAGTCGCCGGCGCGTGACGGTGAGAGTGCCGGCTTGCTACGCCTGGTGGGGCTCATCGGGGCAAGCGGCGCGGGCGTATCGGTAATACTCACGCCCTGCACACTAAGCCCGTGGACCGACAGAACTGCGCAAGGCCGTAGTCTGGGCAGCCGAGTCGCCAGTCCAACCCGGACCGACTGCACCACATCAGTTCATCGAAAGAGGTAGTCGGCTGTGTCTTCGGACGAGATCACGGAAGCCGGCCCCGCCGGCCCCGCACGAAGCGGCCCGTTCCGAGTCGGAGATCGCGTCCAGCTGACGGACGGCAAAGGCCGGCACTACACGGTCGTTCTCGACGCAGGCAAGGAATTCCACACGCACCGCGGTGGCATCACGCACGACGCGTTGATCGGCGCGGACGAGGGCAGCGTCGTCACCTCGGTGAACGGAACTCCGTACCTCGCTCTTCGGCCCCTGCTCACCGACTATGTGTTGTCGATGCCGCGCGGCGCGCAGGTCATCTACCCGAAGGATGCCGCGCAGATAGTGCACGAAGGTGACGTCTTTCCCGGTGCACGGGTACTCGAGGCCGGTGCGGGTTCGGGCGCGCTCACGTGTTCCTTGCTCCGAGCCGTGGGAACGACAGGGACCGTCATCTCGTACGAGATCCGCCAGGATCACGCCGACTACGCGGTGAAGAACGTCGAGACGTTCTTCGGGGAGCGCCCGCCCAACTGGGACCTCACCGTCGCCGACATCGATCAATTCGGTGTCGACCATCCGGGGGAGACCGTCGATCGCGTGATCTTGGACATGCTCTCGCCGTGGGACGCGCTACCCGCGGTGTCGGATGCTCTCGTACCGGGCGGAGTGTTGATCGTCTATGTCGCCACCGTCACGCAGCTGTCGCGTGTCGTCGAGGCGCTCCGCGCGCAGGAATGCTGGACCGAGCCACGGTCGTGGGAATCCATCGTTCGAGGGTGGCATGTCGTCGGTTTGGCGGTGCGTCCCGAGCATCGGATGCAGGGACACACCGCCTTCCTCGTCAGCGCTCGAAAATTGGCGGCCGGGACCGTCACCCCGAAGCCACAGCGAAGGTCCGGCAAGGGCTGAGCTAGACGCAGGGAGCCTGGCCCATCGCCAGCAGTTGGCAGGCACTGGTTTCGGACACCTTCCAGTGGCCGTCGATCAGGACCCAGGTGTTGGGGGTCGGGGCTGCCGTCCCGCGCGGCGTCGCAATTGCGACGAGCGCAGTCGCGGTCTCGCCTTCGACCGTAGGCTCTTGGACTTCGAAAGTGATCTCGCCGTAGTTGGCGAGGGCGGCCGTCATTTGCTCCAGATTCGCCAGGCGCGCTTGCCCGTTCTCGATGTCGGCCGCTTTCGTTGCGGCGTCGACGTCCGGGGCGACGACAAGGGCCAAAGAGTCGGTGAGCTCCTTGACGGTCGGAGCAGTCACGGCGGCCACCGCTGTGGTCGGGGGCGTGTCGGAAGTCGCCGACGACGAAGGTTCCGAACTGTGATCGGAATCTTCTCCCGAGCTGCAACCGGCAGCGACGAGCGTAGCGGCCGCGAGCGCGACGAAAGCGGAAGATGTGCGCATTTTCACTGGTGAAGCCCCTCTTCTGTGCAGCATGTTCGCGTGCATTTCAGGTGAGGCTAACATGGCAAAAGTCGCCGGTCCCGAGGCTTCCTCGTGCGATCGAGGACCACTGCGAGAACGTGTCCCCACGCGCTTTTGCGTATGTGCCGGTAGCGTTGGTAGATCGGGACTGGGAGGAGTCGCTCATGAGCTCAACAGACAATCCGGATTCGGCTGCGGCCAGGGCAGAACTCGAGGATCTACGCTCCGAGGCAGCGTCCCTACGGCGTCAGCTCGGTCAACTCGGTGAACCGCCCGAGCATGTGCGCGAGCTGGAGGCCCGCATCGACTCGTTGTCGTTGCGCAATTCCAAGCTGATGGACACGCTCAAGGAAGCCCGCCAACAGCTGATCGCGTTGCGGGAGGAAGTGGACCGGCTCGGCCAACCGCCGAGTGGCTACGGCATTCTGATGGCGGTCCACGACGACGACACCGTCGACGTCTTCACCTCCGGGCGCAAGATGCGGTTGGCATGCTCGCCCAACATCGAAGCCGATGTCCTCGCGCCGGGCCAGACAGTTCGGCTCAACGAGGCACTCACCATCGTCGAGGCCGGGTCGTTCGAGCAGATCGGTGAGATCAGCACTCTGCGCGAACTTCTCGGTGACGGAACACGCGCTCTCGTGGTTGGCCACGCCGACGAAGAACGTGTGGTGTGGTTGGCCAAGCCGCTCTACGAGATGGCCAACGACGACACTCCGGAAGATCCCGACGAGCCGTCGCGCAGGCTGCGTCCGGGCGACTCGCTCCTCGTCGACACCAAAGCTGGGTACGCCTTCGAGCGTGTTCCGAAGGCCGAAGTCGAGGACCTTGTGCTCGAGGAAGTGCCCGATGTCGGCTACGAGGATATCGGTGGTCTCGGGCGTCAGATCGAACAGATTCGAGACGCGGTCGAGTTGCCCTTCCTGCACAAGGACCTGTTCCGCGAGTACTCACTGCGGCCACCGAAAGGTGTTCTGCTCTACGGGCCTCCAGGATGCGGCAAGACGCTCATCGCCAAGGCCGTCGCGAATTCACTCGCGAAGAAGATCGCCGAAGCACGTGGCCAGGATGCGAAGGAAGCCAAGTCGTTCTTCCTCAACATCAAAGGCCCGGAGTTGCTCAACAAGTTCGTCGGCGAGACCGAACGTCACATTCGAATGATCTTCCAGCGCGCGCGAGAGAAGGCATCGGAAGGTACACCGGTCATCGTCTTCTTCGACGAGATGGACTCGATCTTCCGCACCCGTGGTTCCGGAGTGTCCTCGGACGTCGAAACCACGGTCGTTCCGCAGCTCCTGGCCGAGATCGACGGTGTCGAGGGGTTGGAGAACGTCATCGTGATCGGCGCGTCCAACCGCGAGGACATGATCGACCCGGCAATCCTGCGCCCCGGCAGGCTCGACGTGAAGATCAAGATCGAACGACCGGATGCGGAATCCGCTCAGGACATCTTCTCGAAGTACCTCACCGACTCGTTGCCGGTCAACGCCGACGATCTCGCCGAATTCGGAGGCGATCGTGTCGCATGCATTCGCGCGATGATCGAGCGCGTCGTCGATCGCATGTACGCCGAAAGCGAAGACAATCGTTTCCTCGAGGTCACCTACGCCAACGGTGACAAGGAGGTTCTGTACTTCAAGGACTTCAACTCGGGAGCGATGATTCAGAACATCGTCGACAGGTCGAAGAAGTACGCGATCAAGTCGGTCCTCGAGTCGGGAACTCCAGGCCTTCGTGTTCAGCACCTGTTCGATTCGATCGTGGACGAATTCGCCGAGAACGAGGACCTGCCCAACACGACCAACCCGGACGACTGGGCGCGAATCTCGGGCAAGAAGGGTGAGCGAATCGTGTACATCCGAACGTTGGTCACTGGGAAGAACGCGAGCGCCTCACGCGCGATCGACACAGAATCCAACACCGGTCAGTATTTGTAAGTTACACAAACCGAAAACGCTGCCCGCGGCCGTCACGATGGTCGCGGGCAGCGTTTTCTCGTGCTCGGATCGGGATGCCTGCCGCACGGACGCCGACGCTCGTTCGAGTCAGACGCCGCCGATCACCTAGGCTCGGCCCTATGGAGCGCATCATCGGCATCGAGGTCGAGTACGGAATTTCCTCCCCGACGGAACCGACGGCCAATCCGATCCTCACATCGACACAGGCTGTGCTCGCCTACGCGGCGGCGGCCGGCGTCCCGCGCGCGAAGCGAACCCGGTGGGACTACGAGGTCGAATCGCCATTGCGAGATGCCCGTGGTTTCGACTTGGGTCGATTCAGCGGTCCGGCGCCGGTGATCGATGCCGACGAGGTCGGTGCGGCGAACATGATCCTCACCAACGGCGCTCGCCTCTACGTCGACCACGCGCACCCCGAGTACTCTGCCCCCGAGGTTCGCGACCCGCTCGATGCCGTCATCTGGGACAAAGCCGGTGAGCGAGTCATGGAAGCCGCTGCCCGCCACGCCTCCAGCGTTCCCGGCGCACCGAGACTGCAGCTGTACAAGAACAATGTCGACGGCAAGGGTGCCTCCTACGGCACCCACGAGAACTACCTGATGTCACGGGCGACGCCGTTCTCGGCTGTTATCGCAGGACTGTCGCCGTTCTTCGCCTCGCGCCAGGTGATCACCGGTTCAGGGCGCGTCGGGATCGGGCAGTCCGGCGACGAGGCCGGGTTCCAGCTGTCCCAGCGAGCCGACTACATCGAAGTCGAGGTCGGGCTCGAAACGACGCTCAAGCGCGGCATCATCAACACTCGCGACGAACCTCATGCAGATGCCGACAAGTACCGCCGGTTGCACTGCATCATCGGCGACGCGAACCTCGCCGAGATGGCCACCTACCTCAAGGTCGGCACGACGGCTCTGGTTCTCGACATCATCGAGGCGGGTGTCGATCTGTCCGATCTCCAGTTGGCCCGACCTGTGACGGCAGTGCATCAGATCAGCCACGACCCGACACTCCGTCAGGCGGTCGCACTTGCCGACGGTCGCGAACTGACCGCCCTTGCGTTGCAGCGGATCTATCACCAGCGAGTGGCCAAGTTCGTCGCGAGTGAGGGCAGGAACGACCCCCGCGTAGCCGACATCCTGGACAAATGGGCGATGGTGCTGGATCTATTGGAGCGAGATCCGATGGAGTGCGCGAACCTGCTCGACTGGCCCGCCAAGCTGCGCCTTCTCGAAGGCTTCCGCCAGCGTGAGGGGCTCGGATGGTCGGCGCCGCGGTTACACCTTGTCGACTTGCAGTACTCGGACGTTCGCCTCGACAAAGGTTTGTACAACAGGCTCGTTGCGCGCGGCTCGATGGAACGCCTGGTCACCGAGCAGCAAGTCCTCGACGCTATCTCCAACCCACCGTCGGACACGCGCGCTTACTTCCGTGGCGAGGTGTTGCGCAAGTTCGGCGCCGACATCGCGGCTGCGAGTTGGGATTCGGTCATCTTCGATCTGGGCGGCGATTCGCTGGTTCGCATTCCGACTCTCGAGCCGCTCCGAGGCAGCAAAGCACACGTGGGCGCACTCCTCGAGTCTGCCGAAACTGCAGCGGAACTGGTCGAACAACTGACGACCTGACCGATTCCGCAGTGTCTTGCCACCCCAAGAGGGGACCCAATCGGTAGGGTGAAGGTCCGAGCAGGTACTGCGAATACGTAAGGAGGTCGGCGACTATGGCTCAAGAGCAGACACGGCGCTCTGGCGGTGGCGACGGCGACGACGAGGTCCCCGGTGAGGCCGGTGGTGGTCAGGAACGACGCGAGAAGCTGGCGGAAGAGACCGATGACCTCCTCGACGAGATCGACGACGTGCTCGAGGAAAACGCTGAAGACTTCGTCCGTGCCTACGTTCAGAAGGGCGGCCAGTGACGGTGGATCGCTCAGCGAACCCGGCTGCGGGCGATCTGTTCCCGCAATTCGGCTCGCATCATTCTTCGTTCACCGATCATCTACGTGATCACGCACCGCACCTTCTTCCGGAGAACCGTGTGACTCCGTCCGACGGTCCGCTGTCCGGTGGATCGCTGTCCGGTGGATCGCTGTCGGACATTGCGCCGCATGGCACGACCATCGTTGCCGTGGCGTATGCGGGTGGCGTGTTGATCGCCGGCGATCGGCGCGCGACGCAGGGAAACCTGATCGCGAATCGCGACATGCAGAAAGTGTTCGTGACCGACGACTTCTCGGCGGCTGGAATTGCAGGTACCGCCGGAATAGCGATCGAACTCGTCAGGCTGTTCGCCGTCGAACTCGAACACTACGAGAAGATCGAAGGCGTGCCGCTGACGTTCAACGGCAAAGCCAACAAGCTGTCCTCGATGGTGCGCAGCAACCTGGGCGCAGCGATGCAGGGCCTGGCGGCGGTCCCTCTTCTCGTGGGCTTCGACGTCGACATCACCGACCCCGAACGTGCGGGCAGAATCGTCTCGTACGACGTCGTCGGTGGCCGCTACGAGGAACAGTCCGGCTACCACGCAGTCGGATCAGGTTCGTTGTTCGCGAAGTCGGCGATGAAGAAGTTGTACACCCCAGGTCTCGGTGAGGACGACGCACTCAGGGCCGTGGTGGAGTCGCTGTTCGACGCCGCCGACGACGACTCGGCGACGGGTGGTCCCGACGTCACTCGCGGGATCTACCCGACCGCAGTGACCATCACCAGCGTGGGTGCGAACGAAGTCGCGCAGTCACGGATTGCCGATGCCGCACACGCGGTGATCGCTGAGCGTGCAGTGCAAGGGGGGACGGCGTCATGACCATGCCGTATTACGCATCAGCCGAGCAGATCATGCGCGATCGCTCGGAACTGGCGCGCAAGGGTATTGCTCGCGGTCGAAGTGTCATCGTTCTGTCGTATGCAGACGGCGTCCTCTTCGTTGCCGAAAACCGCTCGTCCGCCCTGCACAAGGTCAGCGAACTGTACGACCGTCTCGGTTTTGCAGCGGTAGGTAAGTACAACGAGTTCGAGAATCTGCGCAAGGCTGGAATCCTGCACGCGGATACCAAGGGGTACACCTACGACCGGCGCGACGTCACCGGTCGCTCTCTTGCCAAAACGTATGCACAGGCGCTGGGTACGATCTTCACCGAGCAACTCAAGCCGTACGAGGTCGAGATCTGTGTCGCCGAGGTTTCGCATTCGGACGAGCCGGTGTCGAGTCAGTTGTACCGGATCACGTACGACGGATCGATCGTCGACGAGCAGGATTTCGTCGTCATGGGTGGTACCACCGAGCCGATCGTCACTGCACTGAGGGCGTCGTACCGATCCGGGTTGGATCTCGCAACGGCGGTACAAATTTCGGTAGCCGCGCTGGGTGCGGGCGCGGCCCCGCCTCCGAACGGCGCGGCCGAATCCGACAAGAAGACTCTCGAGGTGAGTTCGCTCGAGGTCGCAGTCTTGGATCAGGCCCGTCCGCGTAGGGCTTTCCGACGTATCGCCGGCGCGGCCTTGCAGGACATGCTCCCTGCTGACACTGAGCAGGATCCTGCACCGCCGACCGACTAGTCAGAACACCCCGACACGGCCTCGGCTTCTACTGCTCTCGGTAGAGGACGAGGCCGTTGTCGTCGACACCGAACTCGAAGCTGCGGCCGTCCGCCGTCACTTCACCATCGGTCGCGAGGGCGACCGATGGTCCGACGACGTCCACCGCCAACGTGCGGACCGAGGAATGTACGTACGTCGACGACGCCCCCAGCGTGCCGGTCAACGCGGCCAGGACAAGCCGCGTGCGGGACAGGAACGGGGTCGACGGCAGGTATCGCACGTCGAGGGTCCCGGATCCGATGGACGGCCGCGACATGGGAACTTGGTCGGCTGGAGCGTACTGGCCGTTGCCGACGAAGAGCATCCACACTGCCTGTGGACGCCCGTCCAGCTCGATCTCGAGCGGGCGGGCGCTTGCAAGCACTCGAATCATGGCGACAGCAGCAGCCGGCCACTTTCCGATTCGACCCTCCAACTTCTCACGAAGTCGAACCGAGTCGGGATATCCGCCGAAGGTCGCGGTATTGACGAAGGGCACCCTCTCGTTGCCGTCCACGAGAACCCGTGCGAGATCGACATGAGCCGCGACGCCACTCTCAACGGCGGAGGCAGTCGATTCGATGTCCGCGACGCCTGCATCCCGCGCAAAGTGATTGAGTGTCCCGCCGGGAAACACCGCCAGCGGTAATTCGTGCCGAACGGCGGATTCGGCCACACTGACGATCGTCCCGTCGCCGCCGCAGACCCCCAACGCCTTGGGCGCAGACCGGTCGATGAGATCTTCGAGTTGTTCGTTGAAATCGTGTCCGGGTTCCGGTTCGAATATCTCGGCGTTCGGGAGACGGTCACGGATCGACTTCGCGATTCCGTCGTCGGAACCGGAGCCGGGATTGACGAGAACCAACATTCCTTGGCCACCAGGAAGCGCAGGGACATCCACGCGCTTACCCAGAACGGCAGGCTCTTCGGTGCGAACCGCCCACCACCGTCGAGTGGACAGAGCGATTCCGACTCCCAGCGCAGCACCGGCCAGAACATCGGAGGGCCAGTGGACGCCCGTATGCACTCGCGAGTAGCAGACCGCCGCCGCGAGGGGTGCCAAAGCTGCTCCGGCGAGCGGTGATTCGAGTGCTACCCCGGTTGCGAACGCGGCGGCCGACGCCGAGTGCCCGGACGGGAACGAGGACGACACCGGCGGCGATAGCACCCTACGCACGAACGGCGTTCGTTCGAATCCCGGACGTATCCGCGGAAACATGGGCTTGAGAATTCCGTTGGCGAGCACACTTGCGCCTGCCACGCCCAGCAATCCGCGCACCGCGCCTCGCCGGGTCGGTCCGGGACGGGCCGCAAGCAGGCCGGCCGTTGCACCCCAGAGCAGGCTGTGATCGGCTGCTTTGCTCAAGCTTCGCAGGGCCGGATCGGCGATGGATGCGCGACTTGCCGCTGTGCGATCGAAGAGTCGAACGTCCCATGCATGGATCAGGTCGGGCGTCGTTCTCGGTGTCTCGGTCACCGGTCCAGCCTAGGCGCCCCCATGTCGACACAGCGTTTCTCGCCTCGTTCGAACGCTCCATCAGCGCGTGTGCGTTGTACTGTCGAAGTGTGCAGCGACGAATTATGGGCATCGAGACCGAGTTCGGTGTCACGTGTACTTTTCACGGGCACAGGCGGCTGAGTCCGGACGAGGTGGCTCGGTACCTGTTCCGCAGAGTCGTGTCCTGGGGACGAAGCTCCAATGTGTTCCTTCGCAACGGTGCGCGGTTGTACCTCGACGTCGGTTCGCACCCCGAGTACGCGACTGCCGAGTGCGACTCGCTTCTGCAGCTGGTCACTCATGATCGGGCAGGGGAGCGGGTGCTGGAGGAGTTGTTGATCGACGCCGAGCAGCGCCTCGCCGAAGAGGGCATCGGCGGCGACATCTACCTCTTCAAGAACAACACCGATTCGGCGGGAAACTCTTACGGATGCCACGAGAATTACCTCGTTCAGCGTGCCGGTGAGTTCTCGCGGATTTCCGACGTGCTGCTGCCGTTCCTCGTCACGCGGCAGTTGATCTGTGGCGCCGGCAAGATCCTGCAGACACCCAAAGCGGCCACGTTTTGCCTTTCTCAACGCGCGGAGCACATCTGGGAGGGCGTCTCCTCGGCGACCACTCGGTCCCGGCCGATCATCAACACCCGCGACGAGCCCCATGCCGACGCCGAGAAATACCGTCGTTTGCACGTCATCGTCGGCGATTCCAACATGGCCGAGACGACCACGATGTTGAAGGTCGGCACGGGGGCGCTGGTGCTGGAGATGATCGAGGCCGGTGTCTCGTTCCGAGATTTCGCTCTGGACAACCCGATCAGGGCAATTCGTGAGGTCAGCCATGATTTGACGGGTCGTCGACCGGTGCGGCTTGCGGGCGGACGTCAGGCGAGCGCACTCGAGATTCAACGGGAGTACTACTCCCGTGCAGTCGAGCACTTGAAGACGCGTGAACCCGACACACAGATCGAGCAGGTAGTCGACCTGTGGGGCAGGACGCTGGACGCCGTCGAGGCTCAAGATTTCGCGAAGGTGGACACCGAGATCGATTGGGTCATCAAGCGCAAATTGTTCCAGCGATATCAGGACCGGTACTCGATGGAGCTGTCCGATCCCAAGATTGCGCAGTTGGACCTCGCCTATCACGACATCAAACGCGGACGTGGCGTGTTCGACCTGCTGCAGCGCAAGGGACTGGCCAAGCGCATCACCGAGGACGAGCAGATCGACGAGGCTGTCGATCTGCCGCCGCAGACGACACGCGCCAAACTGCGTGGCGAATTCATCACCGCCGCGCAGGAGGCGGGCCGTGACTTCACCGTCGACTGGGTCCACTTGAAGCTCAACGACCAGGCCCAACGTACCGTTCTGTGCAAGGACCCTTTCCGGTCCGTGGACGAACGGGTGGAGCGCTTGATTGCGTCGATGTAGCCGACTCGGCGCGGACCGATAGGGTTCGTCAGGTGGCGATCACCAAAGTCGAGCGGTTGATGAACCTGGTCATCTGTCTGTTGTCGACGCGTCAGTTCGTTACGGCGGAGCGCATCAAGGACAGTGTGGCCGGATACGGCGATTCGGGGTCCGACGAAGCCTTCAGCCGGATGTTCGAGCGCGACAAGAACGAGCTGCGTGATCTGGGTGTCCCGCTCGAGACTGGCATCTCGGTGGGAAACGGCGGTGTCGAAGGGTATCGAATCAACAGGGACGCCTACGAGCTGCCCGAGATCGACCTGACACGCGAGGAGTCCGCTGCGGTCGCTGTCGCTGTCCAGCTGTGGGAGTCTCCCGAGCTGACATCGGCAGCGCAGAGCGCGCTGGTGAAACTTCGAGCAGCAGGTATCCAGGTGGATCAAGACGAGTCCGCAGCATCGGTCACCGCGGTTCCCGCCCGGACCAGGGGATCGGAGCCGGCGCTCGGAGCCCTCCTTGCCGCTGTCGACGCCGGAAGGTCGGTTCGCTTTCAGCACCGAAGTTCGGCAACGGATCCGTTCACGGTGCGGACGGTGGAGCCGTGGGGAGTGGTCACCTTCCGCGGTAGGTGGTACCTCGTCGGACACGATGTCGACCGTGACGACATCAGAACCTTCCGGCTTTCCCGAATCGGCGACGACGTCGAAGCGTTCGGTCGTGCGGGAAGCGTGCACAAGCCCGACGACGTCGATCTGCAATCGATCGTCGAGCGAGTTGCGGGCACAGCCGAGGTGAGCGGTACGGCGACGGTGTGGGTCGCACACGACGGTGCCGTGGAAATCAGAAGAATGGGAACGATCGTGGAGGACCGAACCGTGGGCAACCGTCACGGGTCGGTTGTCCGGATGCCGGTTCGATCCTGGGAATGGGTGACGAGAATGATTGCAGGTCACGGGCCCGATGCGCTCGTTCTCGATCCGCCCGAGTTGCGCTCCGACGTCATCGCCGCGTTGCGTTCGGCAGTGTCGGAGGGTGTTCGATGAGCGCGCGGTTGTCGGTCCGGCTCGCCCGATTACTCAACATGGTGCCGTTCTTTCTCGCCAACCCCGGTTTGAGTGCGGCCGAGGCAGCTCAGGAGCTCGGGGTGTCCACCACGACCCTGATGACCGATCTGAACCAGCTGTGGATGTGTGGCCTTCCCGGATACGGGCCCGGCGACCTCATCGACCTGTCGTTCTCGGAGGAGAGCATCGAGGTCACGTTCTCGGCCGGTATCGATCGACCGTTGAGGCTGACATCGACGGAGGCCACTGCACTTCTGGTTGCGCTGAGGTCGTTGACGTCGATGGCAGGAATGGTCGATCCGAGTGCCGCGCAGAGTGCGATTGCCAAGATCGAGGACGCGGCCGGGTCAGCGGCGGCGAACGTACCCCGCTCGTCGACCAGCGATTCGGACGCGAACACGGTGATGGGCCCAGTGGCCGCAGCAGTGCGGGCTGCGCTGCGCAATCAGCATGCGCTCGACTTGACCTACTACTCGGCTTCACGCGATGCAGTCTCGGAGCGCATCGTCGATCCCATCCGTACCGTGCTGATCGACGATCACACCTACCTCCAGGCCTGGTGTCGACGAGCCGAGGGTGTTCGCTTGTTCCGATTCGATCGGATCGACCGTGCCGTGGAGTTGGCCGAGCCGTCGCGACCACCTCAGGACGTTCCACAGGACGACAGTTTCGAGATCTTCAACGACGATCCGACGCTGCCGCAGGCCCGGCTTCGCATCGCCCCGGGCTATGCGTGGGTCATGGACTACTACCCGATGACTCAGGTCGGTGCAGACGACGACGGCTCGATCGTGGTGACGATGCGCTTCGCTACTCAGGCCTGGATGACACGCCTGACATTGGGTTTCGGCGAGAGCATCGAAGTGCTGAGCCCCCCGGAGTTGCGCAGAAGTGTCGCCGATCGTGCCCGAAGCGCGTTGACCGCGTATTCCCTGCTCCAGTGACCACGAAGTGCATCGTGTAAGCGTGAAGTGCACTGTGAACGTGCGGGAAACGTCCGGTGACGGGGGACGCTCCGTGCCGAGACGTCGGGTAGGCTCGAATCATCTGATCTTGGGAGGTACACATGGGAGCCATGAGCCCGTGGCATTGGGCCATCGTCGCTTTGGTCGTCGTCATTCTGTTCGGCTCGAAGAAGCTGCCCGATGCAGCTCGCGGGCTCGGCCGGTCGCTTCGCATTTTCAAGAGCGAAGTCAAGGAGATGCAGAACGACGGCAAGACGGACGCCGTGCCGACTCAGCCTTCCGCACCTGCTCAGCTCGATCCGCAGGCCAACGTGCAGGCGAGCAACATTCATGCCACCAACGGTGTGAACGCTCAGCCGGACACCAAGTCCGCCTGACGGCTGAACTGTGGCAAACCGGGGTGCTGACCAGCACCCCGGTTCACTGCTGAGCGAAGACAGAGAATGCGAATCCCGTTCGATCCACGGCGCAGCAAGCGCCGCTTGAATCCCGACGGCACAATGTCGTTGGTCGATCACCTGTACGAACTGCGTACCCGGCTCATGTGGGCGATCGTGGCCATGGCGTTCACGACGGCCTTCGGCTTCTTCTGGTACTCGCACACGATCCTCGGCATCGAAAGCCTGGGCGATCTGCTCCGGGGGCCCTACTGCTCCCTGGACCCGAGCCTGCGGGCCAATCTCAGCAACGACGACGAGTGTCGCCTGCTGGCCACCGGCCCGTTCGACCAGTTCCTTCTTCGGTTCAAGGTTGCCTTCACTGCCGGTGTCGTCATTGCCTGCCCGATTTGGCTGTACCAGATCTGGGCGTTCGTCACCCCGGGTCTGTACAAGCAGGAACGTCGATACGCGATCTCGTTCGTGACGTCGGCTGCGGTGCTGTTCGTCGGCGGTGCGGTGCTGGCGTATTACATCGTCGCCAAGGGCCTGCACTTCTTGCTGTCGATCGGCGACAATGTGCAGATCACTGCGCTGAGCGGCGAGCAATATTTCGGCTTCGTGATCAATCTGTTGATCATCTTCGGAGTGAGTTTCGAGATTCCGTTGCTGGTCGTGGCGCTGAACTTCGTCGGTGTGTTGACCTACGAGCGGCTGAAGGCGTGGCGACGCGGTCTCATCATGGGGTTGTTCGTATTCGCGGCGATCGCCACCCCTGGTCAGGACCCGTTCTCCATGCTCGCGCTCGCGCTCGCACTGACACTGCTCTTCGAGATCGCAGTGCAGATCGCCCGGATCCACGACAGGCGTAAATTGCGCAAGAGAACCGACGAATGGGGTGAAGTATCCGATGACGAAGCAACGTCCATCGATTCCGCGAGTCCACTTGCATCCCCGAACCCCGTCTCACCTGCAGCACGACCGAATCGGGACTACACCGACACCATCTGATGTGATCATGTGACGGTGTCGACGTCGCAGCTTCAACGGTTCGCCGGAGATCTGAGTTTTCCCCTCGACCGGTTCCAGATCGACGCATGTACGGCGTTGGAGGCCGGCCACGGCGTGTTGGTCTGCGCGCCGACTGGCGCGGGTAAGACGATCATCGGTGAGTTCGCAGTGCATCTGGCCCTGGCTGCGGGCCGAAAGTGCTTCTACACGACCCCGATCAAGGCTCTCAGCAATCAGAAGTTCGCCGAGCTCACCGCTCGCTACGGCCGGGACACGGTCGGCCTACTGACGGGCGACTCGAGTATCAATCCAGACGCCCCGATCGTCATCATGACGACCGAGGTTCTCCGCAACATGCTCTATGCCTCGTCCGATGCTCTCCGTGGCCTGTCCCATGTGGTCATGGATGAGGTGCACTACCTCGCGGACCGCTTCCGCGGCGCGGTGTGGGAAGAGGTCATTCTGCACCTGTCGCAGGACGTGCGTCTGGTGAGCTTGTCCGCAACGGTCAGCAACGCCGAGGAGTTCGGTGCATGGATGGAAACCGTGCGCGGAGACACCACGGTGGTCGTGGACGAGAACCGCCCGGTACCACTGTCGCAGCACATCATGGTCGGCCGACGGCTGTTCGACCTCTTCGACAGCCGGTCGCAATCTGGTGACGGCGCCGCAAAACTCGTCGTCGACCGCGAACTGCTTCGGCACGTCAAACAGCGGCAATCGTTGGACCACGCCGACCGATGGCAGGCGCCACACGGTCGCAGCAGGGGACGGGGTGGCCACAACACGAGCGCAGCCAATCGACCTCTGCCCAGACCGGAGGTCATCGCCAAGCTCGACCAAGAAGGACTTCTCCCGGCGATCACGTTCATCTTCAGCCGTGCAGGATGTGACGGTGCGCTCACGCAGTGCCTGAGATCCCGTTTGGTACTGACGACGCCCGAGCAAGCAGAGGAAATCCGCTACATCATCGACAAGCACACCTCCGAATTGCCGCGTGAAGACCTCGAAGTGCTGGGCTACTGGGAATGGCGCGAAGCGCTCGAGCGCGGGCTTGCCGCCCACCACGCGGGGATGCTGCCCGTATTTCGGCACACCGTCGAGGAGCTGTTCGTCAAGGGTCTGGTGCGAGCGGTCTTCGCGACGGAAACTCTCGCGCTCGGTATCAACATGCCTGCACGCACGGTCGTTCTCGAGAAGTTGGTCAAGTACAACGGTGAGACTCACGCGGAACTGACGCCGGGGGAGTATACCCAGCTGACCGGCCGAGCCGGCAGGCGCGGAATCGACATCGAAGGACACGCGGTCGTCCTGTGGCAACCGGGCACCGAGCCGACGGAAGTTGCCGGGCTTGCATCGACACGAACGTTCCCGCTGCGCAGTTCGTTCCGCCCGGGCTACAACATGTCCATCAACCTCGTCGAACAGTTCGGCGCGGCCGAGTCACGCGAACTGCTCGAGCGATCCTTCGCACAGTTCCAGGCCGACCGTTCGGTGGTCGGATTGGTTCGCGGGATCGACCGCAACACCAAAACCCTCGAACAGCTGCTCGCCCGTCTGGGAGGGGCCGATGGGGAGTACTTCGAATACGCGGCACTCCGCGAACGACTCAAGGATCGAGAGAAGACACTCGAGAAGCAGGGCAGGCAGGATCGTCGAGATCGCGCCGTCGATTCGCTGCGCGGCCTCTCGCGCGGCGATGTCGTGTCGATACCGAGTGGCAAGCGCAGCGGACTGGCGGTCGTCCTCGAGCCCGACGACGATCGAGCCGATCCACGGCCTCTCGTACTGACCGAGGACGCGTGGGCGGGACACCTGTCGGCCGCAGACTTTCCATCGCCCGCAGAGTCTCTGGGACGCATGCGGTTGCCCAGGTTCGTCGATCATCGAACTGCGAGAACCCGCCGTGACCTATCGGCTGCGTTGAGGTCGACCGGCATCTCCGCATCGTCGGATCGGAAACGGCGCAAGTCGACGGCAGCCGATGACCGAGAGCTGGCTACGTTGCGGCGCAGCATCAGATCGCACGCAGTGCACTCGCGGCCCGATCGGGACGAACTGGGGCGCATCGGGGAGCGGTACAACAAGCTGGCCCGGGACACCGAGTCCATGAGGCAGAAGGTCTCCGCCACGACGAATTCGTTGGCGCGCACGTTCGACCGCATCCTGTCGTTGCTGAACGAACGCGACTACATCACCGCTGGGCACACTCCGTCGGTGACCGAGCACGGCTCCAGGCTGTCCAGGATCTACTCCGAGTCCGACCTGTTGGTCGCTGAGTGTCTACGCCAGGGACTGTGGCGAGGTCTTGCGCCCGCAGAGCTCGCGGCGGTGGTGTCCGCAGTGGTGTTCGAATCTCGGCAGGAAGGTGACACGGCGCCGCAGGGCCCGACGGGACCGATCCGTCACGCACTGGCCGAGACGGTCCGGGTGTGGGGTGAGTTGCGGGCCGATGAAGTTCGCCACAAGCTGCCGCCTACGCGGGAGCCCGAGATGGGTTTCGTCAAGGCCGTCTACCGCTGGGCGAGCAACAACACTCTCGCGGACGCACTGCTCGCTGCGGGAGACCACGGCAAGGCCTTGTCGGGAGGCGACTTCGTTCGCTGGTGCCGACAGGTGATCGATCTGCTCGACCAGGTGCGGCTCGCGACGCCGGATCCGGAGCTTTCCAAGACTGCCTCGCGTGCTGTCTCGGCGCTACGCCGAGGAGTTGTTGCAGTCGACGCTGCATGACCGTGTCCGATATGGTTGCGGCCGATCAATCGAATACCAGTGGAGGCGAGATGAGCGGCCCGTACGGTCCGAACAACCCTGACGATCAATGGTCTCGCGATCAGGGCAAGCCGGAAAGTGGATCACCGGAGACGGAGAAGTGGAGCCAGCCCCAGCCCGGCCCCACCGGTCCGGAACAAGGGTGGGGGCAGGCCCCGAATCCACAGGCCCCGAATCCACAGGGCCAGTATCCGCAGCCTCAGTACGGGCAGCCTGGATACCCGCAGGGCCAGTACCCGCAGGGTGGATACCCGGGAGCTCAGGGCCAGTACCCGCAGGGCGGATACCCGCAGCCGGGCCAGCCTCCACAGCCGGGCCAGTACCCCCAGCCGGGGCAGTATCCCCAGCAAGGGCAATATCCTCCGCAGCAGTACGGCCAGGGTCAGTACCCGGGACAGACTCAGCAGCCTCCGTGGAACCAGGGCCAGTACCCGCAGCAGACACCTGGACCGCAGGACCAGTGGAACCCAGGTCAGCAGCCACCGGCCAGCGGCAAATCCAAGACTCCGCTCTTCGTCATCGGCGGACTGATTCTCGCAATCGTCGTGATCGTGGGTCTCGTCCTCACATTCGGCGGATCCAAGAATCTGGATCGAGCGGCAGCCGAATCAGGCGTCGAAGAGATCGTCACTGGAACCTACGGCGCGTCGTCGGTGTCCGACGTCTCGTGCCCCGACGGCGAAAAGATCGAAGAGGGCGCGTCCTTCGAGTGCACGCTGCAGGTCGACGGCTTCGACAGGACCGTCACGTTGACCTTCACCGACGACAACGGCACATACGAGGTCTCGCGTCCACGCTGAACCAACGCGTGCAGTCAAGCGCCGTGGGCCGCCAGCGCAGCTACCAGTCGGTCCACGGCGCCCTTGATTCCCAGTTCCTCGGCGAGTTCGCCGAGGCGTTCGGCGTCAGCGGGCACCGCCGGAATCACGTCCGATCGCGACATATGAACCTCGGCGTCCGTCACAACTCTGACCACTGGAAGCGCCGCGTCGAGGTAGTCGGCAGCGGCTGCAAGCTTCGCTCGAACCCCCTGCGCCATATCCGAAGTGGGATCCAGCGCCGCCGCCCTGAGTGCGGCGACCGACCCGTACCGAAGCATCAGCGTCGACGCCGTTTTCTCGCCGACCCCCTTGACTCCGGGTAGACCGTCGGACGCGTCGCCACGAAGGAGCGCGAGCTCTGCGTACGCCTGTCCCGCGCGGTCGAGTGGAACTCCGTATTTCTCGGCTACCTCGGCGGGGCCGAACAATTCGGCCTTGGCGAGACCGCGACCCACGTAGAGAACCTTGACCTGATTGGGTTCGTCGGCCGCGACCTGAAGCAAATCTCGATCACCACTGACCACGACGACAGGGTCCTGGCGTTCACGAAATGCCAAGGTGCCGAGAACATCGTCGGCCTCCAGGCCTTCGGCCCCCGCAGTAGCGATGCCTGCGGCAGCCAACACTGCCACGATCATGTCGACCTGCGGCGTGAGATTGTCCGGGACTTCTTCGCTTTCGGGCGTGCCCGACGCAGCTTCGGCGACTCGGTGTGCCTTGTACGACGGAACTGCATCGACGCGGAACTGCGGCCGCCAGTTCAGGTCAAGGCACACCGCCAGGCGACTCGGCTCGGTTCTGGCCATCAATGCGGACACCATGTCAACGAATCCACGCACCGCGTTCACCGGCCTCCCATCCGGTGCCGTAATCGATTCCGGCAGTGCGTAGTAGGCGCGGAACCATAGGCTCGCTCCGTCGAGCAGGAGCAGAGGCGAGTTTCCTGGGGCAGTCATGGCCATCATCTTGCCAAACGCCGATAGCCTGTAGGAATGAGTTCCGATTCGACGACGCCAGCAGCCAGATTCTCCTCCGAGATCTACGCCTCACGATTGTCACGAGCTGCCGAGTACGCAGGCCAGGCGGGGCTCGACGCCTTGCTCATCACCCCGGGCCCGGACCTGCAGTACCTTGTCGGTTCACGAGCCGGTTCGTTCGAACGGCTGATCTGTCTCGTGATCCCCGCCGACGGAACGACTCCGACCATTGTGGTGCCCCGGTTGGAGCTTGCCGCGCTGAAGGAATCGGCAGTGGCGGATCTCGGTCTGACGGTTTCGGACTGGGTGGACGGGTTCAGCCCGTACGACATCGTCGCTGCAGGTCTTCCCTCAGGTGCAGCCACCGCGGTGGACGATGCGATGCCTGCGTTGCATTTCGTACCGCTCGCACAGCGTCTCGGCCGAACCCCCATTCTCGCGACGGGGGTCCTTCGTCGGCTGCGCATGCTGAAGGACGACGCGGAGATCGATGCACTTCGCCGCGCCGGGCAGGCCATCGACCGTGTGCACAGCCGGATGGGTGACTTCTTGGCGGTGGGCCGAACCGAGGCCGCTGTCGCCGCAGACATCGCTGCTGCCATCCTCGAGGAGGGGCACACCGAGGCCGCCTTCATCATCGTCGGCTCGGGCCCCCACGGCGCCGATCCGCACCACGAGGTCTCCGACCGGGTCATCGAGGCGGGCGACGTCGTCGTGATAGACATCGGTGGGCCGGTTGCACCCGGATACAACTCGGACTCGACGCGAACGTACGTCCTGGGTGAGCCGACAGCTGAGGTGGCCGCGCAGTACGCCACTCTCGAACGAGCGCAGCAGGCTGCCGTGGACGCAGTCAGGCCTGGCGTGACGGCCGAGTCGATCGATGCCGCGGCTCGCGACATTCTGGTTGCCGAAGGGCTCGGTGAGGCCTTCCTGCATCGCACCGGTCACGGGATCGGGCTGTCCGTGCACGAGGAGCCGTACATCGTGGCAGGCAACGACATCGAACTCACCGAGGGCATGGCATTCAGCATCGAGCCGGGCATCTACTTCCACGGGCTGTGGGGCGCGCGGATCGAAGATATCGTAGTGGTGACCGCCGACGGGTGCGAGTCCGTCAACCTGCGACCACACGGACTGACGGTTCTTCCTATCGGTTGAGCAACGACCTCGAACCCAGAATTCGCCGCACCGCGATTCGAACGACCACTCGTTCGGGATTCTCTCGCGGAACGCGGTAGCGCTGCGCGTACCGATTCTCGGCGTCGACTACGTCGTCCGGTGCGGTGAGTACGTCCGATGCCCCTTCGAGGGTCAGCCATCGTGCTCCATCGACCTGACTCACTGCGGCGTAGCCACCGCGCGTGGCGTTGAGCGCCTTCTGGGACGCCCGACTGGTGATCACCCGAACCACGGAGCTCTCCGCATCCCACGTGAATCCGACGGCAACGACATGCGGCGTTCCGTCCTTGCGGAGGGTCGTCAGTGTCGCAAGATGACGCTCGGCAAGGAACTGGGTTGCATCCGACGTGAGAGACGCGGGGGTGGTGGCCATGCTGCAAACGGTAATCGGCGAGACTGTCGGGTGTGACACCCACTCGCGAAAACGGCACTCTCCTGATCCTCGGCGGACGCAGCGAGATCGGACTGGAAGTCGCCACGCGCCTTGCCCGCGGCAGAACCGTCGTGCTGGCTGCACGGCGAAGTAGTGACATGGGCGAACAGATCGAGAGGGTGTCCGCGGCGGGCGCCAGCGAGGTGGCCACCGTCGAATTCGACGCCGACGATCTGAGCTCCCATGCCGAGTTGTTGCGATCAGTGGCCCAGTCATACGGACAGTTGGCGACTGTCGTGCTGGCGTTCGGGATTCTCGGTGAGCAAGCGAGAGCCGAAGTCGACGCCGCTCATGCGTTGGCGATCATCCATACCGACTACGTCGCACAGGTTTCCGTCCTCACTCATGCCGCGAACCTGTTGCGCGAGCAGGGGAGCGGACAGCTGGTGGTGTTCTCTTCGGTGGCAGGCGTCCGCGTGCGCAAGGCCAACTACGTCTACGGTTCCGCGAAGGCCGGCTTGCACGGTTTTGCCAGCGGCCTGTCCGATGCCCTCCACGGAACCGGTGTCGGTCTCCTGCTCGTCACGCCTGGATTCGTCATCGGGTCGATGACCGAGGGAATGACACCCGCGCCGTTCTCGAGTACTCCGGGTCAGGTGGCCGACGCAGTAGTGCGCGCACTCGCCAAGGGCCGCACCACGGTGTGGGTGCCGGGGATTCTGGCGCCCATCTACCTCATCCTGCACATGGTGCCGGCGTGGTTGTGGCGAAAGCTACCCCGGTGACGGCACTTCCGATCGACGTCGTCGGTATCGGTGCCGACGGGTGGGATGGGCTCGCGGAGTCGGCGCGGAGGGTGGTCGCCGAGGCGGACATGGTGTTCGGTTCGGTGCGGCAGCTCGCCTCGCTGCCTCTCACCGCCGAGCGCCGTCGCTGCTGGCCGAGCCCACTGCTTCCGAACCTGCGATCGCTGATCGACGAGTTCGACGGTCAGCAGATCTGTGTACTCGCGAGCGGGGACCCGATGTTTCACGGGATCGGCGTCAGCCTGGTACGCGAGTTCGGCGCGGCCCGGCTGCGAGTGATTCCTGCGCCGTCGTCGCTGTCGCTGGCATGTGCACGGCTCGGATGGGCAGTACACACCACGACGACCGTGAGCGTGGTGAATTCACCTGTTTCCACCCTCCTGCCCGCATTGTCCGACGGGGTACGAGTACTTGTCCTGTCTCGCAACGAGCAGACCCCCGCAGAGGTAGCCGCGTTGCTTCGCAATTCTGGGTTCGGGCGATCACGTTTCACCGTGTTGGAACAGCTCGGTGGCCCCGACGAGAGAACCCTGTCCACCACAGCGGGTGCATGGGCCCACCCAGCCGGAGATGCGCTGAACGTCGTTGCCATCGAGTGCGTTGCCGATCCTCTCGCTATCAGAACGACTCGTGTCCCCGGGTTACCGGACAGTGTGTACACCGGCGACGGACAGCTCACCAAGTCGGAGGTCCGAGCTCTCACGCTCGCTGCGCTGGCGCCGGCTCCCGGTGAGCTTCTCTGGGACGTCGGCGGGGGATCGGGGTCGATTGCGATCGAATGGATGCGCACCGATCCGCGATGCCGCGCAACGGTGTTCGAATCATCACCGAGCAGGTGTGCGCAGATCGAAACCAACGCTGCGGCCCTGGGCGTACCGGGATTGAACATCATTGCCGGGAAAGCACCGCAGACCTTCGACTCTCGATTCCCCGATGCGGTGTTCATCGGCGGCGGCCTCACCGCGCCGGGCATGATCGATGCCTGCTGGGAACGGCTGGCGCCAGGGGGTCGCCTGGTGGTCAACTCTGTCACCGCGGAGTCCGAAGCGCTTCTGTTGACTTGTGTCTCGCGCTTCGGCGGTTCGCTGCGAAAATTTCAGATCTACCGTGCCGAGCCTCTCGGTTCCTTCACGAGTTGGCGCCCACAGCTTCCCGTTGCGCAATGGATCGCTGTCAAGCTGTGAAGATCTTGCTGCTGGGGGGCACGACGGAGTCGAGGGCTCTCGCCGAGTTGCTCGCGGCAGATACGCGAATCGATGTAGTGACATCGCTAGCGGGGCGCGTGCGCCGGCCGGTATTGCCGGGAGGTGCTGTCAGACTCGGCGGATTCGGTGGGGCCGAGGGTCTCGCCGGATGGATCGTAGACAACGATATCGATGTGGTCGTCGATGCCACGCATCCCTTCGCGGCGGCGATAACAGCGAATGCCCATGCTGCCGCCACCGCCACCGACGTTCCCCTCGTCCAACTCGTGCGTCCGGAATGGCGACCCGAGCCCGGGGACGATTGGGTTTCCGCGGCTTCGGTGACCGAGGCGGCATCGATTGTGGAATCGACTGCGCAGCGGGCATTTCTGACCATCGGACGGCAGGGTGTGAACGCATTCGCACACATCGAGCGGACATGGTTTCTCGTGCGTTGTATCGATCCGCCCGAGGTACCGATGCCTCCGAATCACCGATCGCTACTGACGCGAGGGCCTTTCGACGTCGACGACGAGATAGCTCTGCTACGCGATCATCGCATCGACGTGGTGGTCAGCAAGAACAGCGGAGGAGCGATGACGGAGGCGAAAATCATCGCAGCACGCGCCCTCGGCATCACCGTCGTGATGATCGAGCGACCACTGTTGCCCGTCGGAGATGTCGTCACCGACTCCCCGGAGGCGGTAGTGGACTGGCTGCGGTCGACCGAACCGATCTAGGGATAGCGTCGGGACGTGAAAACCTGAGCACCGCAGCCGGTCCCGACGATTCGAGTCTGCGAGGAACCGATGATCAGCAGGCACCGCATATCGATTTCTCTCGGTTCGAGATCGGCCAGGCGGACGGTGCGGACGGATTCCTGGTCGCTACCGACAGCCCGCCCGATCACCACAGGAGTATCCGGGCCTCGGTGTTCGAGGAGAAGATCGCGCATCGCCCCGACCTGCCACGTTCGCGACTTGGAGGCGGGGTTGTACACCGCGATCGCCATGTCGGCGGCAGCTACGGCTGCCAGTCGTGTGGCCACTATGTCCCACGGCTTCAGACGATCGGACAGCGAGATGACAGCGTAGTCGTGACCGAGTGGGGCTCCGACTCGGCTCGCGACGGCATTGGCCGCTGTCATGCCTGGTACCACCCGGACAGGGACTCCCGACCACTCGGGCTCGGCCGCCACTTCGAGGACGGCAGCTGCCATCGCGAACACGCCAGGGTCGCCGGACGACACAACGACGACGCGCTTTCCCCGTTTGGCCAGGTCGAGCGCGAAAGCCGCCCGCTCGGACTCGACCCTGTTGTCGCTCGCATGACGGACCTGGCCGGTGCGCACAGCGACCCGATCCAGATAGGTTACGTACCCGACCAGATCCGTTGCAGCTGAAAGCTCGTGGCGAACCTCGTCCGTCGTCCACCGGTCGGCACCAGGTCCCAGGCCGACGACGACGACCTCGCCGCGCGATGATTTCTCGGTTCGATTGTTCGAGGGGCTCGGAACCAAGGCGATCGAGAAGTACGGAACCGCTGATGCGTCGACGTCCGCGACATCGAGAACACGCTGTCGTTCGGTGCTCGCACGTTCGACGTATTTGGCCTCGCCGAGCCTCCCCGAAATCTCCAGAGCCTTCACCACAGTCGGAAATGTTCTGCCGAGCTTCATGATCGCAGCGGCATCCGTGGCGCGCAGGCGGCGCGCCAGTTCCTCTACCGGCAACGTTCCCGGCAACACCGTGAAGACTTCGTCGCGTTCGACCAGGGGAGTCGCCAACGCTGCCGACGCCGCGCTGACCGACGTCACCCCCGGAACGACTTCCACGTCGAACCGGTCGGCGAGTCGCTTGTGCATGTGCATGTACGAGCTGTAGAAAAGCGGGTCACCCTCGGCGAGCAGAGCCACTGATCTGCCTGCCTGAAGGTGAGCGGCCAGCCGCGCCGCTGCATTCTCGTAGAATTCGTCTATCGCACCCTGGTAGCCGCCGGGGTGATCGGTGGTCTCGGTTGTCACGGGGTAGACGAGATGTTCTTCGGTTTGATCGTCTCGCATGTATCGGTCCGCGACACCTCGAGAGATGCTGCGCCCGTGCTGCGCGCTGTGGAAGGCAATCACGTCGGCTTCGCCGATGATGCGGGCAGCCTTGACCGTCACGAGTTCTGGGTCGCCCGGTCCGAGACCTACACCCCACAATTTTCCAGGTTTCACAGTCATTCTTCTTCACTCGCAATGGCATTCACTGCGGCGGCGGTGATCGCGCTACCGCCGCGGCGACCGCGGACTACGAGGTACTCCACGCCCAGACCGGACGCGATCAGATCTTCCTTGGATTCCGCTGCACCGATGAACCCGACGGGTCCACCGACGATGGCGGCCGGCTTCGGAGCGCCATCGGCAAGCATCTCGAGAAGATGGAAGAGCGCGGTCGGCGCATTGCCGATCGCGACAACAGCCCCACCGAGTCGGTCGCCCCACAGTTCCAGCGCGGCGGCGGTGCGAGTGGTGCCCATCTTCTCGGCCAGAGCGCGGACCGTCGGATCGGACAACGTACAGACCACTTCGTTGTCTGCAGGTAGGCGTCGGCGGGTCACACCGGCTGCCACCATGTTCGCGTCGCACAGTATCGGCGCGCCCGCATTCAGAGCTGCGCGTGCATCGCGCACGACGTTCGGCGTCGCCGCCACCACCTCGGTCAGATCGACTTCACCACTGGCGTGAATCATGCGGACGACGACCTGGGCGATGCCGGGGGAGAATGCCGACAGGTCTGCTTCGGCCCTGATGGTTGCGAAGGACTGTCGGTAGATCTCCGCACCGTCGCGGATGTAGTCGTGCATGGTGCTCACGATAGGTCAGGTCCGCCGCGCGTCAGGACACCCGGTAGCCGGAAGGTCCGGCAACGACATCGAGTACAGCGCCCTTGGGCTTGCCGCATCTGCGGTCGCAGCCCGACCAATGTTGACGTCCGGAGCGCGTGACGGCGCCGGTCTCGATCGCATCTCTCAAGTCGGATCGAACGTCTGCATGCGACTTCTCGCATCCCGGAGATCCGGTACATGCGCTAGCGTCGATCCAGGGCGAATTCTCGTCGAAGATAAGGCCCATCGGAGCGAGCACCCGTACGACTGCCTCCGCCGCATTCTCGTCGAGATCGCAGACTACGAGACTGCGCCAGGGAGTCATCACGAGCGGCGTGTCGATCGCAGCCAAGAACTCGCCGAGGCGCGCGTCGAGAGTGCCCAGCGCGAGTGCACCTCCGAGAGACACCCATCCATCGTCCTGGGGTATCCAGCCGATGGGCGGAACACCGTCCGGCGCGACGAGCGAATCGACGTTGTCCGCCGGTGTGAGACCCAGCTCTGTGAGTACGCGTGCGCGACCGTCGTCGAGTTCGCTCAACCGCCACTCGGTGGTGCGCATGCGGACGAACGCCCTCGCTGACGCCACCAAGACGTCGACGACGTCGCTTCCAACGATGCGCACCCGCGAGTCGACCCCGGATAACACCAGCGCATACGTGGTGGGGGTCACAGCGCGCACGGCGAAATCCGGGTCGGACGCGATCACGTCACCTCGGCCGTCGTCGAGTGCGAACAACGTCCGCCCGGGAAGGCCGGCCAATTCACGGTCCGCGCACACCGCGTCGTCCAGCGTCGATATCAGCCCGCGCACATCGACGAGACCGCCGACGCGGCCGGTCAGCGGCGACGCGAGTATGTTCCGTACGCGTTCGTGCGTCGCGGACGGCAGCAGGCCCGCGTCTGCGAGTCTGCGGGCCAGCTCATCGCTGTCCTGCACCGCGCGAAACTGAATGTTGCCTCGGGAGGTCAGCTCCATCGATCCGTTGCCGAGGTCGCGGGCAGCCTGGGCGAGGGCGAGCATCTGGCCGGGCGTCAGTTGTCCGCCGGGTAGTCGAACCCGGGCCAACGGACCGTCGGCTGCCTGATGTGTCGACAGCGCACCCGGGCATCTGTCGGGTACAGCTCTCGGATCGGTCGAACTCACGACACCCAGGCTACAAGTGCATCTTGTTCGCAGCTCGCGACCGTTCGCGCTGCTCGCGCATTTTCGCATCGAACTCGGCTCGCCACTGCTCGCTGACCGAGATCGCGTTGCCGCGAGCTTCCTCGACACTGAGCTCGACTGGGAAGCCGTAGGTGTCGTACAGAACGAAAAGTTCTTCGCCGGTCACGAGCCGATCCGACATTCGGACGAGCTCTCGTAGGCCACGTCGCAGAGTCTGCCGGAAGGCTTTCTCCTCCTTGACCAGTGCGGCGATGACGTCGTCGTGGCGCTCGGCCACCTCCGGGTACGCGTCGCGATAGAGATCGGCAATAGTGGGCACGATCTTCTGCAAAAAGTTCTCCTCCACCCCCAACTCGAAGGCGTATCGGATCGCGCGGCGAACCAGGCGTCGCAGGACGTATCCCTGTTCCTTGTTACTCGGACGTACGCCGTCGACCGCCAGAAAGACCGCGCCGCGAAGGTGGTCGGCAACGACCCGCATGGCGGTCGTGTGCGTGTCGTAGGCCTTGCCCGTCACGCTCTGCAGCTGTTCGACGATCGGCCACAGCAGGCTGCTTCGGAACACGTCGGGACTGTTCAGAGCCGCTGCGGCGATCCGCTCCAGACCGCCCCCGTAGTCGACATTTCTGCGTGGCAGGGCTGCAAAACCGTCCTCGGTGCGGGCATACTGCATGAACACTGAATTTCCCAGCTCGATGTACCGGCCGCAGTCGCAGTTCTGGTGGCAGTACTGCCCGTACGCGGTGTCGTGTTGGACGTCCGGGTAGAGGTAGAAGACCTCCGAATCAGGTCCACCAGGTTCGCCGACCGGCATCGCTTCGGCCGCGCCTGCCCGGCACCACCAGTTCTTGCCGCCGTAGAACGCGATGCGGGCACCGTGGTTGCCCACTTCGCCGCCTTGTCGCTCGGTTCCGAGGTCGACCTGGTCGGCATCGATGCCCGCAGTGTCGAACAGCGAAGCCCAGATGTCGGCGCTCTCGGTGTCCTTGGGAATGCCGTTTTGTTCGTCTCCTGCGAAGCAGGTCACGTAGATCCTGGCGGGATCGAGTCCGACGACATCGGTCAGAAACTCCCAGAACCACGGAATCTGCTCGGATTTGAAGTAGTCGCCCAGGCTCCAGTTGCCGAGCATCTCGAAAAAAGTCGTATGACGGTTGTCGCCGACTTCTTCTATGTCCTGGACGCGGACGCACGGCTGACTGTCGGTCAGTCTGGTGCCATCCGGATGCTCTGCACCCAGCAGATAGGGCAGGAGTTGCTGCATCCCACTGCCGTTGAAGAGAGTTGTCGGATCATTTCGCGGGACGAGGTTCGCCCGCTCGATCGGGTGATGTCCGCGTGCCGAGTAGAACTGCAGGTAGGCGCTGCGTATGGCTCTGGCATCCATTCGAAGGATGCTACGTCCGTTCGGTAGAGTTCGCGGTTGGATCGGCTCGGGCCGAGAGGAAGCCGGTGTAAGTCCGGAGCGGTCGCGCCACTGTCACAGCCAGACCCTCTCCCGCGAGCTCGAGAACTGCATGGCAACCGAGGGGCGCGAAACCCTTCAGGAGGGCGTTACCTGTGATCCTGCTCCTGTCCACGTCGGACACCGATCTACTCAGCGCGCGAGCAAGCGGCGTCGATTACCGGTGGGGGAACCCGTCCAGGCTGCTCGCCGACGACGTTCCCGAGCTGGCAATGGGTGCCGAACTGATCGTTCTACGAATCCTCGGATCGAAACGGTCGTGGGAGGAGGGCGTGGATGCAGTACTCGCCACGGGGCTTCCCGTAGTCGTTCTCGGTGGCGAGCAAGCACCGGACGCCGAGTTGATGGAATTGTCGACGGTTCCGGGGAACGTCGCCGCCCAAGCGCACAATTATCTCGCCGAAGGCGGGCCGGAGAATCTGGCGCAGCTGTTCGGCTTCCTCTCCGACACCGTGCTCCTCACCGGACATGGATTCTCAGCTCCGGCGCACACGCCGACCTGGGGCGTTCTCGAGCGCACGCAGCACGCCGACGCAACGGGGCCCGTCATTGCGATTCTGTATTACCGCGCCCAACATCTCGCCGGTAACACCGCCTACATCGACGCACTGAGTTCGGCCGTCGAGTCGGCGGGCGGCAGGGCGCTACCGATCTTCTGCGCGTCTCTGCGGACTGCCGAGCGTGAACTCCTGGACACACTGAAGTCTGCCGACGCGATGATCGTGACCGTGCTGGCCGCAGGCGGGACCAAGCCTGCAGGTGCGTCGGCAGGTGGGGACGACGAAGCGTGGGACGTCGCGGAACTGGCTGCCCTCGACGTACCGATCCTGCAGGGCCTGTGCCTGACCAGTAGTCGTGCGACGTGGAACGAGAACGACGACGGTCTATCGCCGCTCGATGTCGCGACTCAGGTCGCCGTTCCCGAGTTCGACGGCCGACTCATCACAGTTCCGTTCTCGTTCAAGGAGATCGACGGTGACGGCTTGACGACGTACGTCCCCGATCACGAGCGGGCGGCGCGTGTGGCAGGAATCGCAGTTCGGCACGCGAAACTACGGCATATCCCGGCTTCGGATCGACGGATCGCGCTCATGTTCTCGGCGTATCCGACCAAACACGCTCGGATCGGCAACGCAGTCGGGCTCGATACTCCAGCCAGCGCGATCGCCCTGATGACCGATATGCGTAGCGCCGGATACGATCTCGGACCCATGGACGGTCCGGATGCAATCCCGGGCCTGGCAGCGCGCGACGGTGATGCCCTCATCCACGCGCTGATCGCCCGCGGTGGTCAGGATCCGGACTGGCTGACTGCCGAGCAGCTCGAAGGTAACCCGATTCGTATCTCGGCTGCGCGGTATCGGTCGTGGTTCGCTAGCTTGCCCGAGGACCTGACGTCCGCTGTCGAGGAGCACTGGGGGCCGGCACCGGGCGATCTGTACGTCGATCGATCCTCGGATCCCGACGGTGAGATCGTGATCGCAGCAATGCAATTCGGAAACGTCGTCATCATGGTCCAGCCGCCGCGCGGGTTCGGCGAGAGACCAGTTGCGATCTATCACGACCCGGATCTGCCGCCGAGCCACCACTACCTGGCTGCCTACCGCTGGATTCGAGCTTCGACTGCCGACGGCGGGTTCGGGGCGGACGCGATGGTGCATCTCGGCAAGCACGGGAACCTCGAATGGTTGCCGGGCAAGACCCTCGGAATGTCCGCATCGTGTGGCACCGATGCCGCGCTCGGCGACCTGCCGCTGATCTACCCGTTCCTCGTCAATGATCCCGGCGAGGGAACTCAGGCCAAGCGGCGTGCGCACGCAACCCTCGTCGACCATCTCATTCCTCCGATGGCCCGCGCAGAGAGCTACGGCGACATCGCACGTCTCGAGCAGCTGCTCGACGAGCACGCCAACATCTCAGCCCTCGACCCAGCAAAACTGCCTGCCATTCGTCAGCAGATCTGGACCCTGATGACGGCAGCGCAGATGCACCATGATCTCGGTCTGGAGGAGCGGCCTGACGAGGAAGTATTCGACGACATGCTGCTTCATGTCGATGGCTGGCTATGCGAGATCAAGGACGTGCAGATTCGAGACGGCCTGCACATTCTCGGGCAAGAGCCCGTCGGCGACGCCGAAGTCGAGCTCGTCCTCGCCATGCTTCGCGCACGCCAGATGTGGGGCGGTGAGCAGTCTGTTCCCGGACTGAGGGAAGCTCTCGGCCTCAGCGAAGACGGCGACGAGGAACGTGTCCGTGTCGACGAAGTCGAGTCGATCGCTCATGGTCTCGTCGCGGAGATGCAGCAGACCCAGTGGGACCCGGCCGAAGCCGAGCGGGTTGCCGGCGAGCACGGTTCGACGGTCGCGGAGATTCTTCGATTTGCAGCCACCGAGGTGGTGCCTCGTCTACGGGGAACCTCTCGTGAGATCGATCAGGTTCTGCATGCGCTCGACGGCGGATTCATCGCCGCGGGCCCGAGCGGTTCGCCCCTACGAGGCTTGATCAACGTGTTGCCGACCGGACGCAACTTCTATTCGGTCGATCCGAAGGCCGTGCCGTCGAAACTGGCATGGGAAACGGGTCAGGCGATGGCTGAATCGCTTCTGGCGCGATACAGACAGGACCATGGCGAGTGGCCGAAGTCGGTCGGTCTCTCGGTGTGGGGCACGTCGGCCATGCGGACTTCCGGAGACGATGTCGCCGAGGTCTTCGCGCTCCTCGGGGTGTCACCGGTGTGGGACGAGGCATCGCGCCGCGTCACGAGGCTCTCGGTGATCGAGCTCGAGGAACTCGGCCGACCACGTATCGACGTGACGGTGCGAATCAGCGGCTTCTTCCGAGATGCATTCCCCCATGTGCTGGCATTGCTCGACGACGCGGTGCGACTCGTCGCAGCGCTCGACGAGCCCGCGGATCAGAACTTCGTTCGCGCGCATGCCCAGGCGGATCTTGCCGAGCATGGCGACGAACGGCGTTCGACGACAAGAATCTTCGGATCGAAGCCGGGTACCTACGGTGCAGGTCTGTTGCAGTTGATCGACAGCAAGACCTGGCGCAGCGACACAGATCTTGCGCAGGTTTACACGACGTGGGGTGGCTTTGCGTACGGACGAGGACTCGACGGAGTTCCCGCGTCGGACGACATGCGGACTGCATACAAACGGATCGCGGTTGCGGCGAAGAACACCGACACTCGAGAACACGACATCGCCGACTCGGACGACTACTTCCAGTACCACGGGGGCATGGTTGCCACCGTTCGTGCGTTGACGGGCAAGTCTCCAGAGGCGTACATCGGCGACAGCACACGGCCTGAGTCCGTGCGCACCCGCACGTTGTCGGAGGAAACTGCCCGCGTGTTCCGTGCGCGGGTGGTCAATCCGCGGTGGCTCGAAGCGATGCGTCGACACGGTTACAAGGGCGCGTTCGAGATGGCCGCGACCGTCGACTACCTGTTCGGGTACGACGCCACCACCAATGTCGTCGCGGACTGGATGTACGAGAAGCTCGCCGAGACCTATGTGCTCGATGAGCAGAATCAGAAGTTCATGAAGCAATCGAACCCGTGGGCGTTGCACGGCATCGCCGAGCGGTTGCTCGAGGCCGCCGAACGCGAGATGTGGGCCGAACCCGATGCCCAGATCCTGAATGGGCTGCGTCAGATCTATCTGGAAACAGAAGGAGATTTGGAGGGGGAATAGCCGTATTCTTGGCCCATGGCCACGTTTCAGGAGATTGCAGACGGAAAGTACGTCTCGCTCACGACGTTCAAGAAGGACGGCACGCCCGTCGCCACCCCGTTGTGGGGAGCGCGCGACGGCGACAGACTGTTGGTCTGGACCACTGCAGACTCGTGGAAGGTCAAGCGGATCAAGCGAAACGCCGCGGTGACTGTCGCGCCGTGCTCGGCTCGTGGAAAAGTTACGGGCGAGAAGATCAGCGGTGTCGCCGAGATACTCGACTCGGCCGGTACGGAAAAAGCTCGAGCCGCGATATCCTCGAAATACGGCATCCTCGGATGGTTGACGGTGAAGGGCAGTTCGCTACGGCGTGGCAAGTCGGGCACTGTGGGCATTTCGGTCGTGCCGGCCTGAATTTCGACGCATACTTCTCGGTGTGCCCCCTACGTCGGTAGCTGATCTGGTACTGCTTGGAACCGTGCTGACGGTCGACCCGTCTTTACCCACCGCCGGGGCGGTCGCTGTTCGAGCCGGCAAAATCGTGACGGTGGGTTCCCGAGACGAGATCGAAGAGCAGATCGGGCCAGAGACCCGTGTCGTCGACGTCGGCGACGGATGCGTGATGCCTGGATTGGTCGAGGCGCACGGGCATCCACTGATGGAAGCGCTGGTGTTGTCGGACCGCATGGTCGATATTCGTCCAGTCACGATGAAGAATTCCGATGACGTGGTAGCGGCTATTCGGCGCGAAGTCGCGCGGCGAGGCGCGGAAGGTGCGTTCCTGAGCGGATGGGACGCCCTGCTGCAGAACGGACTGCCTGAACCTTCGCTTGCATGGTTGAACTCGATTGCGCCTACGACACCGCTTGTCGTGCTGCATAATTCGGGCCATCTCGCGTTCTTCAACTCGGCCGCAGCCTCGAGTGTCGGGCTGGACCGGAACACGCCGGACCCCAAGGGGGCGGCATACGGTCGCGACGCAGACGGCGAATTGGACGGAACTGCCCGCGAAACAGGAGCCGTGTTCCCTCTGGTTGCGGGTGCGATGACCGCCGGCGCATACCCGGCGATGCTTGTCGCCGAGTGCGCACGATTGAATCGCGCAGGGCTGACGACGTGCTCCGAGATGGCATACGACCCCGACTTCGGTCCCGCAGTCGACGCACTGAGTGCATCGGGTGCGCTCACCGTCCGGCTCCGAACCTACGAGATGTCGAACCCGTCGATGACAGCACACAACCAACCCTCGAGCGGCGACGACATGGTTCGCCACACCGGCATCAAGATATGGGTCGACGGCTCCCCGTGGATCGGAAACATCGACCTGACGTTTCCATACCTCGATACGGACGCAACGAGGGCCATCGGCGTCCAGCCGGGATCCTGCGGACATGCCAACTACACCCGCGAGCAGTTGACCGACATCGTCGACGCATACTTCCCGCGAGGGTGGCCGATAGCCTGCCACGTCATGGGGGACAATGGGATCGATACCATCCTCGACGTGTACCAGAGCGCCCTCGAGCGCCACCCGCGGTCCGATCATCGTCTGCGGCTGGAGCATGTGGGCGCCATTCGCCAGGATCAATTGGAACGAGCAGTCGCGCTGGGCGTCACGTGCAGTTTGTTCGTCGATCAGATTCACTACTGGGGTGATGTTCTGGTCGATGGACTGTTCGGTCCCGAACACGGAACACGCTGGATGCCTGCGGGTTCGGCGGTTGCGGCGGGCATGCGAATCTCGCTACACAACGACCCGCCCGTCACGCCCGAGGAGCCGCTGCGCAACATTTCGGTCGCAGTAACACGAACCACTCCGAGCGGACGCGTGTCCGCCCCCGAGGAACGGCTCACCGTCGAGCAGGCGATTCGCGCGCAGACCATCGATGCAGCGTGGCAGTTGTTTGCGGACGATATCGTCGGGTCGATCGAGGTGGGGAAGTACGCGGACTTCGTTGTCTTGTCTGCAGACCCACGTGAGATACCCCCGGAGAAGATCGCCGAACTGGACGTTCGAGCGACCTTCCTCGGCGGAGTGCAGGTCTACAACGGATCAGCCTAGAAGTGCCGGAATCCATGGATCACTTACTCTGCCTGACCAATTCGCGAGGCGCTCGGTCGGTCCGGCGCCCGGTCGTGACTCGACGACCTCGTCGAAGGGCATGAAGTTGCGTGTGTCTGCCGGGATTGCCTTCACTGCCGCGGTCAGCACAGGCGTCACCATCCCGGGGGGTGCTTCGTACGATTGGCCGGTTGCGACAGCGAGGTCCCACCCGTGCACGAATGTTTCGTTCAGATAGGCCCACATCGCTGCGCGGCCGGGAACCACACCCCATGGTGCGGCGACCGTCGTATCGAGCTTTACGTCGTCTTCCCAGGCTTTCGTTGCTGCTGCAGCTTCGGCCGTGTACGCCGAGCTGGGATCGCCGAAGCCCTCCAGTACGAACGGCACCGATTCCGCACTGCCGCCGTTGCCCATCGTGGCAGCGCGTCGAACACCGGCGAGCTGGTGTCCGATCAGCGTAGCGACGTCGAACTCGGTGCACGGCGTGGGGAGCGGCATCTGTTCGGTGCGCACTTCTCGGATCAGTGCGGCGACCCAGTCGAGGGCATCGCGGTAGAGGTGACGGGGATCGATGTCTGGTGCGGTCATGTGAACAGTCAAACTGCTATATATGTCACCTTGTGTCATATATTTCTGAAATGATCGGTCGATGCGGGCAGACAGGCTGATTTCGTTGGTCCTCCTGCTGCGCAATCGCGGACGAATGTCGGCGTCACAACTCGCGCACGAGTTGGAGGTGTCCGAACGGACGGTAATGCGTGATATCGACGCACTGTCGACGTCAGGTTTTCCCGTCTTCGCCGAACGCGGACGGCACGGTGGATTCGAGCTCCTTCCGGGCTTCACCACCGACCTGACCGGACTGACAGTCGAGGAAGCCACGGCACTGTTGTCAGCCGATGCGTCGGCATCACTCGGAATGTCCACGTCGTTCGCTTCGGCGATGCGAAAGGTTGCTGCGTCGCTTCCAGAGGATCAGCGGCGTGTGGCTACGGACGTGGCCGATCGTGTACTGGTTCGCCCAGACGGGTGGCTCGGAGACGGTCCAAGAGACCAGCACCTGGGAGTCGTCCAACAGGCTGTGTTCGAAGGCAGGCGCCTGCAGATCGAGTACGAGGGGCGCGCCAAACCTGCGCGCGTGCGCACGGTCGACCCTCTCGGGCTGGTCTATGCCGCCGGCACTTGGTATCTGTTGGCGACCTGCGACGGGCGGGATCGGACGTATCGGGTGGGGCGCATTCTGTTTGCAACGGTGACCGACGACCCTGCACAGCGAAGCGCGTCGATCGACCTCGCTGCGATGTGGGACGCCAGGCGCGCGCAGTTCCGGGAAACTCGAAACCTTGTCGACGTTCGACTTCGAGTCCGCGCCGAATGTGTGAAGCAGGTCGAGGCAACAGCAATTCAGATCGGCGAAGTTTGTGACGAGCGCGACGGATGGTTGGAACTGAACGTCGTTCTCGGCGGTTCGGCCCACGCAGGGTCGCTCGTCTGGATGCTGGGTGGCGACTGCGAAGTACTGGGACCCGCAGAGCTGCGCGCGGAGATCCACCTCCGTGCGCAACGGATGATGTCGAGTCACGCTCCCTAGACTTGATTGCGCCAACGCCATTCGCTGCGAAACGGGCTGCCCGGTAGCTCTATCCTGCCAGTGGCCCACAGTAGTTCGGAGTAGCTACCGGCCGTCTGCGTGCCCGCGACCTCAGGAAAGAGCCTGACCACTGTGCGTCTGCACACTGCTTCGTGAGGTGCCCATTCGACCTCAGTGCCCGAGAAGATGTCGTGACCGTGGACGATCACTTCCACGCACGCCATTGCCGCAAAGCCCTCGCCGCCGGTTCGGCCGTAAACGTGGTCGGCAGTGACACGCGGGGGAGTCGCTTCGGCGATCGCGATCAGCAAATTCGACGCCGAGCCGATCAAGGCTGCAATTCCCTGCGGGCCTGCAGCACGTTTCGAGTGGACGAGTTCGTCGGGTGCGCCGACCCGCCGTCTCGTGGTCTCGAACGGAAGGTCGGCGGGATATGACGGCGCAGCCAACGTCGCCGCGTAGACGAAGAGGTCGTCTGCCAGGTGTTCTGCGGTCTCCCACCGGGTCCAGGCGAGCCTTCCTGCCTGCTCGTCCCACTGACCCATCGGAACGCGCATGACACCATCGAGGAGTGTGTTTACAAGATGTCGAACATCTTGGGTGCGAGTTGCCACCGAGTCGGTCATGGATCGCACGCTGCCTTCATGCGTCCGGTGTTGTCCAGCATATTTTCTCCACTGCTCTTGTGTGCGGTCGTAGTTCGGGTGGGCTGAAGTAGTTGTTGCCGTGTGGGTCGGTGGTGCGGATGACG
>NZ_JBMDIX010000079.1:0-7806 GCF_057808915.1 Rhodococcus sp. FG69 | reverse complement strand
CCAGTGGGGACCTCGACCTGGCCACCAGTGGGTACTTTTTCATGGCCACGGACACGCCCTTCAATTTCGGAGGGGACAAGTCTGCCCAAAATATCTAGCAAAAGCCCAGGTCGCGACTGAAATCGCTGGATTTGCGAGCTGGCGAGTTGATAGAAGCACCGGTCCTACCCGACACTCATAGAGGTCCTACCCGACCGAGATCTCCAAGGCGGCCGCGAGTGTGGAGACGGCGACCGTTGCCTGCCATTGCCGGTCCCATCGATGACGGACGGGCAGAGTCAGACCGCACGCGTCCGCGCTGTCACGTACGAATCGGCCTTCGCCGCCCAGGCCGCCGCGAAACAACGCCGACGACGGTGCTGCTCCACGCTGCAGCTGAAAGGAACGGGCAGCCAACAGCAGCGACCGAGCCGAGTCTGGAACAGCGACAGCTCCGCCCCTGCCAGCGGGGTCGAGGCGGAGCATGTGGGCGCTCTCGCTGAGCGCGTCAATCGGGATCTTTGTCAAAGTGCTGTAACTGACGCCCGTGAACAAGGTCGTGCCCAGTACGCCGGCGCGCACAGGGTGGGCGAGGCGTTCGTGCATTCGGGCACCGGTGTCAGTGGTGAACGGGTCGGTGGTCAGACCGGGTCCGACCATGTACGGCAACTCCGACGTGGTAGCCGTGGTCGGCAAAGCCGCGTTGGGCGCCTTGCAGCAGGGCCACGGTGTGCCGGTCGCTGGGGCTTTCCGTAACCAGCGCGGTCAGCAACACCGATAGCGTTTCCGTGACGTCGGGATCAGTGCCGAGCCGACGGCCGATCTCTTGACGTCCATGGTCGTAGATCGCGAGGACTCGTCCCGCGTCGACCCGTGACATCAGGTTCTCGGACCCGTGACATCAGGTTCTCGATTGCGGTCGTTGCCTCCCCGGTGGACCAGTTACCGCGAATTCCGCTTCGGCATTCTGGGGCCTCGACGGTGGGGACATCTCTGCGGTCCTTGGGCTGACCGGTTACAGCGGTACTTCACGAAGTGACTGGTTGCGTTTGGGCGGAGCTGTGGTCCCGACCGCCCCTTCGGCCTGGACGCGAACAGCGTCGCTGTGGCAGTGCTCGTGTCTTGAGTGTCGGCCCCACTCACCTCGCACCTTTGTAAATGATGCCGAAGGTGCTTATGTACGTCGCCAACGGTCAACATCCCCACTCTCGACCCCCGACCTCGCCGCTGGCCGAGGCGGTTGCAGCGACGAGTCGCCCCGACACTCCTTGGTCATCGTCGTATGGGACGACTGGTCAACCTGTTGTTTGGAACCCAAAGCTAGCGGCGATAGCTATCGACGCTAGTAAAGCTAGACACCTACTGGCGTCTGGCGTGATTTCGCGCGGGTTGAGAAGGCGCCGAGCCCGCACGCGATTCCCGCCTGCGATCCTTGACTGTCGGTGCGGTTAGAAGCTCAGTCCGTGCAGCCGCCTGCTGTCTCTGCACCCGGCCTGCCTCAGGAGGGTGCGTCGCTTTTTGTCTGACGCACTCCGGTGCAAGTTGTTGCAAGGCTCTGCAACGCCTGCGCTGCCGCAGACGCTTTCGAAAGTCTCGGCTACGTGTGCTAGTTGACGTAGCAGTGCTATTTGTCCTGCTGAGGGGTGTTGCACCCTAGGTATGTCGCGTGCAATCGGATGGTGAGCCACCTTCGCTCCGTGCGCGTTGGTGCTTACCGCAGAATAGCTATCGATCAGTGCGATGATAGCGAGTAAAGCTAGGTGAGCTAGCAAAGTGCGTAAAGCTTGCAAAGTGCGCTAGGTGTACTAAGGTTGCAAACAGATCGAGCGGTGCTAGGCAAGTGTGTCTACTTAACTAAGCTCCACAAGCTCCACAAGCTCCACAAGCTCCACAAGCTCCACAAGCTCCACAAGCTCCACAAGCGCCCATAGCTTCGATAGCGATGCGAGTAAGCCACGCGTGTCTGGCAAGTGACGCAAGCGTGACTAGGTTTGCGTGGCTAGCTACGCAAGGTACTGCAGCGTGACGAGCAAGCAGTGCGAGCAAAGCGAACCAAGATACGGAAGCGAGGAGAGCGTTCGGCGCAAGCGTCGCTCCGCGTGTTAACGCAGCACACGGAGCAATTGGTAATACCGTAGCGAGCCAGAAGGCTTGCATGCTTTATGCCCGTCCGGTGTGCGAGCCAACGCACTTTCCTAAAACAAGAGTTTTCGAATTTGAACCTCGAACAGAGAAAGGAACGCGAATCCCCGATGTCGACGTCGTCGAAGCAGCCCAGGAAGTTCGCAATATGCAACCAGAAGGGCGGGGTTGGCAAGACAGCGACAACCCTCGGATTGGCGAGTGCTCTGGCCGACAAGGGCAAACACGTCCTTGTCATCGATATGGACCCTCAGGCCAATGCGACGACCGGTCTAGGAGTCGACGTTGATGACGACACGCGAACTACCTTCGACCTGATGTCAGTCACTAGCGAGGGTGCAGCCGCGGATGCGGTAGTAGCAACCGAATGGGATCGGGTCGACCTGATCGCGGCGACTCAGAGCCTCGCCAATCTTGAGGCTGACGGCGCAAACGACCTGATCTTTCGGTTGGATATCGCGCTTGAGGGTGTCGATCTGTCGCCTTACAGTGCAGTTTTCATCGACTGCCCGCCGTCGCTGGGCAAATTACTTTTCGCGGTCTTATGCGCCTGCGACTCAGTCATCGCGGTCACAGAACCCACCATCGACAGCGTGCGAGCGATTACCAAGGTTGAGGAAACCATCACCAACGTCAAGCGGCGTGCGAACCCTCGTCTTGAGCTCGAGAAGATCGTCTTGTCGAAGAAACGAAGGACCTCGGAGCATCAGTATCGCGAGGACGAGTTGCGTGCTGCATACGGAGAATTGGTTGCAAGAGCGGGGATCCCGGAGCTAGCGGCGCGCCAAGACGCTCATAGCAGCCACACCCCCATCCATTCTTACAGGGGAGGCCGGGCGATAGACCTGCAAGTCGCCTACGACGCCCTGCTAAAAGAACTGTCTATCGACCTCCTAGGAGAGCCTGCCGCATGAACGCACAACGCGAACCCGCCATCCGCCGCCACCCGGCCGCAGATCTCCCCTCGCGACCGACCGTTTCACCCCGGCGCGTTGAGCCCGAAGCACCGCAGGAATCAGCCGCGTCGCCGACCGCCGACGTTTCGGCCAGTGCTGGCGGTATCAGCCTGAGCAACGAGCCCACTCTTACAACGCCGAACGAATCATCGGATCCGCACAATGCTCGGCGGGCTGCAGGGGCGGGCGTGGAAAAGTTCAGCGAGCAGCACAATGTGCGGATACGGAGTTCGACCAAGCTTCGTTTGAACAGAGCTGTCGACAGGCTGCGTTATGAGACAGGGGATCGATCAATCAGTATTGCTTCCTTGACTGACGCAGCGCTCTGTGAGTACCTCGACAAGCGGGGCATCTAGACCGCTGAATGAGGATGCCCGCTTGCTGTGCTAGCTAGCGTTGCTAGCACAGCTCTTGGGTTGCCCATAAGCCGCCAGTCGTGTACCTGTGCGCGATGACTGACCTGCGGTGGGCCCGAGGCTTCAGGACCCCACCGACGCTCGGAGTCCTCTTCGACGTTCGTCTATCGAGACACCTCAAGGCCAATTCGGTTGTCAGTTTCAGAAGTGGGCGTCATGTTTTCCTGGGGTTTCACCTCCGATTGCAGTGGTCTTCTGACATTCTGAGTGCAGAAGTGGACTGCACAATCGGTCACCTGGGTCGGGTGTTCGGAGGCTGCAATGGATGCGGAGAAGTTCGACGTCGTCGAGGCTGGTGTCTTGACCGCGTCGGCCGAGCAGTGGGAGCAGGCACGGGCACGGTTCGCAGTGCTCAACGAGCTGATGAATCGATCCGCGATCGGTACCTCCGCGGTCGAGGATGCAGCGCAACAGTTGAGTGTCTCGCCCCGGCGGGTGTACGCGCTGCTGTCCATACTCCGGAATGGGGAAGGGGCGGTTACCGATCTACTGGTCTCCGCGCCCGCAGGCGGACGTGGACGCTCCCGCGTGCCAGACGAGGTGGAAGACGTGATCACCGAGCACATCAACCGTGAATTCCTGGCTCGTCAGAAACTCAGTGTCGCTGCACTACATCGTCGTATCGCGCAGGCCTGTCACCGCGCCGGACTCCCGATCCCAGCCCGCAACACAGTCAATGCCCGGATCGCAGCAATGCACCCGGGCCGTGTCGCACGCTCACGTGGCGGACCGGACGCCGCCAGGTCGCGGCAATCCGCGGGCGATGTCCCGCCGCCGGTGACGGCCGTTCTCCAGCAAGTACAGATCGATCACACCGTGGTCGATCTGATGATCGTCGACGAATACGACCGGGCGCCGATCGGACGTCCTTATCTCACGATTGCCATCGATGTCCTCAGCCGCTGCATACCTGGGTTCGTGGTAACTCTCGATCCGCCGTCCGCAGTGTCGGTCGGGTTGTGTCTGGGCCGGGTGTGCTCGGACAAAAGCGTATGGATCGACTCTCTGGGCCTCGGCGCGGATGTGCGGTGGCCGATGGCCGGAAAGCCGCACCGCCTGTACATCGACAACGCTTCCGAGTTCAAAAGTGAAGCGCTCCAGCGCGGTTGCGAGCAACACGGCATCGACCTCGGCTACCGCCCACCCGGCAGGCCGCATTACGGCGGGATCGTCGAACGCATCATCGGCACCGTCATGACCCAGGTCCACGAACTCCCCGGCACCACATTCTCGAACCCAACTCAGCGGGGCAGCTACGACTCGGATAGTAAGGCGGCGTTGACGTTACGAGAACTGGAACGCTGGCTGGTCCTGGCGGTCGCGGCGTATCACGCAGAGGTGCACACCGGCCTCCGGCAGAGCCCGGCTGCGCGGTGGACCAGCAGCACCGACGCTGACAGTGCTCTGGCGAGCTCGACGGTGGTGGACGAGACCGCATTCCTGGTGGACTTCCTTCCCGTCATCCGCCGTCGCCTGACGCGGACGGGGTTCGTCATCGACCACATCCAGTACTTCGCGAACGCTCTGAAACCGTGGATCGCCCGACGAGAGACCCTGGGCCAGTTTGTGATCCGCCGGGACCCACGAGATCTGAGCAGGGTGTGGGTCCTGGACCCCGACAGCGGCGGCGGATACATCGAGGTGCCGTATCGAACGATGTCACATCCAGCGGTGACCTTGTGGGAACATCGCGCAGCAGTGACACGACTGCGCGAACACGGCCGAGCACATATCGACGAACACGCCTTGTTCTCGATGATCGACAAGATGCGAGAGATCGCAACATCGGCGCAGAAGGACACCAGACGGGCTCGACGTAACCGCAGTCGTCGTGCGCACCTGAGCAGCGTCGTGACATCACCGAACGCGATGGGCCCGCCCGAGCTTGGCCCAGGCACCGACGACGTGTCGGTTCCGATCTTCGACGACATCGAAGAATGGTGAAACGGTGAACAACGACCCCCGAATCACGCCCGCAGGCGACGGCGACGACCGTAGCTGCCAAGACATCGACCCCGGTAGTGCGGACCTCAACCATCTGCGCAGTTCGGTCAGACCGATCGCGGTTCTCCCTGCCGCGCAACGCATCAGGCACATTCGCACGGAACGGTGGATCGGGTATCCGCGTGCACGGTCGGTGATCGAGCACCTCGAGACGTTGCTGGGGTGGCCGGATCGGCAACGAATGCCGAACCTGCTTCTGATCGGACCGACGAACAACGGCAAGTCGATGATCATCGAGAAGTTCCGGCGTGCGCACCCTGCGGTCACCTTGCCCGACCGTGAGCAGATACCGGTGCTGTGTATGCAGATGCCCCCGGACCCAGCACCCGGACGGTTCTACCTGGCGATGCTCGCGGCACTCGGAACGCCGATGCGCCCGCGAAGCCGCGTTCACGAACTCGAACAGCAAGCGGTTACGCTGCTGCGAGCGACCGGGGTGCGGATGCTGATCATCGACGAGCTCCACAATGTTCTTGCCGGCCGCGACAACGTGCGCCGAGAATTTCTGAACCTGTTGCGGTTTCTTGGCAACGAGCTGCGGATCCCTCTCGTCGGAGTCGGTACCCGAGAGGCGTACCTCGCTATCCGCAGCGATGGGCAGTTGGAGAACCGTTTTCACCCCATGACGCTGCCGATCTGGACCAACGACACCGACACCCGCTCCCTGCTGGCGAGTTTCACCGCCAGCTTCCCATTGCGTGCGCCCTCGCATCTGACATCGGCGGAGATGACCGACTACCTCCTCACCCGGTGTGAGGGCACCATCGGCGAACTGGCCACGCTGTTGACCGCGGCCGCAGTGACCGCATTAGAGGCCGGAGAGGAAGCGATCACCTCACAGGTGTTGACGCAGACCGTCTACTCCGGGCCTACCGAACGCCGCCGCCACTTCGAGCGGCACCTGGCATGACAATTCCATCCGATGCCCCTGCAGCGCACACAGCGCTCGCCCACAGTGCGTATCCGCGGTGGCCCCTTCACCCGCAACCACTACCTGGTGAGACTCTGATGTCGTGGCTGGCCCGGACCAGCGCACTGTATTCGTTGATCAATACAGCGGACCTTCTCGACGGGCTCGGCTTCGAGAGTCCGGGCGTGGACCTGGACCGCTACACACCCGAGCCGGTGCTGGACGCCCTCGCCCAGAGGAGCACCTGTGCGGCGGAACGGCTGCGTGAGATGACGCTAGCGGGGTGCACGCCCTGGCTCCTCGACAGCACCGACCCCGCCGAATGTGACTTCGACACCTACGCCCATCAGTTCTCTGTCCTACTACCGGCGGGTCTGGCGATGGCAGATCGACGTCGACGCGCACCGCCCGCCGGCATGTGGCTTCCCTGGGTGAGCAAGCTCGATACGCGGGCATGTCCCTTGTGTATCGACGACCTCGACACAGACGCCGATATCGCGGTCATGATGGCTCATCAGTACCCGATGCTGACCAGCTGCACGAAACATCACTGTCGACTGGAATTCTGCAGTGTCGTACCCGGCAGGCTGGTCTTCTGGGAGAGGACACCAGCAGGCTCGGACGATCACGCATCACCGATACCGGTACCGGCAGTCGTCGCAGAAATCGACCGGCGCACCGCCGCCGCATTGACGAGCGGGTCGGTCGAGCTCGGCGCGGGCCGTGTTCATGCCGCAGTGTGGTTCAGGCTGCTGCGTACCGTCGTCGACGAGGTATCGACGCCGCTGGTCCGCACCGGATGGTGGGCGAAGCCACTGAGCGCGATCTGGAAGTCCACCGGCCATTCTCGCCCGCTCCGGACATCATGGGTTCCGTTCGAGCAACTGCGGTGGGACGAGCAAGCGAAGGTTTTGTTTGCCGCCGCGACCGCGATCATCGCGGTGGAGAACGATGAGATGGCCGCGAGCGGTGCTGATGCCTGCTTGCTGCGGCCGCGACGGTACGAGCCGGTCGATCCGGGGACCGCTCCGACAAGGTCTCGCAGTCCGGTACCCGCCCGCAGCGCTTGGGACGGTGTGATTGCGGCGATCGATGCCGCTGTCGCCGCCGCCCGCGTCGACAGCGACGCCGCCCGATCTCTGTTCGGATTGGCGAGAACGGGTTGCCGCACCGAAGAAGACATCGATGAGCTGGCCTATGCCTTCGTCGAGCTCGGCATCCGACTGGACTGGGACTGAAGCGCGCATGATCACCCCACGTTTTTCTACGCCCGCTTTTACGCGGGAATCAATCGCCTCCTGTAGTCACCCACGGTCTGTGTGCGGTGACCGACGAGAATTTCCGTTCCCGCACCGTCTTCGTCTAAATCCCTGCTCAGCGCGTTTCAACTCGAAAGAGC
>NZ_JBMDIX010000078.1:0-8168 GCF_057808915.1 Rhodococcus sp. FG69 | reverse complement strand
AGGAGCGGTTCCCGTCGCTGCCCAGTCTCGGGCCCGAGCAGCTCGGAACGTTGCGCACCCTCGATCAGATCGTCGAGCTCCTTGCCGCGGGGAGTGATGTCCACCCAAAAGCTGAAGCCGCGGCGACCTCGCCGCGGCACACCGTCGAACTTGCTGCGCTTCCGCCAGTGGACCGCATCGAAGGATTGTTCGTAACCGGCGCTACCGCAGTGGTTCTGGACCTCACAGACGATGGCGCCGATGCGGCCGGCCTCACCAGTGGGCTCCGCGCACGCGGCTGGTCCGTCGAGCATGTGCCCTTGATCGGCACCGCAAACGACATCGAGAGAACCGTTGCGGGAGTGTTCGACGCCGACGTGACGCTCGCTCTCGTCGTGGCAGGCACGTCGAGTGAGTGGTCTGTCGCAAGCCATCGGCTCTCGGCGACTCTGCTCGCCGCCAAGTACGCCTACTCGTCCCTCGAACGTTCCGGCGGGCTCCGGTCGGCATTGGTGACCTTGACTCGTCTCGACGGTGCGCTCGGTTTCGCCGGAACAGTCGATCCGGTGTGCGCGTTGATCGGTGGCGTCGGTGGTGTCGTGAAAACGGTTGCTGCCGAACGTCTTGGTCTGTTCTGCCGCAGCATCGACGTTCATCCGGCCGTCAGTGCCGACACTCTCGTGGAAACACTGCTGATCGAAGTATCGGACGCAGCGGCAGACACGCTGGAAGTCGGGATCGACGACAACGGTGACCGGTGGACGATCGTGCCCAGCCTGCACGGCGCGTCGTCGACGCATACGGTTGTCGATCCAGCCGCGACCATGAGCGTTACCGAATTGACCGAGTCCGATGTGGTTCTCGTGACCGGAGGCGCGCGGGGTGTGACGGCGCTGTGCGCACGCGAACTCGGCCGACACACGGCCGCACGGTTCGTTCTCCTCGGGCGCACCGACCCGGAACCCGAACCCGACTGGGCACACGGTGTGAACGACGCGGGTCTGCAGTCGGCAGCACTCACGGCGATGGCCGGATCGGGGGCCACACCCCGCGACGTCGGACGGGCCTGCGCAGCGGTCCGGGCCGGCCGCGAGATCGCCGAGAACCTCGACGAACTCGGCGATCGCGCACAGTACATCGCGGTCGACGTCACCGACGTCGATGCGGTGCGAGCGGCTCTGCGCCCGCTGGCATCCAAGATCACCGTCGTGGTGCACGGTGCGGGTGTGCTCGCCGATTCGGCGATCGGCGCCAAGACGGTCGCCGACATCTCCCGAGTTCTCGATCCCAAGATCGCCGGACTCGGTGCCGTGTTGGCCGCGCTCGAGACGAACGACGATCCATCACCGCTCCGTAGGATCGTACTGTTCACGTCGGTCGCTGGGCTGTACGGAAATTCCGGGCAATCGGACTACGCGGCTGCGAACGAGGCGCTCACTCGGTTCGCTGCAGCTCATGTGTCCTCCCGGCCCGATCTTCACGTGACGGCGATCGATTGGGGCGCCTGGGACGGCGGGATGGTCACGGCCGAGTTGCGCGAGCACTTCATCGGACGCGGTGTTACCTTGCTCGATCCCGGTGTCGGCGCACGCGCCTTCGCCGAGCAGTTCACACCCGACCGCCGCGACGACGTCGTGGTGTTGGTGGGAGAAGCCGCGTCGCTGACCGAAGGATCACCGACGCTGGGAGAACCGTTCGTCGCCACCCGGCGGCTCGTGCAGCTGGAAACGAATCCGCTGGTTCAGGCGCACCGAATCGGCGCGCATCCCGTGCTTCCCGCGACCTTCGGTCTCGGCGCAATGATCAACGTCGTCGAGCGTGCATACCCGGGCCGGACCGTCACAGGAGTCCGAGATTTCCACGTGCACAAAGGAATCGTCTTCGACCACCCGATCGAATCCATCGATATCCGGGTCGCACCCGACGACGACCGTACCGTTCGGGTGTTCGTCACCGGCGGCGACAAAGCCAAGACGGTCTCTCACTACGTTGCGACGATGGATCTCGATGCGCATCCAGCGCAGGCTCCTCGTCTCCATGCACCTCGCTTCGGTACCGGAGTGCCCGCCGACGAGTTGTATCGCGACGCCCGGCAATTCCACGCGCCGTTGCTGCACGGAATGCGCCGAGTTCTGGCGGACTCGGACACCGAACTCGTGCTCGAATGCGAACTCGGGGGTGAGCCGCTCGAACTCGGAGCGTATGCCGGAGTCCTGCACAATCCCGTACTCGCGGACGTCATTCTGCAGGGGCCTCCGGTACTCGGACATCGGCTGCTGAACTCGGCGTGCCTACCCCTCGGCATCGGCCGAATCGACTACTACGCAGCGCTTCCGCTGGGCGAGCCCTGGGCGGTCGTGGTCGACAACCCGCGCGCGGGCTCTACCGACGTAACCATCGACGCCACCGCAATCGGGGCTGACGGCGTGGTTCTTCAGAAGTTTTCCGACGTGACAGTGGTCACGACACCTGATCTGTCCGACATGTTCCGCGAATCAGTAAGGCAGTGGTCCCAATCATGAACGACGGCTCTACACGAGACCTCGGCGAGGGCGTGCTCGCCTTCGACGGCGAGGCGTTCGACCCGGTCGGCGCCACATCTATCCCCACTTCATCCACTCCCGCGTCATCCGCACCGGCGGCGTTCGTCCCCAAGGCGTTTCTACCGGCTGCCGGACGGCCGAACCCGCTACGCGAGATCAGGGCTGCGGTCACAGGGGCGCACCGCGCACACCTCGATGCCTACTCGCGCGTCCAGCACGCGATCCTTCGGTCCGCTCGTACCGCGCCCGCACCGCTGCGAGCGCTCACGGTCGCACCCGTCGCAGTGGCGCCTGAGGGAGCATTCAAACCACTTGCCCGTACCGATCGCTGCACACTCGACCGAGCTGCGCTGGAGTCGCTCGCGCGCGGCGACATCGATGCCGTGTTCGGAACGGACTACGACCAAGCCGAAGCCAACGCCGATGTCCGCATCGCTGCGACGGCGCCGCTGGCGCTGACCGCGATCACCGACATCGATCTGCGTGGCGGTGCGCTCGGTCGCGGTCGCCTGCGCGCCCGATTCGACGGTGACGCCACGACAGCGGCCGTGCAGGCAGTCGAGACCTTTGCGGTGTTCGCCGGGCTGCATCTATGCCTGGCCGACGCATTGTTGACCGCCACCCCACCGACACCGCTCGAGACCGGTTCGACCGAACTCGACGTCGTCGTCACTCAGATAGACCTCGTTCCTCGGCCACACGTCATCGCCGAAGTGATCGCGGGCGACGGTCGGAGCGTCAGTGTCACGATGACCGTCACCGACAAGCCGGGTTCCGCGATCGGACCCGGCACCGGGGGCTCGCTCGATCACTGGACCGGCAGGATCGGCCACGGTGGAGAGAGGGTCTTGCTCAACGAGTTCCACATGGCGCATCTCGCACGCGGGGACCAGGGGACCGCACTCGGACCCGAATTCGCGCACTACACCGGACACCGGGCGACACGGCTGCCGACCGGTGGTTTGCTGCTGGTCGATCGCGTCAGTCGCTTCGACGGCACGCGGGGGGTTCTCGACCGGTCGGCGTCGTACGACAGCGAGTACGACTCGCCCGCCGACTCGTGGTACTACGCCGACAGCGCGAACTACTCGGTGCCGCACTTCGTGTACATGGAGACGTCCCTGCAGGCGGCGCTGTTGATGGGTTTGTACGTCGGCCCCACGCTCACCGCCCCGAACCAAACCCTCAGTCTGCGCAACCTCGGGGGCACGGCCACCGTGCTTCGTCAAGTGGACCTGCGTGACAAGACCATTGCGCAGTCGTCGCGGTTGCTGTCGACGACCATGTTGCCAGGTTCGTCGCTTCAGACATTCGACTACACCCTGTCGGTCGACGGCGAGGCGTTCTACCGTGGTGAGACGATGTTCGGCTATTTCAGCGACGAGGCACTGGGCAACCAGACCGGCCTCGACGCTGGGCGGAACAAGCCGACATGGCGAGAAACGAACGTGCCGAGCAGTGTTCGCACGATCGACATCGCTGCGCGTCGGAACACTTCGGGTGCGCGCCTGTGTTCGCAGGGTACGTTGGCGCTGCTCGATCAGGTCGACGTCGTCGACGGTGGCGGTGATCACGGCGAGGGCTACCTGCACGCAGTGCGCCGAATCGATCCGAATGACTGGTTCTTCGCACGACACTTCTACCTCGACCCGGTGATCCCCGGATCGCTCGGTGTGGAGACGGCGATCCAGGCCGTTCAGGAATGGATGCTCGACTCCGGGTTCGATTCGGGCATGGCAGATCCGCAGTTCCTGATCCCCGCCGACATCGACTTCACGTGGAAATACCGCGGCCAGTTCCTGCCCACAGATCGGCAATGCGAACTCGAGGTGCACATCAAGGCTGTCGAGCGCAGGAACGGCTCGGTGATCGTGACCGTCGACGCGTCGTTGTGGAAGCCAGGTCTGCGCATCTACGAGCTCATCGACCTTGCTGTCGAGCTTTCGGACATCTCGATTCGCCGCGGAGCCCTCGGATGACCGCCGTGTTGGCACGGGCCGTCAGCGACGTGCGTTCGGTTCTGCTCGACCTCGACTCGCCGTGCTGGATCGTCGCCGATGCAGACGGAGTCGGCGCAACGTCGGATCCGGCGATGACGGCGAACGCCCGGGTGCTCAGCGCCGTCGGGCCCCTCTCGCCACAATCTCTGGGAGACAGCACGTTCCGCAGGTTTCATGGTGTGCGATACTCGTACGCCGCCGGCGCGATGGCCAACGGTATCGCGTCACCGGACATGGTGATCGCGCTCGCGCGGGCAGGCTACCTCGCGTCCTACGGCGCCGCAGGGGTGATTCCCGCCCGCATCGATGCGGCGCTGAACACTATTCGGCAGGCACTCGGCAACGCCCCGTTCGCATGCAATCTCATCCATAGTCCCACCGAGCCCGCGCTCGAGAAGGCCATCGTCGACGCGTGCCTCAGGAATGCGGTGACGTGTATCGAAGCGTCGGCTTTCATGGATCTGACGCCGCAACTCGTGCGCTACCGAGTCAGCGGATTGGCGCTCGGCCGTGATGGCCGCGTCGAGCCGCGGCATCGGGTGATCGCGAAAGTGTCAAGAGCAGAAGTAGCCGAGCTTTTCCTCCGGCCGGCGCCCGCGAAGCTGCTTCGGACGTTGCTCGACTCCGGCGAGATCACCGCCGAACAGGCACAGTGGGCGGAACACATTCCGATGGCCGATGACATTACCGCCGAGGCCGATTCGGGCGGTCACACCGACCGGCGTCCACTGACAGTTCTGCTTCCGGACCTGATCATGCTGCGAGACCGACTCGCTCGCGAACGACCCGGTCGACCGGAGGTCCGGATCGGCGCAGCGGGTGGCATCGGCACTCCCCAGGCGGTGGCCGCAGCGTTCGCGATGGGCGCCGCGTACGTCGTGACCGGCTCGATCAACCAGTCGTCGGTGGAAGCCGATCAGTCGGACACGACGAAGGCGCTCCTGGCCACGTCCGGGGTCGCGGACTGCACGATGGCACCGTCGTCGGACATGTTCGAGCTCGGTGTACAGGTGCAGGTCCTGCGCCGCGGAACGATGTTCGCTGCGCGCGCACACCGGCTGTACGAGACCTACCGCGAATACGACGGCATCGAGTCGATCCCAGCCGTCCGCCGAGCCGATCTCGAGAAGTCGATCTTCGCGCGACCGCTCGACGACGTGTGGGCGGGTTGCGTGGACTACTTCACCGAACGCGACCCTGGTCAACTCGCCGGCGCCGAGCGCGACCCGAAGCGCAAGATGGCGCTGATCTTTCGGTGGTACCTAGGGTTGTCGTCGGGGTGGAGCATCCGCGGAGAATCCGATCGCACGGCCGACTATCAGATTTGGTGCGGGCCTGCGATGGGCGCGTTCAACAGTTGGGTCGCCGGTACGCATCTCGCTGCGCCGACGAATCGTCGGGTCGCGGACATCGCGCACCACATGATGTTCGGAGGTGCGCACGCCACTCGCGTGGCGTCGCTGCGGAGCGCGGGGGTTCGCTTGCCTGCCGCTGCGGCACACTACGTGCCGGAGCCGCAGCGATGACTGCGCCGGACCGGACGGCGAGTCTGCTGACGACCGTCGCGCGCTACAGCGAACGGTACGTCCGGGAGGGCCGTGCCGACAGTACTCGGGTCGAGGCAGACCGGGACCGATTGCGAGCGGACTTCGTTCGGCCCTTGCCGAGGCGCGGTGAGGAACCGCACGACGTGGTGTCCGAACTCGTCTCGCGCGGCGAACCGGGACTGCTGCACTCGGGAGCGCCTACCTTCCTCGGGTTCGTCATGGGCGGTGCGTATCCCGTTGCGGTGGCCACCGAGTGGCTGACGTCGATATGGGATCAATGTGGCGCGCTGTACGCGACAAGTCCCGTTGCGTCGGTGGTCGAAGAGACGGTTGCGCGGTGGTTGATCGACCTGTTCGGGCTGCCGTCGGGCGTGTCGGTCGGTGTCACTACCGGCTGTGCGACGGCGAACCTGACGGGGCTCGCCGCGGCCCGTCACTCCGTGCTCGCCGACGCGGGCTGGAACGTCGACGACGACGGTCTGATCGGTGCGCCGGCACCGCGCATTCTGGTCAGCAAAGGCTGCCACGTCACGGTGTCGCGAGCGATTCGCCTGCTCGGCATGGCAGGACAGGTGTACCCCGTCGATGTCGACGAACAGGGCCGGATGTCATTGACCGCGTTCATCGATCGTCTGGACTCGACGACGGGTCCGCTGATCGTGTGCGCTCAGGTCGGCAATGTCGACTCCGGTTCCGTCGACCCACTGACCGAGATCTGCCGGCTCACGCATGAGCGTGGGGGATGGGTGCACGTCGATGCAGCATTCGGTATGTGGGCCGCCGCAGGACCCACCGTGCGCCGTCATGTTTCTGGACTCGCCGCCGCGGATTCGTGGGCGACCGACGCGCACAAGTGGCTGAACGTTCCCTATGACTGCGGTATCGCTCTGTGCGCGCACCCAGGCGCGCACCGCGCGGCGCTACGGACCAGCGCAGAGTATCTGACCGTCGCCACCGGCGGGGACCGAGATCCCGTCGACTATTCACCGGACATGTCCCGACGCGCGCGCAGCCTTGTTCTGTGGGCGACCCTGCGACATCTGGGCAGGGACGGTGTCGCCGACCTGATCGACCGATGCTGTCGCCTCGCACGGGAACTCGCGTCGAGCCTCGACGACGAGCCGGGCATCACAGTCGTCAACGACGTCGTGCTCAATCAGGTGCTGGTTCGATTCGACGCTCCGGACGGTGACGCCGCGGGCCACCTCGGCCGCATCGTCGACACCGTGCAGCGGTGCGGGACAGGCTGGGCCAGCCCCACCACGTGGTTCGGTCACCCCACGCTGCGGCTGTCGGTCTGCAACTGGCAGACCGACAGCGCGGACATCGAACGGTGCATAGACGCGCTGGTCGGCGCCCATCGACAGGCCACTTCACTGCACAGCTCCACCGCCGCCCCCTTGGAGGAATTCGTATGACCACCGCCGATGTGAGACCCGAACCGACCGTCACCGGTGAACCCGACCTCGACGCCGTCGTCGCGACGCTCACGGCGTCCTTCGCACAGGACCCGATCATCGAATGGGCGATACCCACAGATACGCCTGAACGTAGCCGCCACCTGGACTCGTTTTTCGCCATCGTCACCGAAGACATTCTCGATCGCGGCGGAATGGTTGCTACCTCGAGCGACTACGACGCTGTGATCGTCTGGTCGACGCCCAGCGACTCGGTGCCGACCGACGACGAGAGTGCACTTCTGCTGGACCGCCTCGAGTCCGCAACCGGGCCTAGCGGTCGCCGCGTCCGCACGCTGATGGAACTGCTCGACGAGCATCACCCGACCGATCTTCCGCCGCACTGCCACGTGATGTTCGCCGCCGTACGCGAAAGCTCGCGGGGGACCGGCGCGCGGGCCGCCGTGACCGGCGCGCTGCGTGAGCTGCGGCTCGCCGACGGTGTCGGTGTCTATGCAGAAGCGTCGAGCGAGCGCAGCCTCCGGCTCTGGGAGCGTCTGGGACTGACCCGAGTCGGTTCGGAGATCGTGCTCCCCGACGGTGGACCGAAGCTGTTCCCGCTTTTCGCTGCACCGTAGGCGCGCGCTGGAATATCGAACGTCCGAAACACAGGGGCGGGGGGGGGGGGGGGGGGGGGGGGGG
>NZ_JBMDIX010000077.1:0-8216 GCF_057808915.1 Rhodococcus sp. FG69 | reverse complement strand
CGAATTCCAGAACAACGAAACAGCACACCTCGAACTACCGAACCTTCTCGTCGAATTCGACGAACTCGATACCGGAACTACCAAGTTCGACCTGCAGCTGCGCGTCGACGAGCAGGTGTCGGCCAGCGGCTCCTCGAGCGCAGCATTCACGTACTCGACCGCTCTGTTCGAGGCTGCCACGATCGACAATTTCGTCGACCGATTTCTTCGGCTGTTGCGATCCATCTCCGAAGCGCCTACCGCACCGCTGCGTGATGTCGACATACTGTCGATCAGAGAACGGGAAACCGTACTCCAGAAGTGGAATTCGACCGACCACGCGCTTCCCGCCGTCGTCGGAACCGATCCGACACTCAACAGCCTGTTCGACCTGCAGGTCGCGCGGAGCCCGTACTCGATCGCGCTGGTCTTCGACGACGAACATGTGACCTACCGAGAACTGGACGAACGCGCCAACCAACTCGCGCGACACTTGGTGTCGTTGGGAGTTGGACCGGAATCCCATGTGGGGCTTGCTATCCGACGCTCCGTCGACCTCCTTGTCGGAATGTATGCGATCGTCAAAGCCGGTGGCGCGTACGTGCCGATCGATCCCGATCACCCGGTCGATCGGTCCGCGTATGTACTCGACAGCGCACGCCCGGTGTGCATTCTGACGACCAGCCGAGATTGGATCGACGTCTCCGTGGCGACGCCGGTGCTCGCTATCGACCTCATCGACGTGTCGGACAGGTCGACTACACCTCTGGGCGCGGGTGACCGGCTCGGTACCGTCTCCGGCCGCAACACTGCCTACGTCATCTACACCTCGGGTTCGACAGGTCGCCCGAAGGGCGTAGCGGTCACCCACGAAGCAATCGTCAACCGACTGCTGTGGATGCAGAACGAGTACAAGCTCGAACCGTCGGACACTGTCTTGCAGAAGACTCCGGCTACTTTCGACGTGTCCGTGTGGGAGTTCTTCTGGGCACTCCAGGTCGGCGCGAAACTGGTGATCGCGACGCCCGACGGGCACCGTGACCCAGAATATCTGTCCCGAGTGATCCTGCGCGAGCGCATCACCACGGTGCACTTCGTTCCGTCGATGCTCGCCGTGTTCGTCGACGGCGCGCATCCAGAGGACTGCAACTCACTTCGCCTGGTGTTCTGCAGCGGCGAAGCACTACCACCCGCGACGGTCCACGCGTTCGTCGGCTTCTCGGATGCGTCTCTGCACAATCTGTACGGACCGACAGAGGCGGCCGTCGATGTCACCTATTACCACTGTGCCACCACGGAACTGACGTCGATTCCTATCGGCGCACCGGTATGGAACACACGTGTGTTCGTGCTCGATGCTTCGCTGAAGCCTGCGCCTATCGGTGCACCCGGCGAGTTGTACCTGGCGGGTATACAACTCGCACGCGGATACGTGGGGCGCGGAGATCTGACCGCGGATCGATTCGTCGCCGACCCGTACGGTGAGCCAGGCACACGGATGTATCGCACCGGTGACCTGGTTCGATGGCGCGCAGACGGCACCATCGAGTACATCGGCAGAACCGATTTCCAGGTCAAGCTGCGCGGACTGCGAATCGAATTGCCGGAGATCGAGGCCGCTCTGTTGCGACATCCCTCCGTCGCACAAGCCGTCGCACTCGTCCACAGCACCGTCTCCACCGGCGAGATTCTCGTGGCCTATGTCGTGCCTACCCGCGATTCCGTCTTCGAAGCAACAGTTCTCACCGATGCGGTTGCGGAATCCCTTCCGGCGTACATGGTGCCGTCGCTCGTGATGGAACTGTCCGAGTTCCCGTTGAACGCCAGCGGCAAGCTCGACCGAAAGCTGCTGCCGTCACCGATGTTCGCATTGTCCGACGACGAAATCGTGGCACCGTCGAATCCGGTCGAGGAGATCATCGCGGCAGAGTTCGCTGACCTTCTCGGCGGCGATCAGATCGGTGTCACGCAGAACTTCTTCTCGGTCGGTGGCAACTCCCTGGTCGCAATGCGGCTGGTGGCCAGGATCAACACCGCAGTCGGATCGTCACTGACCGTCCGGGACCTGTTCGATGCTCCGACCGTCCGTGCACTGGCATCGACAGTGGAATCACAGGGCCACCGGACCGATTCGAAACCGGCTCTCGTTCCGATCGATCGACCGGCGGCAGTACCGGTATCGCTCGCGCAGCAGCGCATGTGGTTCATCAACCAATTCGACACGACGTCCGCTGCCTACAACGTGGCGTTCGCCATGCGCATGACCGGGCGCCTGGACCTGGATGCGCTGCGAAGCGCGGTCGGGGACGTCGTCGACCGACACGAATCCCTGCGAACCGTGTTTCCGCTCACCGACGACGGTCCGGTTCAGTCGATTCTCGAGTCGCACCAGGCGTTGCCCGATCTCACCGCGGTGCGCGCCGAGTCCGAGTCGCGGGTGCACGAACTGGTAGCCGAGGTCGTCACTACCGGCTTCGACGTGTCGAGCAGCGTTCCGGTCAGAGCGCGACTCATCGAGATCGACGAGAACGAACATGTGCTCGCCTTCGTCGTCCACCACATCTCGTCCGACGGGTTCTCCACGGCGCCGCTGGCGCGCGACTTGATCGTGGCATATAGCGCGCGGATGCAGGGGGAAGCCCCCACCACCTCGCCTCTTCCGGTGCAGTACGCGGATTACTCACTCTGGCAACGCGAGTTCCTCGGATCGGAGTCCGACCCCTCGTCGCTCATGTCTGCTCAATTGGCATTCTGGGTCGATACGCTGTCAGGGGCGCCGGAAGTGCTCGAACTCCCGACCGACCGACCACGCCCGACGGAATCCTCGTTCCGCGGCTCCCAGGTGGAATTCTCCGTCGACTCCGTCGTACACGAGCGGATGGCAGAGCTGGCTTCGAGCCACGATTCCAGTGTCTTCATGATCGTCCATGCGTCGCTGACGGTGCTGCTGTCGGCCTTGTCGGCGTCCACCGACATCTCGATAGGCACGCCGATCTCCGGCCGTGGGGACGCGGCACTCGACGAGTTGGTCGGAATGTTCGTCAACACCCTGGTGCTCCGCACCGAGGTGGACCCAGCAGGATCCTTCGAGAACCTTCTCGCCGATGTTCGTTCCACAGACCTGGCTGCATTCACACACTCCGACATACCGTTCGAACGTGTCGTCGATGCTCTCGATCCGGCCCGGTCCACCGCACATACACCGTTGTTCCAGGTCATGCTCGAGTTCCAACACACCGACCGCCCCACTATCGAACTTCCGGGCCTGAACGTGGAAGCAATGGAGCTCGCGAACGATGTCGCGAACTTCGACCTTCAGCTGACCGTCTCCGAGTCGTTCGATTCCGCAGGCAACCATGCCGGCATCGAGGCGTCGTTCCGGTACGCGATGGATCTGTTCGATGAATCCACGGTGCGGACGTTCGCCACGCGGTTCACTGCAATTCTGAGCGCCGTGACCATCGATCCCAGCGTCGCAGTCGGTGACGTCGATCTGCTGTCTCCGGACGAGCACGGCGCGCTGACCCCGGTTCGTGGGCCCGAATCCGTTGCGCCCCGACTACTGCCGGACATTCTCGCCGACGCCGTCACTGCAGCCGGGGTCTCGTCGCAGGCACTCGTGTTCGACGGTGGCGTCATGAGCTACGGGGAACTGGATTCACGCTCGTCGCAGTTGGCACGCATGATCACCGATCATGGGGTTGGTCCCGGCGACGTCGTTGCGCTCGCGCTGCCTCGTAGCTACGAGGCGATCGTTGCCGTGTGGGCAACGGCAAAGGCGGGAGCAGCATTCCTCCCTGTCGACCCGACGTACCCTGCGGATCGCATCACGCACATGATCAGCGATTCCGGCGTGGCACTCGGTCTGACGACAATGGCGGACACCGCATCGCTCGCGATGCTGTCCGATTCCACGGTGTGGATCGTCGTGGACGACCCCCGGTTCCGATCCGTCACAGCAGAATTCTCGGACGAACCCGTCACGGATGCAGATCGAGTCGAACCGCTTCACTTGGACGACGCCGCGTACCTGATCTATACATCGGGTTCCACGGGGGTGCCCAAGGGCGTCGTCGTCACCCATCGTGGTCTGGCGAATCTGGCTGCCGAAGAACGAATTCGGTTCGAGGTGTCACCCGGTTGCCGCACTCTTGCTTTCGCTTCCCCCAGTTTCGACGCGTCCATTCTCGAGTTCATGCTGGCCTTCGGCGCGGGCGCGACGATGGTGATCGCACCACCCGACATGTACGGCGGCCCGGATCTGGCCCAGTTGATGAAAGATCAGGACGTTTCGCACGCATTCGTGACGCCGGCGGCATTGGCGTCGGTGGATCCAACCGGTCTGACGGCACTACGCGTCATCGCGACCGGAGGAGACGCGTGTCCTCCCGATCTGGTCGCACGGTGGGCCCCAGGCCGAAAGATGTTCAACGCGTACGGGCCCACGGAAGCGACGATCTTCTCCTCGATCAGCGACCAGCTCCAACCGGGGGCGCCGGTCGACATCGGCTCACCGACAATCGGTTTCGCCGAGGTAGTGCTCGACATTCGCATGAAGCCCGTCCCGGTGGGTGTGCCAGGTGAACTGTATCTGGCGGGACCTGCCCTAGCCCGCGGCTACCACGGTCGTCACCCGCTGACAGCCGAACGCTTCGTTGCGAACCCGTTCGGGGACCCAGGCAGCCGCATGTACCGCACCGGCGATGTGGTGCGGTGGAATCGCAGTGGCGCACTGGAATTCGTGGGACGCAGCGATTCGCAGGTCAAGGTACGTGGTTTCCGTATCGAGTTGGGCGAGATAGACGCCGTTCTCGCGGCGCACCCTGCGGTCGAGTTCGTGACGACCGCAGGCGTGAAAGGCCCTGCAGGCAACACGATCCTCGTCGCATGGTTCGTTCCCGCCTCGGGCAGCAGCGTGGACACTCAGGTGTTGCGCAACCATGTCGCCGACTCTTTGCCCTCCCATATGATTCCGACGTCGTTCGTCGTGCTGGAGTCGATACCTCTCACTCCTGCGGGCAAGCTCGACCGCAGAGCGCTCCCGGATCCGACGTTCGATCACCATTCGGAATCGACCCGGAGTGCAAATACGCAGGTCGAGAAGCTCCTGGCGGGCTTGTTCTCGGAGGTGCTTCAGCTCGACAACGTCGGAGTGGACGACTCCTTCTTCGCGCTCGGCGGCGACAGCATCATGTCCATCCAGCTGGTGTCCCGGGCCAAGGCTGCCGGGCTCGTCCTGACCCCGAGGGACGTGTTCGAACGCAAGACGGTCGCAGCTCTGGCCGAAGTGGCGCTCGCAGCGGACAGTGCGTCGGTCGCCGTTCTCGACGAGTTGCCCGGCGGCGGTGTCGGTGAAGTCCCTCTTACTCCCATCACCAGATGGATGGTCGATCGAACGCAAGTATTCGATCGCCACACGCAGACGGCATTGCTGTCGATGCCCAGCGGCATCGACCGATCTGCTCTCGAAGGCACAGTGCAGGCTGTGCTCGATCACCACGACATGCTGCGCGCGCGTCTTCGTCACCACGACGCCGCATGGACGATGGATGTCCAGCCGGTCGGCTCCGTCGCCGCCGCAGCAGTACTGCATCGAGTCACCGTCGATTCGACGACCGGGGACAAGTTCTCGTCTTTGGCAGCGGCCGAACTCGACAGGGCCGCAGCACGACTCGATCCAGCGTCGGGCGCCATGATTCAATTCGTATGGTTCGCCTCGGAGACCGACTCGGGACGCCTGCTGATCGTCGCGCATCACCTCGTCGTCGACGGCGTGTCCTGGCGTGTGCTCGTTCCCGATCTCGCGACTGCGTGGTCCCAGATCAATGCGGGGGACGAGGCTGCGCTGTTGCCAGTCGGAACGTCCATGCGTCGGTGGGCCCACGGGTTGGTCGAGACGGCAGAATCCCGCCGTCGCGAACTCTCGATGTGGGAAGACACACTGAGCGGATCGGATCCACTGGTCGGATCCCGCCCTCTCGACCCGACGGTCGACGTCTATTCGACGGTCGATCGCGTCGAGGTCGAACTGCCCGCGGACGTCACCGAGGCGTTGCTGACCACTGTTCCGGAGAAGTTCCACGGCAGTGTCAACGACGGACTGATGGCGGGCTTGGCGCTGGCGATCGGTGCCTGGCGTCGCGCCAACGGAGTGGACACCGAGGATTCGCTGGTCAGCCTCGAGGCTCACGGCCGTGAGGATCACGTGGTTCCCGGTGCCGATCTCTCTCGGACGATCGGCTGGTTCACGACGATCTATCCCGTTCGCATCGACCTACGCGGAATCGACCTCGACGACGCTCTCGCCGGCGGACCTGCTGCGGGGGCACTGGTGAAGGCAGTGAAGGAGCGACTGCTCGGCGTTCCGGACCACGGTATCGGGTACGGCATGCTTCGGTATCTCGACGCAGACTCCAGTGATGTACTGGCGCAGTACAGCGCTCCGCAGATCAGCTTCAACTACCTCGGTCGCTACAGCGCCGGGATCCCCGAGAATCTCCGGGGTGTCGGCTGGCTGCCGGTCGAGGACGACGAGATCGGCGATGTCCAGAACCAGGATCTGCCGGTGTCGGCGGCGCTCGACATCAACGCAGTCACCACCACCGGACGCGATGGCGACGCGCTGAAGGCGACGTTTGCGTACCCGACGGGTGTACTGCGACGCGAGGACATCGAAGAGTTGGCGGAGCTGTGGGTTTCCGCGCTGACCGCACTGACTCGCCACATACACGACCCGAGCGCAGGTGGATTCACCCCGTCCGATCTCGATCTCGTTGCGCTCGATCAGAAGTCGATCGACGACGTCGAACGCCGATACCCCGCGCTCGTCGACATCTGGTCGATGTCTCCGCTGCAATCCGGCATGTTGTTTCATGCCGAGCTGTCCGACCAGACCGTCGACGCCTACGTCGTTCAGCTCGTGATGGCTCTCACCGGTTCGGTGGACAAGGCGAGACTTCGACGTGCCGCACAGGCTCTGCTCGACCGCCACTCGAATCTCCGAACCGCGTTCGTGCACGATTTGGAGGGCGAGTCCATTCAGGTCGTCGAGCGTGACGTCGACGTTCCCTGGCACGACATCGACTTGACGTCTTTCAACGAGACCGACACTGCCGACGAGCTCGAACGAATCATGGCAGCGGACCGGGCCACCCGATTCAACATGGCAGTGGCCCCGCTTCTCCGCTTCACGTTCATCGAGGTGGGCGACGCCGACTGGCGTGTCGTGCTGACCAATCACCACATTCTCATCGACGGCTGGTCGACGCCCCTGATCATTCGTGAGCTCCTGACGCTGTACGCGACCGACGCCGACGACTCGCTATTGCCTCGTGTTCCTGCATACCGCGACTACCTCGCGTGGATGAGCCGACGTGACAGCGCGAGTGCGCGCGACGCGTGGGTATCCGCACTGTCCGGATTGTCGGAACCGACGTTATTGACTCCAGTCGAGAGTCGCCATCAGGAGTCGACACGGGCGGGACGTGCGTTGACCTCACTGGACGCGCCGTCGACCGCGCGTCTGAGGACAGTTGCGCGCGAACGCGGAGTCACCGTGAACACCCTCGTTCAGGCTGCGTGGGGAACCGTCTTGGCAACCTTGACCGGCCGAACGGATGTGTTGTTCGGCGCGACCGTGTCCGGACGACCTCCGGAGATCAACGACATCGAGTCGATGATCGGCCTGTTCATCAACACTCTGCCCGTCCGAGTAACGCTCGATCCGCGGGAAACGCTGAGTGCGTTCATCGTTCGACTCCAGTCCGAGCAGGCGGGGCTTCTCGACCACCACTACCTGGGCCTTACCGAGATCCAGCGCGCTATCGGGCCGGTCGTCGCGTTCGACACACTGACGGTGTTCGAGTCCTACCCTGTCGACCGTGCAGGGTTGACCGACGAAACCGATATCGCCGGTTTGCGCGTATCGGACATCGTCGACGGAAGTGACACTGCCCAGTACCCGCTCACCCTCGTTGCGATGGTCGACGAGCGCCTTCACATCGAGGCCAAGTACCTCCCGGAATTGTTCGAGGCGCACGACGTCGACGTGATCGTCGAGCGGATCGTACGGGTGCTCGAAGCGTATGCGACGCAACCCGAACTGCGCGTCGGGCAGTTGCAGTTGCTCTCGGATTCCGAGCGCGCGTCGTTGATGCCAGTGTCCAGTGCTGCGTCGGCAAGTGGTGTGTCGGTGGGTGGTCGGGTGTTGTCGGAGGTGTTTTCTTCGGCGGTGGGTG
>NZ_JBMDIX010000076.1:0-9334 GCF_057808915.1 Rhodococcus sp. FG69 | reverse complement strand
CCGCCGCCGAACTACGACCACAACTCATCGCCGCCATCGAACGAGGAATGGCCCGTACTTCAGGTGCGCTGGAAGAGATGAATGAAGATATCCGACACCATTTGTCGGATTTGGCAGTTTCGGGAAGTGCTCCTATCGCGATGCAGGGGTGATGCGCGCTCATGTCGAAGCAGATCTTCATCGACCAATTTCGATTGTCCGGAGCATGGAACTTCCGGGACGTCGGTGGCGCCCGAACAATGGATGGGCGTGCCGTTCGGAGTGGGATGCTATTCAGATCATCCGAGCTGTCACAGTTGGACGAACACGGCCGCACCGAAATGAGAAGGCTTGGAGTAAAGGCGGTATTCGATCTTCGCGGCGATGCCGAAATAGCGCGTAGCGGGGCCGATCGCCTTCCCGTCGGCGTCCTCCTACGCAATACTCCCTACCGGAACCACAAGGGCGATTCCGCTCCGCACGAGGGTGGTGTTGCGCGCGACGAAGACGACCAGCTCGGCCACATGATGCACACGTACTCCTCGTATTCGTCACTCGAGGGCGCGTTCGACGCGATACGCGAGGTCGTCACAGTACTGGCAGCGGGGGAGGGGCCGATCCTGGTGCACTGCGCCGCTGGTAAGGACCGCGCGGGATGGACGATAGCGACAGTGTTGCGCGCTGTGGGAGTGTCCGATACGGACATCGTGGCCGACTTTCTACGAAGCAACTCTGGAATCGAGCCGCTGCGCAAACACATGCAGGCAGTGTGGTCGACGATGGGCGAGGAGAACCCGATCGAACCGTCGAACGCCATGCTCGGGGTGAGTGAACAGTACTATCGCCACGGTCTGGAGACCGTCGACCGGGTGCACGGGTCGTTCGAGGCCTACCTGAACGCGATCGGCATCAGCGAATCCGCCCTGGTTGACCTGAGGGGAGTGTTGCTGACCGACGGGCCGAATGACTGAGCGTGCACCTCACCTTGGCGGAAACGAACTCTCCGCAGCAGTGGCCTTCAGCTGACACCGTGGCTGCACCGTGCGGTTTCGCTGCGTTCACGTGCAGTTATTCCCTCTCGCTACTGTTATCCCTACGAACTAATTGGGGAGAGCGCCATGGAGTTCAGGCATCTGATGGCATTTATCACCATCGCCGAGGAGTTACATTTCGGGAGGGCTGCGGCTCGGCTTCACATGACACAACCGTCTCTGAGTGCGCAGCTGCAGAAGCTGGAGAAGTCTCTGGACGTCATGTTGGTGGCGCGCAACTCGCACGAGGTCAAGCTGACGTCGGCGGGCAAGGAATTCGTAACGCAGGCACGGTTGATCGTTCAACAGATGGACAAGGCTGCGAGCATCGCGAAGTCGACGGCTGCTGGGCGATCGGGATCGCTCAATGTCGGGTACAACTTCCCGGCCAGCAGGCACGTACTACCGTACGCATTGGCGAAGATGAGCAAGGAACACCCCGACTTGGTGGTCTCTTTGTGGGAAAAGCGAACCGGCCCGCAGCTCTCGGCGTTGGCGGACGGAGTTCTCGACGTCGCTCTTGTCTACGGTCATCCGCACACTGCCGAGTTTCGTCATCGTCGAGTCCTGCATCGGGTTCCCCTTGTCGCGGTGGTGGGCAAAGGGCATGCGTGGGCGGGCCGGCCTGGCGTTCCGTTTGCCGAATTGGCCAACCAGTCGTGCGTATTGTTCGAACGCGAGCAGTGCCCGGCGATGTACGACTCGATCCTGTCCGCGGCTGCGGACAACAAGATCGCGCTGAAGATCGCCCAGACTGCCGACGATCCGGGTGCAACGGCCCACGTCGTGTCGGTCAAACCGCTCGTCGGGTTCGCATCTCTTCCGCGGGCCACCTCGGTTGGAATGGGAGCGGTCGGGGCGAACTCGGTTGCCGTGAAGCTGTTCGACCCAGTTCCGGTCATCGACCTGTACGCGGTCTGGCGCGCCGGTGAAGTGAATCCCGCTGTCGATTCCTTCCTGGATTGCATCGAGCCTCCGGAGAGCGTGAAATGTCCGTCGGAAGTGGGGCTCGCAGTCTGACATCGTGGATAGGAATATCCATTGGCGCGCAAGTCTTTTGGTCATTGCCGCCCAAGAATTGCACGTGTTGAATCGGTATTCATGAATCCTCAGTCGTTCTCCGGGCCCGGCGTCGAGTTGGCCGAGAAGTCGGGCCTCTCCTCCATCATTTTCGACGCCGCAGACCGGACACCGGGTCGACCGTCCCTACGAGACCGCGGGCAATCCGAATCGCTGACGTGCCTCGAGGTCGCGAACCGCGTTCGGAGTCTTGCTTCGGCCCTCGTGGAGGCCGGAGTGGGCGCGGGCGAACGCGTCGCCGTGCTCGGCCGCACGAGCCTGGACTGGGTCGTCCTCGACCTGGCGGTGCTGGCTGTCGGTGGTGTCGTGGTGCCCGTGTATCCGACATCCTCCCCAGATCAGATCCGCCACATCGTGGCAGATTCCGGATCCACCCACTTCGCCGCCGAGAGCGAGTTCGACGCCGAACGGCTGAGTGACGCCGGTGCGGCAACGGTGTGGTCGTTCGAGACGGTGTCACAGTGGTCGCGTTCGACCAGTCGGACCGCCCCCGATGATCGCATCGCTGCAGTCCATCGTGACGATCTCGCGATGATCGTGTACACCAGCGGTACCACCGGGCCGGCCAAGGGCTGCATGCTCAGTCACCGCAACATGTTTGCGGCCGCGGCCAACACAGTTGTGCGGGCCGGTGAGATGTTCGGCGGCGCCGCGGACGACCAGGCGGTGACCGCGCTGGGACTTCCGCTGGCCCACGTGTTCGGACAGACCATTCTGTTCGCAACGCTGTACGGCGGCACGGACACGCACCTCTTGCCAGGTATTCCCGATACGGTTGCGGCGCTGCCGCAGATCAAGCCGACGTTCCTTGCTCTCGTTCCGTACGCCCTCGAGAAGATTCGCAAGGCCGCCCGTCCACACCTCGAAGGCGGTGCGGAGGAAGCTGCGGTGTCGGACGGATTGGGACTGCTCAGGTCCGGAAAACAGGCATCGGCCTCTGTTCCCTCGCGACCAGTGCTCGGTATGCTGGGCGGGCGCCTGCGCTCTGTGATCTCCGGGGGCGCATCGTTGGACGACTCCACCGCCGGGTTCTATGCAGGATTCGGCGTCGATATCCTCAATTGCTACGGAATGACCGAATCCGCAACGGCGGTCACCGTGAACGAGCCGAAGACCAATCGCATCGGAACGGTCGGACGGCCGATACCGGGGACGACCGTGGCCATAGCTCCCGACGGCGAAGTCCTGGTCCGCGGCGCCAACGTCACACGGGGCTACTGGGGTGCCGCAGCGGATCGGTCTCCGGTCGACGCCGACGGCTGGTTGCATACCGGGGACATCGGCGAGCTCGACGATGGCTATCTTCGAATCACGGGGCGTAAGAAAGAGATTCTGGTCACCTCGGGTGGCAAGAACGTGGCGCCCACCCCGCTGGAAGACCGAATTCGGTTGCATCCGTTCGTGAGCAATGCGGTCGTGATCGGAGATGGGCGTTCGTACGTGGCCGCGTTGATCACCCTCGACCCGGCAGCGGTCGGTCTCGACGACGCCCTGGTACGCGCCGAGCTGCAAGCGGCCGTCGACGACGCGAACTCATTGGTCTCGCGTGCCGAGTCGATTCGTCAATTCCGTGTGTTATCAGTCGATTTTACGGTCGATTCCGGATTGCTGACGTCGTCACTGAAATTGAAGCGGGCTGCTATCGAAGCGACGTTCGCCGCCGAGATCGCCGACATCTACGACATGGCCACCCCGCAAACACTTCGATAACACACCTACTGATCCCAGGTCGGCTATAGGGCAGACCGATCGCCCGATGCCGAACCATTCTTCGGACACGCATCTGGTCCCTACGACAGAAACACTGAGATTCGAGAGCACGAGACTCAAAACCGATCGAACAGGAGCGGATTCACTATGTACGACGTCATCGTTGTCGGCGCCAGGGTGTCAGGATCTTCGGTAGCAATGTTGCTCGCACGGAAAGGATATCGAGTACTCGCGGTCGATCGGACGACGTTCCCGAGCGACACGGTCTCGACTCACTACATTCACCAGGCAGGGCTCTCGCGGCTGCAGGACTGGGGGCTGTTGGACAAGGTGATCGAGTCCGGCTGCCCGCCGATTCGGCACCTGAACTTCTCCTACACCGACATCTCCCTCGACGGGTTCGCAGACCCGATCGACGGCCTCGACGCCGTCTACTGCCCGAGACGCACCGTCCTGGACTCGATTTTGGTCGACGGCGCCCGCGAAGGAGGAGTCGAGGTGATCGAGAACTTCACCGTCGACGAACTCGTGATCAGCGACGGTGTCGTGCGAGGAATTCGCGGACACGAGGGCGACGGTCCGGAGCAGGAGTTCCGCAGCACGATCGTGATCGGCGCGGACGGTGCCAACTCGACCGTCGCCAACAAAGTCGGCGCGGACATCTACAAGACGTCGCCCGGTGGCTGCTTCATCTACTACTCGTACTACTCCGGGATCGACTGGGGGATGCAGCACCGCACCGGTTTCGGCGAGCAGCAGTTCGCGTCGTGGCCCACCAACGACGGTCTCAGTCTCGTCGCCGTCATGCGCAAGCGCGACCGGTTCCGCGACTTCCGTGCGGACCCCGATGGCGGCATGCAGGAGATCGTCGACGCAGTCGACCCGAAGTACGGTGAAGAATTGCGCGACAGCGCCGTTCGTGAAGAGCCGTTCCGTCCGATGCTCTACCCGGACAACTTCTACCGACGCTCCTTCGGTCCCGGCTGGGCATTGGTCGGCGACGCGGGCTACCACAAGGATCCGTTCACCGGGTGGGGGATTACCGACTCGTTCAAGTACGCAGAGCTGCTCTCCGAGCGCGTACACGAAGGTCTGGCTGGTTCCCGGCCGATGATCGATGCGCTCGAGGACTACCAGAATACTCGTGACGAACAGAGCGCAGGCACGTACGAATTGACCACCAGTATCTCCGACCTGAAGTTGACGCCGTACTACGACTCGGTCTTCCGTGCAGCGAGCAAGAGTCCGGCGTACACGAAGAAGTTCTTCGGGCTCATCGCCGGTGGTATCCCCGGTGAGGAGTTCTTCTCACCCGCCAATCTCGCCGATCTGTACGCGGAAGTTGACCTTCCGCACGGCGACCGACATCTGACGTCGGCGTGAGCACCGCGACTCTGAGCGTCGTCGGCGACAGCTTCGTCGAAGGCCGGGGCGACCCGGTCGAGGGCGGCGGCTTCCGCGGCTGGGTCCCGCGGTTCGCAGGACAGATAGGGCTGCGCGGCAACAAGGTTCGCAACTTCGGCACACACGGCGCCACGACGGCACATGTCCTCGACGTGCAGCTTCCCGGTGCGCTTGCGACCCGTTCCTCGCTCTACGGTGTCGTCGTGGGAGTCAACGATCTGGTGAGTGACTACGAACGGCCGCGGTTCGAGGACAACCTGCACGCGATCTTCGACAAGCTGCGTACCGGCGGCGCAACAGTCTTCACCGCCACGTACCCGGACATCCCAGCGAGGCTGCCGGTGCCGGACCCGTTCCGGGAACTGCTGCGCGTTCGCTTCACCGAAGCGAACGCCGCACTCGTCGAGGTCACCCGCACCACAGGAACGCTTCTTCTCGACATCGCCGCGTCCCCCCAGTGGGCGGAGGGCGAGATGTGGACCTCCGACGGCCTTCACCCGAGCTCGACCGGCCATCGTGAGTTCGCCGCCTCCGCAGTGGAACTCGTCTACCAGACGACTGCCACCACCCTCGCAGCCTGATATTCGCTCGCCGTACGTCACTTCGCATGAAACCCGAGAGGACCATCGTGACCGCCGAATCCACTACCGGATCCGACATCTTCGAAGACCGTCGACTCGCTCGCAACCCTATTGCGATCGTCGGAATGTCCGGATTGTTCCCGAAAGCCACGAGCCACCGGGAGTACTGGCAGAACATCGTCGACGGTGTCGATTGCACCGAGGAGGTTCCGGCGTCTCGGTGGAGCCTCGACGACTATTTCGACGCCGACAGGACTGCCCCGGACAAGACCTACTCCCGCCGCGGAGCGTTTCTCCCCGATGTCGATTTCGATCCCCTCGAATTCGGATTGCCGCCCAACCAGCTCGAAGTGACGTCGACGATGCAGACGCTCAGTTTGGGCGTTGCTCGTGATCTCCTGATCGACGCCGGCGCGACGGGATCGTCCTGGTACGACCCTGTTCGCACCGGTGTCGTCCTCGGCACGACCGGACCGGTTCCGCTGATGCATCCGCTCGCCGCTCGGTTGTCCACGCCGATCCTGAAAGAAGCGGCGCGCAGCTGTGGACTGTCGACCGAGGACGTCAACGCGATCGCCGACAAGTTCACCGCAGCGTTTGCGCCGTGGGAAGAGAATTCGTTCCCCGGTCTGCTGGCCAACGTGGTCGCGGGCCGCGTCGCCAACCGGTTCGGACTGGGCGGTATCAACTGCACGGTGGACGCCGCGTGTGCCGCTTCGCTCGCAGCGTTGCGGACCGCTGTCGCAGAACTGCTGGACGGCCGTGCCGACACAATGATCACCGGTGGTGTGGACACCGAGAACTCGATCTTCATCTACATGTGCTTCAGCAAGGTCGGCGCGCTGTCGCCGACCGGGCAGATCAGCCCCTTCTCTGCACAAGCCGACGGCACGCTGCTCGGCGAGGGCATCAGCATGGTTGCGCTCCGCCGACTGTCGGACGCTCAGCGCGACGGCAACCGTATCTACGCCGTCATCCGTGGCCTCGGCTCGTCGAGCGACGGGCGGTCCAAGAGCATCTACGCCCCGCGCGCGGAAGGCCAGCGGATCGCGCTCGACCGCGCCTACGCCGACGCCGAGTGCTCACCTGCCTCGGTCGAATTGTTCGAAGCGCACGCGACCGGTACTGCTGTCGGCGACCGAACGGAAATCGAAGCGCTCGGTGGTTTGTTGCGCGACGCCGGTGACGAGACGTCGTATGCCGCTGTCGGAAGTGTGAAGTCGCAGATCGGCCATACCAAGGGTGCCGCGGGAACCGCGAGTCTCATGAAGCTCGCACTCGGGCTGTACCACAAGGTTCTGCCTGGCACTATCAATGTCGATGCGCCGAACTCCGGAATCGATTCGGACGCAGCGCTGTACGTGAACACCGCGACGCGCCCGTGGATTCGTGACCCGCAGCGACCGGTGCGCCGCGCTGCGGTGTCGGCGATGGGATTCGGTGGCACCAACTTCCATGTCGTACTCGAAGAGAGCGACGCGCCCCGCGCGGACGTACGTCCGCTGCACTGCGTGCCCCGTGTTCACGTGTGGCATGCCGCCGATGTCGACTCGCTGATCGAGGCCGTCCGCGCCGGTGAATCGGTCGACGGCGGCGACATTCCCGACGATCATGCGCGACTCGGCTTCGTCGCAGTCGATGACGAGGACGAGGCGCAGCTGCGCGAGCTGGGCGTTGCACAACTGACCCGCAATCGAGAGTCCGAGCAGTGGAGTCATCCGGAGGGTCTGTTCTTCCGCGCGGCTGCACTGCCCCAGATCAAGGTCGGTGCGCTGTTCTCCGGCCAGGGTAGTCAGTACGTCGACATGGGGACCGACGCGCTTCTCAACACGCCGCCGGTTGCCGAGGCGTTCGACCTCGCGAACGTGGCGTTCACGGACGCTACCGAACGGCTGGGCCGAATCGTGTTCCCACCGCCGGTCTTCGACAATGAGACTCGCGAGCGACACGACGCCACTTTGCGTCGAACGGAATTCGCGCAGCCGGCGATCGGCGCGCTATCGGTTGGGCAGTACCAGTTCTTCCGGGAACTCGGTTTCGAAGCAGATGCTCTGGCCGGCCACAGCTTCGGCGAGCTGACCGCGCTGTGGGCGTCGGGCGCACTCGAGACCGGCGACTACTTCACGCTGGCGCGTGCCCGCGGTGCTGCGATGGCACCGACGTCCGACGGTGACAACGGAACGATGCTCGCAGTCGCTGCCGACCGCGATGTCGTGGACTCGATCGTCCAGGACATCGACGACGTCTGGATCTGCAACCACAATGCGCCCGATCAGGTGGTTGTCGGCGGTGGGCGCGTTGCGATCGACGCGGTGATCGCGTCCGCCGCCGAGCGTGGGGTCGCCACTCGTGAACTCCCGGTGTCGGCCGCGTTCCATACCCCGTACGTCGCGCACGCGGTCGATGCGTTTGCACCTGCAGTCGACGCTGTCGGTGTCGGAGCACCGTCCATTCCCGTCTACGCGAATTCGCCGGATCGGCAGTACGGATCCGACGCGGCCGAGAACGCCGCGATGCTTGTCGAGCAATTGCTGAAGCCAGTCGAATTCGTCGCGTCGCTCGAAGCGATGCACGCCGACGGGTGCACCGTGTTCGTCGAGTTCGGCCCGAAGAAGGTTCTGACTTCGCTGGTTCATCGCACTCTGGGCGACGACGTGGTGGCCATAGCTACGGATATCGGTCCGCTCGGAAACAGTGATCTCTCGCTCAAGCGTGCGGCCGCTCAGTTGATCGTGTTGGGTGTCACGTTGAACCAGGTCAACCGCTACGCCTCTACGCCGCCGCCGCCGCGCACCGGGAGCGGTATGACGGTCGCGCTGTCCGCGCCCGAGTACGTGCCGCCGACCCGCCGTGCGGCCTACGCCGATGCACTCGCCGATGGATACCGAGTGTCCGCGCTCACCCCGGCGCACACTCCTGCCGCTGCGTCGACGCCGTCGACTGCTCCCGCTCCGGCTCCTGTCCAGCCCACGCCCGCCCCTCAGGCAACTCGACCCTCGGAGACGACCGTGCCTCTCAACGATCCACGTCCAGCGACCAACGAGTCGTCGCCCCTTTCGGCGCACCTCGACACTCATGACCGATACCTCGACGGCCAGCTCGAACTCGCACGCCACCTCGCGGAGGCTCTCAGCACCGACCGGATCGACGACGGCTTGATCCGAGCGATCGAAGCGGTCAAAGACCACGGTGTGGCTATCAGTCACAGCCACACCCGTGCGACCGAAGTCATGGGGCGGATCGCCGAACTGGAGATCGCGGGCGGAATCTCCGATTCCGTGCCGTTCCGGCATGCGATCTCGACCCCATCGATACCGGTTGCGGCGCAGCAGAACACCCAGGAAGCTGCACCCGCTGCGATCGCGCCTGCCTCGCCTGCAGTCCCGGTACCGACCGCATCGATCGCTGCGGCCCAGGAGCCGGCTGCTCAGATCCCGACCGTCGTGTCTGTGTCCGAGGAGGCCGCGGGTGTCAGCGCCGACCAACTGCGCAGTGCCCTGCTCGAAGTAGTTGCCGACAAGACCGGTTACCCGGTCGAGATGGTGGATC
>NZ_JBMDIX010000075.1:0-10758 GCF_057808915.1 Rhodococcus sp. FG69 | reverse complement strand
CGGGGTGGGGACTTTCACCTGGCCACCAGCGGGGACTTCAACTTGGCCATTGACAGGGCGTTTTTGCTACTTGCGCCGACGTCGGGCTTTTGCCAGCCGGACAGCCCGTGCGCACACGGGATCCGACAGCAAGGGTGCCCATTCGCGAAGTTCGCGAAGAACGATCGGCAGAAGAGCGATGAGGACGTAGTTGTCCATGACGCCACCTCCGCTTCCGGGGTGATGCCCACCGTGGTGGGCGAATGTCCCGCCGCATGGTCGCGGCAGGAGTCTGGGGCTTGATGCAGGCATGAAAAAACCCGACTCGCTGAACCGCGAAATCGGGTGTTGGGCACAGTCGTGCTACCGGTATTCAGTGTGACAGCAACACCAGTTACTCGCTCGACGACACGCTGGATCAGTCATCGCACGTTCGGCAAACGGGGCCGGTTTGAGGCGTCGTACCGCTCAACCGCCCGAGCCTATCGGGCGAGCGGGCCTAAGCGTCCACGTAGCCGGGCATATCGTTGAGAGGTTGTTGCGGCCCAGCCACTGGTGAGAAGCGCTTCGTTGAAAGCCGGACCCGTTTTTGGGCGCACGAATAGCGCTTCTCACATCATACCTGTGTAAAACCAGGAACCTGCAGCTAGATCGCGGCGCGCCACGTTCAGCTTCGAGTGCCGGCTGCGACGACCTCGCTTCCTGTGTGAGGCGCTGTCGAGTCGGGGCCCGGTAGCGAGTCAGATCCGCGAGCCGCTCGGCACAACAGACGGATCTTCCATGGAAGCACTGTCTCCGCAGCTCAAGCTGCGTCTTCTGCGATACCCACTGACATTTACTGCGGCCTACCACTGACATCGAGTGAGGTATGCCCAGGTCAGGCGACTGACTTTTTCGTGCGGCCTCTCAACCCACCTCGCGCTTCTTACCCGCATACCCCGGCCTGTGTAGTCACCCATATTTTTATAGATGTTGACAACGTAAATTGCATTTTCCGCACCGTCTCGCCCGAAATGCCAGCTCAGCACAGCTTTCACTCCGCGGACATGTCGGTGGCCTGCGCTAGGCTGCCGACATGGACTTCCGACCAGGCCAAACACCTGCGTTAAGCGCATCGCCCGGCTCTGCCGGGCTTGCGTCGACAGCAGTGGAGCCCGAAATCCCGCCGGCTGTTGCCAAGCGGATCGCCAAAGCGGTCGAATCGTCCCGCTCCGACGGGACCCGCCGTACCTACGCCGCCGGGTGGCGACGCTTCGCCCGCTGGTGCGAGCGGGAAGGACACGCGGCGTTGCCTGCACATCCGGTCACCGTCGCTGCGTATCTCGTCGATGCCGCGGACTCCCGCACCGAAACGGGGGAGCGGGCGTACGCCGTCGCCACCTTCGGGACCTGGATCGCCGCGATCAGTTACCAGCACTGCACAACAGGACACCTGTCCCCGTCGGCGCACGAACTCGTCACAGCGACGCTGTCCGGAATCCGCCGAGAGTGCGCCGCCGCGGGCGACCGGCCCCGCACACCACGTGATCCACTATTGGTCGACGACATCAAATTGCTTGTCGAGACCGCCCGGGAACGGTGCCGGGGGTGGGCGGACGAGGTTCTGGAGCGCCGTGATTCGGCGATCCTGCTGCTCGGGTTCGCCGGCGCCTACCGCCGCAGCGAACTCTCCGAGCTCGGCTGCGGCGATGTCACCGTGCACCGGCACGACGGCCTCCACATCCGACTGAGGAAGTCGAAGACCGACCAAGAGGGCAGGGGGGCGGTGAAAGCTCTGCCATACACCGACTCTCACGAGACCTGCCCACCCTGCGCGTACGTCCGCTGGATCCAGGTCATCTCAGCATTCGATGTCGGCGGACGCCCGTCCGTGATCCGACTACTGCGGAAGCCGGAACCGTTCACCGAGCACGTGTGCCGCGGGGGAATACCTCGCACCGCCGCCCGAGCGCCGCTGCTTCGCGCCGTCGCGAAGAACGGCAACCTCGGCAGCACGGCACTCTCGGGGGCCGCGATCCATCTGACCATCCGACGCCGCGCCGAACAGGCTGGATACGACCCCACCGCGCTAGCAAAGCTTGGTGGTCACTCGCTCCGCGCGGGGTTCGTCACTCAAGGCACTCGGAACGGCGCCGGGGGCTCCGCGATCGCCCGGCAGACCGGCCACGCCAGCCTCGACTCCGTCGAGGTCTACCGCCGCGAACATGCACCTCTCGTGGGCAACGCCGTCAACGACATCGGCCTTTAGTAGCGCAAGTGGGCGGAATTGCGTTGCTCGATGGCGCTCGTACGAAGCGAGGGGGGTCTCGTATACGGCGACTATTGTTCCAGTCTTACGAGCAACCGGCGCCGGGTTATCAATGACGCCGGTAACGATTCGACCAGACCAGATGGTTCAATAATCTCGCACGGTGCACATGGGAGCAGTGCCTTCGCTCCAGAACCTGAGGGGGCGGCCATGCGCCTGACCAGAATTGAAATTTCGAATTACAGTCGGATCCAGGACCTCAACCTCGAAGTGCGTAGGCATGCGGTCATAGTCGGCGCAAACGATGTGGGGAAGTCGTCGATATTGCGCATGTTGAACCTGCTGCTGGGAACTGGTACCGCAGCGATCTACCAGGCCCTCAAGCTAAGCGATCTGCGAGACGTTGAACAGCCACTGGTGGTCAATGCCTGGTGGTCGGAGTTCACAGACAAAAACCGTCGTCCCTTCCCCTCGGAGATCAGCATCGCTGACGATCAGGTCAGCGAGTACCTCTGGGTCCAGATGATCGTCGAGCCAGACCCTGAAGACGACCAGACGGTGACGATTCGGCGGTGGTTTCCGGAAAGCGGGCATGAGAAGGGGCCAAGCCGCGAACAGCTCGAGGTGTTTGGTTGGCGTTATCTCAAGGCGACGCGTGGGGCGTCGCTGATGGACGGTGCCCACAGCCCAGTCCGGACGCTCCTCGCAGCCGCCGACCTCGGAACGAACGAAGAGGCTTTGAAGGGCCTGTTAGAACAGTTCAATGAGAAGATTGCTGGCAACGAGTCCGTCGCCGATCTACTCGGACGCGTAGCTGACCATCTCAGTCGTTCGATGCCACGCGCACTCGCCAAAGATGACTTCTCGGTTCGGACGGTGACCGACCCATCCAGTGACGTATTGCAGGATGTCACGATGTTCCTCAACCGAGGCGGCACCCATGTTCCGTTGATGGAGCAGTCCGACGGCGTCCGCCAGCTCATGTCGATGACGCTTTTTGACCTCGCCGAGGGAACGGCCAACATCCTCGCAATAGACGAGCCAGAGATCCATCTGCACCCGACCAGCCAGCGGACAGCAGCGGACCTACTGAGCGGCGACGGAAATCAGAAGATCATCGTTACCCACTCGCCGTACATCCTGCACCGCTTCGAGCCCGCAGAGGTCATCGCAGTCGACCGGGATGGCAAGTGCCACCAGGTGGGAAAGACGAAGCTGTCGAAGGTTGACAAGGTGAGAGCGCACTGGTGGTCGCCGCGGCTCCTGGAGGCGCTGACGGCTCGCTTCGTAGTAGTCGTCGAAGGTGCCGCCGATCGAGTAATTGTTGAATCGGTGGCCCAGCATTTGGGCGTCGACTTCGATCGCCTTGGTGCGGTGGTTATCGAACTGGATGGCGCCGAAAAGTTCAAGAACGTTTTTCCACTCCTCGGACCCGACGGTTTCGGGCCCACGCTGCTAGGACTAGTCGACGAAGCCGAGAGCGGCTCCTGGGTGGGCGCTTTCGGCGGCAGGCCCCGCGACGTCATCGATAAAAAGGTATTCGTCTCGGCAGCCGATCTTGAGGACGAGTACACCGCCGCACTCGGCGGCCCAGCCGCGGCGAACGCACTCATCGATGGAAAGTTCTGTCACCACCAAGCACTACTGCAGTCCACCGGCGTCGAGACAATCGAGAAAATCGAGGTCACAGCAGTAGCGAAATTTTGCAGAAGCAGAGGCAAAGTGGACGCTGCGACCTGCATCGCTGAAGCCATGACACCGGACACAGCGGAAAAAATCGGCAGCGTGGCGCGTCTCGTGGGTGTTCTACGCGAACTGAGCAGCCAGTGAGTGGGTTTTCGCTCAGTAGAGAACAGCTCGATGCGGCTACGTCATCCAAAAGCCATTTACTGATCATTGCCCCGCCGGGTTGCGGAAAGACAGAGGTTCTGGCGCACCGTGCCGCTCACCAGATCGGCCACCTTGAGCGAAATCAGCGAGTGTTAGCACTGACCTTCACCAAGCGGGCTCGTTCGAACCTCGAAGAGCGACTTCGGTCAGTTCTCGGCCATACGAAGGCACGCCGCCAGATCGTGGTTCACAATTTGCACGGGTTCGCGACGCAGGTTGTCCTCGGACATGGCAGGACGATCGGCCTCGACATGAACGAATTGGTACTTCCGAAAACGAGTACCATGCGGCGGGCCATGGAAGCAGCGGGTCGCGGGTCCGCTATGTATGAGGCCGAGCGAGTCCTGAGCGAAATCAAACGGGCACCGCTCTCGGACGCCGAGGTGTTGTCGGCCATTCGGCAGCGAGGTCCCACGCAGGCAATCGAACTTGCGGAGAGAGTCGAAAGATCGCGGCAGGAGACTAACCAGCTGCACTACGACGACCTACTTCGACACGCGCAGCGCCTGCTCCGCATTCCCGCAATCGCGCGGCTTTATCAGGCGCACTTCAACGCCGTTTTGATTGACGAGTTTCAAGACCTTTCAATGCAACAACTAGATCTCGCCCTATTGAGCTGCACGTCAAGACGTACTTTTGCCGGAGATCCTCTCCAAGGCATCTACTCGTGGGCAGGGGCCGCGCCGGCCGAGGTTGAGGCGGAAGTTCAAAGAACATGCGGTCAGCCAATTAGGTTGCGCGAATCTTATCGGTCTTCGCCGAAAGTGCTCGATGTGGTCAACGCCGTGAGCGAGCAGGTCAATCCAGGTTCCAGTCTGGTGTCCGCGCAACCGCAGCTGTGGCCAGGCGGCGGATACTCCGCAGCTCTCGTGCTCCCGGACGGCGCGGCAGAGGCGGAAGTACTGCGGCGCGTCGCAAGATCGATTATGGAACGGGCCCCCGAGGCATCCATCGGAATTATTACCCGGGCGGGATGGCGCCGCAAGAACATTGACGCGGCATTCGCCGAGGAGACAGCATTCCCTGTCCGTCGTTGGGACCTTGCGATCGATGACCCCGGAATAGTGGCGCTGATCCAGTCCACCGTTGCAACCCTGCCGCACGGGTCAAGCATCGGTGACGCCCGACTGGCGGTGCTCAAGTCCCTGGACCCTGCCGACGTCGACGCGCGTGAGCTGGTCGATGACGCTTTCGACACCCTGGAACAGGGCGAGGCCGCTCCGGCGAAGGTCGCCGTAAGATCAATCAAAGCGTCCGATCCCAAACAATCGGTAGGTCCTGGCGTCCACCTGCTCAACGCGCACACTGGTAAAGGCCAGCAGTTCGATTGGGTGTTCGTAGTCGGCTTGGAGGAAGGGCATCTGCCAGGCAGGCGAAACAGTGCGGGAGACGCGCTAGCAGAGGAGCAGCGCGTCCTGCTAGTCATGCTCTCCAGGGCTCGTCACGGCCTAGTCGTCACAGGGACACGAATGACCGACGGTGCCTACGGGCCGTACCAAGCCACGCCGAGCAGGTGGTGGTCCGGGCTCGGGGTACAGCACTCTTCCACTGCATCGGATATTGAAGCTCACCTCGACGCAGATCTGGCAGCCGCGGCACCGAAGACGTAGCGGCTGCCGATTACAAAAGCACTGGCGAGCCGCTTCCCTCCGCTCTTAAAGTGGCAAGTCTTGCGCATCGACCAACGGAATCCCCGACAAAGTTCCGGATGACGAGAGTTCCATCGGCTCGCGTCGACATCGGCAAGCCTCGCCTTGCGGTCAGATATAGGTTGACCAACCTTGTTGCACGGCATCGAGGAGTGAACTTCGTCGGCGGGGGTTTGGAGTCCATGCCGGCGGCGAACCTGGGATGTTCATCCACCGCGGTAGCTCGTCGGCGCGCGGTCCAGGCCATCTGAGACTGAGCTCGCCAACTCGTTTGGCGCCAATATGCTCTGCAATGTCTCTTCCGAGTAGGAAAGCTGCGCCTAGGGATTCGTCCATCTCGAACTGGTCGAGGACCTCGTGTCCATCGTTGTACAAGCGTTCGGTGACCTTACTGGAATTGGTGTACCAGAAAAGCACAGTGGCGATGTCGCCAGCATCCTTGTATTCGTATCGCATGCTTCTATCTAGCCAGGCGGCGAGCTTGAGCGCGCAATACCCTGGGACTGCGGGGATCTTGATTGGTCCGACGGAGGGCAGGGGGAGTGTGTGAGCCCCATCGAACACCTCCTGGAAAGCCCAAACACTGAGGTCTCGGGCAGGCGGGTCGGGTACCACCCCAATCGGGTCCTCGATGCCGCCGAACGGAACAAGGTCCGTTGGGACACCATCCACTTCATACCTGATTCCCGTGTCACCAAGCTTGGGGAGACCATCAACGATTTCCGCGTACGTTCCCCAGCCCGCAATCGCGAACGCAATGTCCAGGTCTTCCGTGGCTCGCAGCAAGAACTGGTGGCCCAAGGAATCGTGAAGCAGGTTTCGGCTATGGGCACCGAGAAGCATCAGATCGGCCGGACGCAAGTGATCGGTTTGGGCTAGCAGCTGTGCACTGACGCGGTCGACTATCTCAAGCAGCTGGGGATCACACTTTTCCGGGTTGAACATTCTGGTCTCTCCATGTTGCAGCTACTTGGGCCAGCCTCGGGTCGTTGGCTGCGAGCAAGTCAGCGTAAACGAGCGGCCAAGGCGCGTTGGAAGGCCCTCCAGCTCCTCGGTGGTTATCCTTTTGACCATTCTCCGGATCTCGCCAAAACTGTTGCAGAACAGTGACATTAGGCGATCTTTCAGGGTCGTTTCGCCATCTGTTGTCGAACGCCATTTTGCGGTCGTAGTGGTCCAAGTACACGGTCAGGGTGGCTGGGCGGTAAATCCCGACGCCACCTGCGGATTCACCACTGAGGTACGCCTCTTGAGGCGGCCGAACGTCGATACCCGTCGGGTCGTCTGAGTGGAAGGTGGCGATTACGAGCTTTCTCCGCAGACCTCGCGAGTACTCCGCCGCCCATGGCTCGAGTAGATCTAGCGTCTGGTGATGGCGTAGGGGAGAACCTCTGTAAATCAATCCCGCATCATCAAGCAGCGCGAGGACGTTATGGGCCTGGCCCAACGACACGCCTGCAACTGTTGCCACGTCTTGAACTCTTGCCATTGCAAGATGTGGCCACGACAGGAGTGCGAAGATCACCTGCGAGCGACGGGGACTGAAAAGGTTCCTCGGCGCAACTCGAAGTTGGGACTCGCTAGCAGGACGAAGAGCAACGCCTTGTTCTCTATCTCGAACGCTAGCTCGTCTACCCCGGATGTCGATGTAGACGTCGCCGAATTCGAGGTAGGTGTTGCCTAGACCGTCCACGTACTGGATTCGTAGGTCGCGTAGTGAAGTTGCGCTCCGTTCAGTGATCCTCTCACCGATGGCCAGCACAGGCGTCTGTTCGTCGTACAGTCGTAGGTTAGAAAGTCCCGCGTAGGTCAACGACGGAGCATAGACGACTCGATACCTCTGCAGGTTTTCGTTTCGGACCAGCATGACGATAGCGTCAAACCCCTGGTCGGGGGCGTCGGCCCAGCTGAGGCTGCTAATCGAGATCCCAACATCGGACAGGCTGTACAGGGTTTCTTCGAGCCAGTTTCGTTCTAGTGAGTTCACTTCGGCTGCCAATCGTAAATTTTCAGCTTATTGTGCTTTTCATTCTAAATGAAAAGCTGATAGAACTGAAAGTTCAGCGGAAACTCATCCGGGATACTTGAAGAAGCAACCATAATCGTCCGAGAGCTGCGGTCGCCTGCCGTCGAACTTCGGACGGTTGTAGGCGTGACGTCATGGGCGGCAGTGCTACCAGTGTCGGCACGGCCACAAGCGCAGTCGCGGCATCCGGTGCCGGTGTTCCGGTCAGATGCCGGTCGTCCACCGTAGGCTTCTGCCAGCACGAAGACACGTTCGATTGCACCTTTCTTGGCCCGGCTCTAAGCCACCGTCCACCGTTCCAAAGACGCCACGTAGGAGCCTCCCGATGAAGATCAAGACCCTCTACGTCCGGTTCTACAAGTCGTTTAACTACGACTACCTCCGCAAAAGCCATCCGAAGGCCGTACCGGACGAGTGGGACCGACTGCCAGAGTCTGGGTTGTTCTACCCGTTCGTGCGCGTCCCCATGGAGCCAGGGATCACTACGGTGGTCGGCGCGAACGAGTCCGGGAAGAGCCAGCTGCTCGGCGCCATCAAGTGTCTGCTGACCGGCGAGGACATCGAGCGCCGCGACTTCTGCCGTTACTCACAGTTCTTCACCGTCGGAGGCGAGATGAAGAAGCCAGAGTTCGGTGGCGAATTCACCGACCTCAGCGAGGAGCAGGTCGCCGCGGTCCGGTCGATCGCGAGCCTAGGTGAGTCTGTCTTGGTCGAAACGTTCCATTTTTTTCGCATGAACACCGGTCCCGTCGTGTACGCGAAGAACGGGACCGACTGGACTGAGGTAAAGGTCAAAGCCGCCGACATCAGATCTTTGGGCCTACCGACCTTCTTCCTGATTGACGCGAACACGCCACTGCCCGACAGCGTCCCGCTGGCCTACCTAACCGCGACAGACAAGGCGAAGAAGGCAAGGCCACGCAAAAATATGCTGCGCTGGATCGAGAACATGATCACGAATCCCGATTGGTTTGGCAGCAAGGAGACGATCGATAAGGCGACACCGCAACTCATCGAGGACTACACCGCATTCAATACTGTCGACGAGGTCGACGACAAGCATCTAATGAAGCGCCTCGAACTGGCCGAGAAACTGCTCGTTCAGGTCGCAGGCATCGGCAAAGACGCGTTCGACCAACTGAAGACCGCCGTGAAGAACCACGACGGCTACGCCAACGGCATCGTCAAAAAGATGAACGAGGACCTGGCAAAAGCGCTGAACTTCCCGAAGTGGTGGTCCCAGGACTCCGAGTTCTCCCTGACGTTAACCCTGCGCGACTTCGACCTAGTCTTCACGGTCCGAGACCGCACCGGCAGCGAGTACGCGTTCAGCGAGCGCAGTGGCGGGATGAGCTATTTCCTATCCTACTTCGTTCAGTACCTCTCGCATGCCCCGACTGGGGCGCAGGAGATCCTGCTGATGGACGAGCCGGACGCGTACCTATCGATGCTCGGCCAGCAGGACCTGTTGCGGATCTTCGCATCATTTGCCGAACCAACGAACAAGTCGGTGAAGCCGATTCAGGTTGTGTACGTGACGCACTCGCCGTTTCTCATCGACAAGAACCACAGCGAACGGATCCGCGTCCTTGAGAAAGGGGATGGCGAAGAAGGCACCCGCCTGGTCGCAAACGCGGGCCGCAATCACTACGAGCCTCTCCGTTCAGCCTTTGGCGCCTTCGTTGCCGAAACGACCTTCATCAGCAACTGCAACCTAATGCTCGAAGGTCAGGCCGACCAGGTGCTACTCGCTGGCATCAGTTCACTTGCCCGTCGCGCCGAGAGCACTGGAGCCACGCTGAACTTGAACAGCCTGTCCCTAGTTCCATCTGGATCGGCTGAGCACATCCCATACATGGTCTACCTCGCCCGGGGCCGCGACGTCGACACCCCGGCTGTAGTGGTCCTACTGGACGGCGACGACGAGGCTGATGGCATCCGCCAAGAACTGAGGAAGGGCTATCGCGACAAGAAATACGTAGACGATGAGTTTGTGATCCAGTCCAGCGACCTCGATATCAACGATGTGTCGGTGGCATCCGACTCGATCCGCGAGATCGAGGACCTCATCCCGGTCGACCTAGTCGTCATGGCGATACGACACTATGCCGCCGAGGTCCTGTCACCCGAAGAGGCCGCCGAAGTTGCCGCGGCCGTCACGACCGTGCCCGTTGCGGCAGGCCAAAAAGTCTTCAAAGCAGCTGAAGTCGCATGCAAAAAGGCAGGAACCAAATTGCGGCTCGACAAGGTCGGGTTCGCGCGGGCTGTCCTCCACTGTTTAGAACACGAAGCAGACCAAGACCTGCAGGCGCTCACCACAGCGAATTTCGAGCAGTTGTTCGCTCGCATTAATAGGGCGCAACGCCAGGCAGTCCGCGTGAATGGTCGTGAGCGCGTCCGCAGGACGCTAACCCGTCACAAGGACGCGTTCCTGCGAGATCACCGAACGTCAGCCCTGCGCCGCGATGTAGAGGGTCTCTTGGAAGACATCGAGCACCAGCTGACAGAAGTCACCGACGAGACCGAGCGAGTCCGCAAAGACATACGTCTGATCCGCAGGGACTTCGACCTATCCTCGGAACCCGGCGCGGTTGTCGGCAACTACGACGACTTCAAAGAGCGACTCGAAGCGCTCCCCTATGGCGGAGTGCAGGCGGTCCAGGCCCGCTGGCCGGTTGAGCCTTCACGGCCGACGGCCCGAGGTGTATCTGTCATCTAGAGAGCCTCGTGACGGAAGAGTAGTCCAGGCGGCACTGCAGACGGACTTGTCCGACGAATGCTTATTCACCGCAGCCAGTCAGCAAAGCCAACGACGCGTCAACGTGTCTTGACAGTGCGGTAACTGTCGTTGAGGTACCGGGCGGGTGTGCTCCTGCGTGTGGTTTTCTTGTGGTCGCTTACAGCACCCTGATGACGGCGCTCAGTGAAAGTGCCCAGATCTGATCTCTGAAAGTGCTCATCCGTGT
>NZ_JBMDIX010000074.1:0-11457 GCF_057808915.1 Rhodococcus sp. FG69 | reverse complement strand
CCCCCCCCCCCCCCCCCCCCCCCCCCCCCCCCCCCCCCCCCCCCCCCCCCCCGCCACTGGAGCGGAGCGACCGCGGCCACTGGAGCGGAGCGACCGCGCCACTGGAGCGGAGCGACCGCGAGAGCCCGACCACCATCCATGGCTACCGCGGCCCTCACCACCTAGGGTGTCTGGCATGACATTTCTCGTACGGCTCGTCATCAATGCAGTCGCGATCTGGCTTGCAGCGCAGTGGGTCGGCGGAATCGACCTCGCCAGCTCCGGCCGTGGCACCGGCTGGGATTTGATCGTCCTCGCGGGAGTTGCAGCGGTGTTCACCATCGTGAATGCCTTCATCAAGCCGGTGGTGCAGTTGCTGTCGCTGCCGCTTCTGATTCTGACGCTCGGGTTGTTCACCCTCGTCATCAATGCCCTGATGTTGATGTTGACGGCGTGGATCTCGACGGCAACAGACTACGGACTGTTGATCACCGGATTCGGAGCCGCATTCTGGGGTGCACTGATCATCTCGATCGTGAACTTCTTGCTGGGGGCATTCGTTCCCGACAAGCGCTAGGCGAACGCCAGCGCACCTCCGGTCGAGAGACCCCACACCAACATTGCGAGCCCGGAATCGCGGAGGGCCGGTATGAGCGCCAACCCTGTCGCGCCCGTTCGTACCGGTTTGTTCGCCCGAGCGGCGAGGGGGAGCGCGATGAGCGCGACGAGCGCCCACGGAGTGCGGGCCACGAGCGCCACGGTGACCGCGAACGGTACGACCATCAGCGCCAGGTGCAACAGCCGGGTTCGGGTGTCTCCCAACCGCACGGCGAGAGTGTGCTTTCCGGAATCCGGGTCGGTGTCGATGTCGCGCAGATTGTTGGCGACGAGCACCGCGCTGGAGAACGACCCGACTGCCACGGCTGCGACGAGGCCCGCCCAGTCGACCCGGCCTGCTTGAACGAACTGGGTGCCGAGCACCGCGACCAACCCGAAGAACACGAACACCGCGACCTCACCGAGTCCGCTGTACCCGTACGGTTTCGCCCCTCCGGTGTAGAACCACGCGCCCGCGATGCACACGACACCGATCGCGACGAGCCACCATGCCGACGTCGCCGCCAGCGCCAGCCCCGCGACGGCTCCGACGGCGAAGCAGCCGATGGCGGCAGCTTTCACAGCCTGCGGAGATGCGAGGCCTGATCCGACGAGCCGCAAAGGGCCAACCCGCTCGTCGTCGGTTCCGCGGATACCGTCGGAGTAGTCGTTGGCGAAATTGACGCCGATGATCAGTGCCAGCGATACGACGAGTGCCAACAACGCCTTCCACCACACCGCGCCGTCGAGCGAGGCTGCGGCGCCGGTGCCGACGAGGACGGGTGCAATCGCATTCGGGAAGGTTCGCGGGCGTGCGCCCTCGATCCAGTGAGCTGTCGTGGCCATTGCATGATCTTTGCGTATCGCAGACTGCCCGTCTGCACGAGGTACGACGCTGCCACGAGGCACCGAGTCGCTCAGGGCAACGGCAAACGCGGAAGTGCTGGTAGCTGAATCTGAGGCAGCTGAATTTGCGGGAGTTGGAACGGAGCCGGTGCCGGAGCAGGGGCCGGAGGCGGAGGTGCGTACGGCGCCACGTATGCGTCGGTGTCGTATCGCGCAACGTATGGAGTCGGCGCATGGGGATCGGGGCTCGGAGGGACGGTCGTCGTTGCCACCACCGGAGCCGAGGTAGGTGCCGTCGATGTCGCTGCCGGCCGATCGGACGCCGTGACTCTCGTCGTCGACGCCGTCTCTGCGATGGTGGTGACAGGGGTGCCGGCCACAGAACGGTCGGCACTTGCATCCGGCCACAACATCCACGACAGCAGACCGATGGCGACGATCGACGGTAGGCCGAACCTGAGGAGCGGCGTCAGCAGAGTTCTTGCGTTGCGCCTGGCTGCGGTCGGCGTCGGCGGTCGGGCCTCGTCGACCCGCGTCGCGTAGAGCGCTGCGCCTTCGGCGCTGAGCAACTCTGGGTTTTCCGGCACGATCACCGGGATGTGCAGATAGCGACGCAGCACGTCCTGGACGAGCGGAATCCGAGAGCCACCACCGATCGCGACGACGACCTCGGGTGGGATTTCCGACATCTCCGCCAGATCGCGCAGCGCGATTGCGGATCGCTCGGCCGGTCGGATGATCTGTAGGTCGAACATACGACGGTCCATGAGCCGGAACTGTCCGTCGGAGGTCTGCGTCGCCTCGTGTGTGGAGAGCGCTTCCTTGATCTCCTTGCTGAACTCGAGCAGCGAGGCCTCTTCCTCTTGGTTGCGAGGTACCGCGAGGATGTCGAGAGTCAGAAGGTGTTCGCGGACAGCCCAATCGATGGAGGAACCGCTGAGTTCGGACGACCGCGTCGTCGCGTAGACGGTTCCGCTGTCGATGTCGGCGACGGTCATCTCCAGGCCGGTCGCTCCCAGGTCGTACAGCGCGACCGTGCGGTACTTGAACCCCGGGTCCGACCGTAGCTTCTCGATCGTCCCGGCAATCTCCGAGATGATGTGCACTTCCGAGACGTACTCCTCGACCAGGGCGGTCTTGAGAGCGGCGCTGTAATCGGGATCGGGGAACGCCACGCCGAGTGAATGGGGGGCATCGGGCCGATCGACGATCGCGCGAATTGCGTGCGCAACGTCCTCGGCATCGGGTACCGGACCAGCCGACGGGAACCACTCGGCCGCGAACGACCGCCCGTCGGTGGTCCGGACCGCGCGTATCCCGCTGGTGCCCATGGACATGCCGACTGACGAAACCATCGCTGCTCGTGGCCTCCCATCCCCTGACAGCACGTCGCATCCGCCGCGGCGTACGTCTCCTCGGGCCTCACCATACCGTCTCACGGTCTGTTTTCCGACTCATAACCGACTGAAAGGCGATTGTGGTGACCCTAGCGCCTGGTCGCCGACGGTGTCTGGCCGGTCGAACGACGCAGGTGGGGGTTAGAGGGGTAACTCCGTCTCGGTGAGCCCGGGACCACCGCCTACCCGTCGGAACCACTCCCGGCCGAATGCTGTCTGCAGCATCTCGAGAGGCATTTCGAGGAACGGACCGAAGTCGCCGATCTGAGTTGCGTGCGCCTGCATCGCCCGACGTTTTGCATCCATGACCGAACCGACGTCGACGATGGTCGTGATCTCGGATTCGGGCAGTCCGAAGGAGTCCATGTCGGGGGGACTGTTTTCTTCGGACCAGTTCGGATTCGCCTCGACGAGTGCCCTCAAGTGATCACGATTGGTGGTTGTCTCGTAGACGTTTTTCGTGCCCGCGATCTCGGCCGCGCGGAGCCCCACGACGTGGACCGCGATGTGGTCGGGGTGCCCGTACCCACCGTTCGGGTCGTAGATCGTCAGAACGTCGGCGTTCTCCTCGTTCAACACCGCAGCCAGCTTGCCGGCCGCGTCCTCGACGTCGGCGTTGCAGAAAGCGTCGGGATTGCCGTTCTCCGGAGTCCCTGCCATGCCCGAGTCGAGGTAGTGCAGCATCACTATTCGACTCACCCCGAGAATGTCCGCCGATTCGGCCAGCTCGGACCGCCGTCGTTCGGCGAGTGTTTCACCGTCGGACAGGATGCCGTCGGGAAACTCGCCGAGGGCACCGTCGGTAGCGGTGACGAGTACTACTCGATGGCCTGCGTCGGCCGCGAGGCGCATGACGCCGCCCGTATTGAAAACCTCGTCGTCGGGATGGGCGTGAAAGCAGACCAGTGTGCTCATGTACGAATGCTTGCACGGTGTCCGTCGGCTGTCTCACTTGCAGGTTCACCGATGAGGTGCCAGCGTCTGCAACACCGCCCGCAGCCGAGCGCGATCCAGCTTGCCGGGCCCCCGCATCGGGAGCGCATCGACCAGGTACAGCTCGCGGGGAGCCGCCGTCGGATCCAACGTCAGTGCAACGTGTTCCCGCAGCTCGGCCAGCGTCACGGCCGAAGACGCAACGACTGCTGCGACGACTCGCTGGCCGAGCCTGGTGTCGTCGAGACCCGCGACGGCGCACTCGCGCACCGCAGGATGCGTCGCGAGCGCGGCTTCGACGACCTGCGGCACCACCGTGAGACCGCCGGTGGAGATGGCTTCGTCGAGCCTGCCCTCGATCGACAGAACACCGTCCGTCAGCCGACCTGCATCGTCGGTGCGGAACCATCCGTGCTCGGCGAACGCCGGATGGTCCGGCCAGCCGCGGTACCCGAGCGCCACGGTCGCCCCGCCCAGCACGACGCGACCCGAATCGATGTGCCCAGAATCGATGCGGAGACGCGTGCCGTCCAAGGGCACGCCGTCGTAGACGCATCCGCCCGCTGTCTCGCTCATGCCGTAGGTCCGGACGATCGAGATGCCGGCCGCGACGGCTCTCTCCCGCAATGGAACCGGAGTCGCCGCGCCCCCGAGCAGCACGGCGTCGAACTGCGTCAGCGCCTCGGTCGCAGCGGGATCGTCGAGAGCCTTGACCAGCTGTGTGGGCACCAGGGAGGTGTACCGGCGGCCGGACATCCGAGCGACTGCAGCCGGTAGTTCCGAGGGGTCGAAACCCGCACCGACGTCGAGAATCACCGGATCTGTGTTCGCGAGCACGCTGCGCAGTAGCACCTGCATCCCGGCTATGTGGTGGGCGGGCAGCGCGAGGAGCCACGTTCCGGGACCGCCGAGGCGATCGTGCGTCGCGTTTCCGCTCGCCCGCAGCGCAGACGCCGACAGCATGGCGCCCTTGGGTGTGCCGGTGGTGCCGGACGTCGCGACGACGAGGGCCGCAGCTGCTTCGATCTCGGTTCCCGGGACCAGCGCGTCACGTAGCCGCTGTGCCTCGCGCTCGTCGGTGGCAGGAACCGGCAACACCGCGGGTGAAGCGCCGGCCAGAACGGAGACGAGCCGCGGCAGGATCTCGGCCGCGGCGTCGCCGGTAGGAATCTGCAGTTCTTCGAGCATGTTCACAGGCTCGACACTAGATCGTGAACGGATCCGCGACCTCGTCGAAGCAGTGACGCCAGAGGCAGCTTCAGGTCAGTTCGCTGAAGCGTTCGGTGTCGCGGACTTGGCCCGAAACGATGATGGTGTCACCGGCAGCGATCACCGTGTCTGCGGTGGCGTAGGTGAAACCCTCACCTGGACGTTTGATCGCGACCACGGTGACCTTGTGCTTGGTTCGGATTGCACTCTGACCGAGCTTGTCTCCGATGAGGAACGACGGCGGCGAGGTCTTGACCATTGCGAACCCGTCGTCGAACTCGATGTAGTCCATCATCCGGCCTCGCACGAGGTGGGCGACTCGCTTGCCCATGTCGTGTTCGGGCCGGACAACGTGATGAACGCCGATCTGATTCAAGATCTTTGCGTGGGCGTTGCTGATCGCCTTGGCCCAAATGTTGGTGACGCCCAGGTTTATCAGTGCGGACGCAGTGAGCAGACTCGCTTCGAGGTCGGATCCGATCCCCACCACGGCACGGTCGCATTCGTGGACCGACAGCTGCCGTAACGACTCCTCGTCGGTAGTATCTGCGACGGCGGCATGGGTAAGGCGATCGGAAACTCGTTGGACGACGGCCTCGTCGGTGTCGACGCCGAGGACCTCGGTGCCCTGTGACATCAGCTCGAGTGCGAGGGACTTGCCGAAGCGGCCGAGGCCGAGGACGGCGACCACGTCGGAGGACGGTTTCCTAGCCAATGAACGGCCTTTCCTTGGGAAGTGCGTACCGGCGGTCGCGCTCTCGTGCGGCAAGGGCGCTGACGAGGGTAATCGAGCCGATGCGCCCCAAGTACATCAGGACAACCAGAATCAGTTGGCCCCATGCGGGCAGTTGGGCGGTGATGCCTGTGGACAGCCCCACGGTTGCGAATGCGGACACGACCTCGAACAACAGCACGTCGAGGTCGAAGTCCGTTCCCGCCAGAAGAGCCACCACCGGGATCATCACCAGCGCGACGCCCACGAGTGCCACTGTCAGTGCCTGGCGTTGAACTCGTGCGTCGATTTGCCGGTCGAATACCGTCACGGCTCGATCGCCGCGGACTTCGGCGATGATCACGAACAGCAGTATCGCGAACGTGGTGACCTTGATTCCTCCAGCAGTTCCGCCGCTGCCGCCGCCGATGAACATCAATACGTCTGTGACCAGCAAAGTGGCGTTGTCGGCCTGGGCATAGTCGATGCTGTTGAAACCGGCGGTGCGCGGCATGATTCCTTGGAACGCCGCGACGAGGAGTTTGCTCCCGAATCCGAATTCGGTCAGGGTGCGGGACCATTCGAGCGCTAACACCAGAACCGGGCCGACTACGAGTAGGACGGCGGTGACGGACAGTGTCAGTCGGGTGTGCAGCGACCATCGCCGCTGGGAACGCCGTCGCATATGACGATAGATTTCGAAGAGCACCGGAAAACCGAGACCGCCCAGTACCACTGCGACCAGCAACGGGATGCATATCCAGGGGTCGGTGGCGAAGCCGATCATGTTGTCGCTGAACAGGGCGAATCCGGCGTTGTTGAACGCCGAGACGGAGTGGAAGATCCCCAGCCAGAGCGCACGGGTCGGTGATTCGCCGTAGCCCACGGCGAAGCGGACAGCTAGTGCGACGGCGACGGTCGCTTCGATGATGACGCTGGTGCGGGCAACTCCGATGACGACGCTTCGGACGTCGCCGAGCCCCGAGGTTCGTACTTCGGCGGCAGCGTTGAGTCGACCCCGCAGGCCGATTCGGTCGGCGAGTATCAAACCGACCAGCGACGCAATGGTCATGATTCCGAACCCGCCGATTTGGATGAGGGCGAGGATGACCCCTTGGCCGAATCCGGACCAGTGTGTCGGTGTGTCGACGACGATCAGACCGGTCAGGCTCATGGCCGACGTCGCCGTGAACAACGCACCCAGCACGTCGGTATCGCTAGCGAGTTCAGTCGCGGCCGGAAGCATCAACAACCCCGTGCCGACTGCGATGGCAGCAGCGAAGCCCAGTGCGACCAACCGCACCGGGGTCAGTTTCGCCATCACTTTCGACCGGGGCACCTGCTTGAACTCGCCTGAGGCACTCGTCACCGGACGTAGCGTACTGGTCGGTGACGCGCTCGATCAGAATCGATCGGTCGGCCGGAGTCGGGGGACTGACCATGCTTTGTCCTGCGGACCCGCACAGAGAAACCAAATCGACCCAGTTCACGTGTGCGCACTTGCGCACACGTGTGTATGTTTTGAGTATGCCCGCAGCACCGTCCGAGACGAGCCACGTTCTCGCGATTCCGGCGTTCCGCCGCCTGTTCACCGCTCAGGTGGTCGCTCTGGTGGGCACAGGGTTGCTCACGGTGGCGCTGGGTTTGTTGGCGTACGACATCGCCGGTAGCTCCGCAGGCGCTGTGTTGGGCACTGCGCTCGCCATCAAGATGGCTGCCTATGTCGGTGTCGCGCCGATTGTTTCGGTGTTGACGGACCGGCTACCACGCAAGGGAGTTCTGGTCGCGGCGGATGCCGTACGCGCGGCGACCGCGCTGGCGCTGCCGTTCGTCGATCAGGTGTGGCAGGTGTACGTACTGATTTTCGTTCTGCAGGCGGCGTCGGCGACGTTCACCCCAACCTTCCAGGCCGTCATTCCGTCCGTCGTCCAGGACGAGGACCAGTACACGCGAGCACTGACGCTCTCGCGACTCGCGTACGACCTCGAATCCTTGTTGAGCCCGCTCCTCGCCGCCGTACTGCTGACGGTCATCAGCTTCCACACCTTGTTCGTCGGCACGTCCCTTGGGTTCGTGATCTCCGCGGTGATGGTCCTCGGAACAACTCTGCCGAAGTATGTTGCGCCCGAACGAGGTGAACCGTTCATGGATCGCGCGACAACCGGTGTCAGAGCGTTCCTCGTCAACCCTGCCTTGCGTGGTTTGCTGGCTCTGAATGTGGTCGTCGCGTCCGCGACAGCGCTGGTCGTGGTCAACACCGTGGTCTACGTCCGCGATCTGTTCGGCGGTTCCAACAGTGGAGTCGCCATCGCATTGGGCTTCTACGGCGCGGGGTCGATGGCGGCCGCGTTGTGCATTCCCATAGTCCTGACATTCATATCGGATCGACGCCTGATGCTCACCGGCGCTGTGGTCACTGTCGTCGGGACCGCAGCGGCAGCCATCGTGGCTGCGACCGCCTCGGGCGGGACTGCGGGTTGGATCCATCTCGGCTTGGTGTGGACAACACTGGGCGCGGGAACTTCGATGATCAGCACCCCGTCAGCCCGGGTGCTGCGCCGCGAATCCGACGACGGGTCGCGTACGTCGATCTTCACGGCTCAATTCTCACTGTCACACGCTGCGTTTCTCATCACGTACCCGGTGGCGGGGTGGATTGGCGCGCAGATCGGCCAGGTCGTAGCAGCGATAGCTCTATCGGTCTTGGCTACACTTGCAGCACTGTCCGCAGCGCGACTGTGGAGTGGCTCCGTATCTCGGTCGTCGCCTCCGCGTAGGGAGACCATCTTCGATGCCAGCACCGGAACATGAGCCGCAGATCAGTCTGGACCACGCGGTCGAACCCGACGTCGCGCGACTGACCACGGCCAGCGACGCCTTCCGGATGCTGTCCGACCCCACCCGGCTGCACATCCTGTGGCTACTCGACCGCGGTCCTGCGGATGTGAGCGCGCTGACCGCTGCCACCGGAGCCTCCCGCACCGCAGTGAGCCAGCACCTGGCCAAACTGCGCTTCACCGGCATGGTCGATACCCGCAAGGACGGCCGCAACGTCATCTACCGACTCAGCGACGGACACCTGGCCCGTCTCGTCCGCGAGGGGCTCAACTTCGCCGACCACAAGGTCACCGGCGAACCACCCCACGAATAGACCGGTCCCGCTGTGGAACAGTGGAAGGCGTGGAATTCGATGACGCGGTCGCGGCTGCATTGTCGTACCTCGATTCGGTGGATCCAGCGTCGGCGGCGGATGCGCAGATCGGGTGGGACGGACTGCGGAGCATCTCGCCCCGGAGCGGCCCGACGCAGAACTCGGTGCAGACATTTCTGTGGTCCCGGCTCGTGGACGTCACGGACGACTCGGCACGCGCATGGGACATTGCGCAGGCATTGGCCGACCTGCTGGACCGGCTCGGACACTCCAGATATGCGGACATCGCGCGCAGCGCTACGACGCGGGCAATTCTGCTCGGTGATGACACCGGCAGCGGCGAAGACGAAGCAACGAGGCAGCAGCGTGTCCTCGACGCCGTCGAAGACTCCGGAATCGGCCCTGAGGACACGGATCTGATCACCTGGCTGGACGACCGCGCCGGCGTCGAACGCTCGGTGGCCGATCTCATCAGTGAAACTCTCGAAGTTGCTGCTGTGGCAGGGGAATTCGCGCCGACGCGGCAGGGTGGCCGGCCACCGCGCCCCGCGGCTCAGGTGGCCAAGCGAAGGCAACTGACCGATTCGGTACTGCGGTCGGAGCGTGCGGGCGGAGTACTGCTCGAGCAACTACTCGATCACCGGATCGCACTGTGGACGCGATACAGCCCACCCAGAGCCGAGCTTTATCGCGACCTGTCCGTGCCGCTGCACGATGCCGCCGAACCGGCGTACTCGTGTGTCCGCAGGCTCGAAGGCTTGCTCGGCATCGTCGGCGACGGAATCACGCTCGACGAGCGGGGCTACCTCCCGGGAGCCGTCGTCGAACGCGCCGTCGGCACCCTGTGGACGCCGCGGGAATGGCCCTTTCCCACGGGCGAAGAACTCGACACCGAGCCAGTACTGCGTATTCGACGGTTGTTGCTGCGGCTCGGGTTGGTCCGTAAACACCATGGACGACTGCTCCCGACCGCCCGCGCCCGCGGAATGAGTGCGGACCGGATGTGGCGAATACTCGTGAGCCGAACCATCGGCACCGTGTACCACCCCGACACGATTGCTGCGGAAGTCGTGCTCGCCGAGGTCGCCCGTGGTCGACGCCCGGAGGGCTCGAGTGAGCTGCTCACCGAGCTGCTCACCGCTGAGGGGTGGTCGCACGTCGGTGGAACGCAGGCCGCACACGCCGAACAACCACTCGGCGACGGTGTGTTGGCCGATCTGACCGCGCTCGGCGCTCTGTCCTACGCCGGGGCGGGACGCGCCGACGCGGTTGTCTCGCCAGACGGATCGCGACTCGCTGCGGCCCTGCTCCGGCACCGGTTGCTACACACCCGGCTTCCATCCGTCTGACGACACGCTGGCGCGGACGCAGTCCGCGGCTAAGCTGACGTTCGGCCGCGCCATGCTCGGGGGTGGCCCGCGGAGCCTCGATTGGAGACGCAGGTGGAAGATGATTCAACCTTGCCGAACCGTCGATCGCAGACGCGCAGACAGAGCGACTCGGCTCGCCGCTATCTCGACCTCGAAGCGACTACCCCTGCGCTGCGTTCCACGGTAGAACTTGCCGCGCGAAGCGTCGGGTTCGCCATCGCGCAGCTCAACGTCCTCGACGAGACAACCCAATACACGCTCGTGAACATCGGCGGACCGCCTGTGTCTGCGGTCGAACGTTCCACGACGTTGTGCGACGACGTCGTGCGGTCCGAGAAGCCTGCAGTCGTCACCCGCAACCGAATCGACGCCACCGTCCGTCAGCGCAACATCCTCGACCAGAACGGGATTGCGGCCTACGCGTCGGTTCCGCTCCGAGGCCGCGAAGGACTGGTGATCGGTTCACTGTGCTTGCTCGACCGGATGCCGCGTGAGTTGAGCGAGGGGCAACTACAGGAGCTCGAACAGTACGGGTCGGTTCTCGAAGAACAACTCGACCTGCATCGGCGAGTGGGCTCGACCTCGGCCAAACTGGACAACGACCACGACTTGGCCGGTGCGTTGGATGCGGGCCAGATCGTGCCGTGGTTCCAGTCGGTGGTGGATCTGCGTACCGGTTTCACCATCGGATTCGAGGCTCTTGCGCGGTGGCATCATCCGACGAGAGGGCTCGTGTCACCCGTCGACTTCGTTCCGTTCGCCGAGTCGAGCGAGTTGATCATCGACATCGACCTCGAAGTCCTCCGACTTGCGGTGAAGGAGGCGCAGGTGTGGCACGAGTATCAGCCGGACCTGAGGCTCAGCGTCAACATGTCCGGCAGGCACCTTGCACATCCTGATGCCGTCGCGCAGCTTCAGAGCGCCGTTGCCCACTCCACCGTGTCGCCGCGCCATATCTTGCTCGAACTGACCGAGACATCGTCGGTCAGCGACGGCCCCCTCATCCGTAGACACATCGACGACGTGCACGCTCTTGGATTTCAAGTGTTGCTCGACGATTTCGGTTCCGGTTGGTCCTCGCTCGAGCGTCTTGTCACCCTCGAGCCGGACGGCATCAAGATCGACGCCCAACTGACCAAGTTCATCGATACCGATCGTGGTCGGGCGCTGGTGCGCGCACTGTCCTCGGTCGCACACGATCTCGGGTTGTGGTTGGGCCCCCGATAGCAGTCCAGCGTCTATGCGATAGCTAATTGGTTTTCT
>NZ_JBMDIX010000073.1:0-11516 GCF_057808915.1 Rhodococcus sp. FG69 | reverse complement strand
AAGAAAACCAATTAGCTATCGCATAGACGCTGGACTGCTATCGGGGGCCCAACCACTATCCTGGCGTGCGACCCGAAGACTATCTCGGTCAGGAATCCGAGGCAAACCTCTTGCTCCGCGACAGATTCGGCTATCTTTTCGACAGCTCCCAATTGGTCAAGAGCGTAGCGAAACGCGAGAACCTCGCGGGTGTCGTGAAGGGCGGCGGCACTGGGCGGTCGCTGTTGCTCAACGGCCACATCGACGTCGTGCCGGCCGGAAACCTCGATACATGGACTGGGGACCCCTTCGTCGCGAGCGAGATCTCCGGCCGAATACATGGCCGAGGGGCAAGCGACATGAAGAGCGGAGTGGTTGCCGCATTCAGTGCGATCGAAGCGATCCGAACGTCGGGTATCGACCTGGCCGGTGACCTCGTGGTTCATTCCGTCGCAGGCGAAGAACTGGGCGAGCACGAAGTCGGGACAGGTTGCCTGCTGGAGAACGGATACACAGCGGACGCGGCAATAGTCGTCGAGCCATCCGCTAGTTTCGATTCCCCGCTGACGATCAACCCAACCGCTGCGAGCTTGTTGTGGGGTCGAGTCCGAGTCGAGGGACTCGCCGGGCATCCAGGGCTGCGCCGCGAGCTGATACGGGCCGGCGGGGCCGGTGCACGGGCGGGCGTGAACGCGATCGACAAAGGCTACTTGGTCCTGCAAGCGCTGTACGGGATCGAAGAGCAATGGGGCCTGGGCAAGCAGCGCCCACTGTTCAAACCAGGACACTTCGTCGTCATGCCCGGAACGATTCATGGACGTGGGAAAGACATCGACATTCCATTTGTCTTCGCCGAGTACTGTGAAATCGATTTCATCGTGTGGTATCCACCGGAGGACGACGCCGATGCAGTGAAGCTCGAGATCGAAAGTTTCGTCAACCGGTCGGTCTCTTTGGACCCCTGGTTGGCGGATCACCCACCCAGCTACGAGTGGCTGGTCGAGTTTCCAGGATTCAGCACCCAAAATGATCACGAAATCGTCCGAACTCTCGGTAGCGCTCACGAACAGGGGACCGGCCTCACCGCAATAGTCGAAGCGTTTCCCGCCGCCTGCGATGCGACATGGATTGCCCGAACAGATATCCCGGTTGTGAATTACGGGCCGGGCCATCTGGCAAACGCCCACAAGCCGAACGAATACTGTGATGTGGACGAAATCATCTCCGCGACGAAGAGTTTGGCTCTCACAGCACTCGATTGGTGTGGTGTGCGGTGACCGTGCCGGCAGCCTCGTCGATCTGAACGAGAACACTCTCGGAACGTGGGCGGACATAGCTGCGGTCAACCCGCAGTCTTCATGTAGCCCGGGGCGCACGTGGGCGCCGCAAGGTGACTGGCAGGACAACTATCGTCGCCATCGCAACCTGAATCAGCGCGAGCGCGCTTGCGGCGAAAAACAGAACCTCGACCGGTCCGTCCAGCATGGACGCGGTCTCTGTTGGCCGGACGGCTGGACCGTGATGATGGCCGGTGGCGCTTGCAGATTCGGCACCGCTGGTGGTTTCGGTGTGAGTCATCGAGAACATCAGCATTGCATGCAGAACAAGCATGCAAGCTGCAAGTACACCGGCCGTGGACCAGTCGCGGATGGTGGGCTTTGTCCACAGGTGCCTGGCGCAGGCCACACAGGTGACGGCGAGTGCGAGCATCAGCAGGCTGGTGCCAGGGAAGATAGCGAGATGGGTGAGCAGTACCGGGATATGCGCGGCCACGCACAAGAGTGCTAGGAGGGCCGCGACTTTCCCAGCGGTGATCGCTCGCACGGGATTTGCCGGCACCGTTGGCCGCCAACCGGCGGCGTCTGCGGTGGTGGTGACCATAGAACACTCCTTTGGTATGCAGGTTGACTGCGGTCGAGCCGGGCCGTACCGGGACGAAGAGGGCGATGCCGTTGGGTTTCGGCATTTGGGTTGCGCGACAGTTGTGCTGAGATGGAGAAGACGGTCCGGTCCGCAGTGTCTTTCGAAGCGGACCGGACCGCGTTCATCGGTTGTCGAGTTCTGATTCGGCCGCTTCGAGAGCCGCGAATTCTTCCTCGGGTGCCTTCGCGACGAGATGGTGTCGGCTGTAGAACGCGAAGTAGGCGATCATCACTGCGTACGCGGCGGCCGCATACAACACCACCGAGGGTTCGACCATGAACCCGGCGGCGAGGGCGGCGACTGCGAGAACCAGAGCGATTCCGGAGGTGAGCATCCCACCGGGGGTTCGGTAGGGGCGGTGCAAGTTCGGTTCCCGAACCCGCAAGACGATGTGCGAGATCATCATCAGTATGTACGAGACGGTGGCCCCGAACACCGAAATCAAGATGAGCAGGTCCCCAGAGCTGGTGAGAGACAAGATGAAGCCGATCACTCCGGGCACGATGAGTGCCAAGAACGGGATCTTGCGGCCGTTGGTCAGCGACAACACCTTGGGCAGGTAGCCGGCCCGCGAAAGTGCGAACGTCTGTCGCGAGTAGGCATACGTGATGGTGAAGAAGCTCGACACCAGACCCACCAGACCGATGACGTTGACGAACTGGCTCAGCCAGGTGCTGCCGCCGTTCGCGGTTTCCATAGCGTCGATCAACGGATTGTCGGAGTCCTGAAGATTCGATGCTCCTGAACCGCCGGGGCCGAGGGTCAGCAACAGTGCGGCAAGGGTGAGCAGCACCAGCACACCACCGATCAATCCTTTGGGGACGTCGTGCACCGGGTTGCGGGCCTCCTCGGACGCGAGGGGCACACCTTCGACTGCGAGGAAGAACCACATCGCGTAGGGCAATGCAGCCCAGACCCCGACGATGCCGAACGGGAGGAAGCTGCTGGCGCCCACAGCGTCGGTCGGGGCGATATCGACGAGGTTGCTGACATCGAAGTGCGGGATCATTCCTATCGAGAAGGCCAGCAACCCGATCACGGCGACGATGGCGATACCGAACATCAGCTTGAGCACTTGTGAGACGCCGTACAGGTGCAAACCTATGAATGCGATGTAGAACACCGCGTACACCAGCGGACCGCTGATCCCGAAGAGAGTGTCCATGTACGCGCCGATGAAAGTGACCACTGCGGCCGGGGCAAGCACGAATTCGAGGAGCACCGCGGTACCGGTCAGGAAGCCGCCCCAGGGCCCCATCGCGCGACGGGCGAAGCCGTAACCGCCGCCGGCGGTGGGGATGATCGAAGCCATCTCTGCCAGTGCCAGACACATCGCGGTGTACATCAAGCCCATGAGCCCTACCGCGATGAGCATGCCACCCCAGCCGGCGTAGCCGATTCCGAAGTTCCAACCGGCGTAGTCACCTGCGACGACGTAGCCCACACCGAGCCCGATGAGCAGGACGGGCCCGGCGGTGCCGCGACGGAGTTGGCGGCGGAGCATGTAATCGTCGGCGACGTTGTCGTAGTCGACTCCACCTGCGGCGTGGGCACCGGTCGTGCCCGACTGCGCGGGATGACCGGAGGCAGCGTGCGGATGTGTGCTCACGCGTGGTCCTCGCATCCGCAATGCGCGCCCTCGGTCTTCTGCTCGGGACGAGGCAGGTTCAGGGTGGGGTTCTGATCGAAGAATCCGTGGGGTTGGAGGATGAACCCGACGTGCTGTCGCGGCATGACCGGCCAGTCTTCGAGGCGCACCACGTGATGCATGCCGAAGGTGTACCAGACCACGATGTCTTCGTCGACGATACTTCGGTTGCCCGCGATATATGCGGGTAGGCCGTCGCCGCCGCGGGACTGGTTCGGGTATTCCCCCGCCGGAAAGCGTTCGTCCTCTTCGTATGCGGTGACCCAGAAGTTGTTGGTGGCGAACCCTGCTCGCTTGGCCACCCAGGAGTCCGGAGTGGCGGACAACGTAATTGCGTCGGTGGGCTGGAGTCGGTACGCAACCGGTTCGTCGACGATGTTGCGTTGTTCATGGTTGACGATCTTCCAAAATCGGTGCTTGTCGGCGTCGGCGCGTCGTACTGCGTCTTGTTCTCGTTCGAGAAGGCGGTCAACGGTGTAGAAGATGTTCTGGGTGTCGTTGACTTCGGGTACGACTGTATCGACCTCGTACACAGCGTTCTTGGTGCCGTCGAGTTCGAAGTCCATCCGCACGTTGAAGATGTGCTGGTGGATGGGGGCGTAGAGGCCGTCGTTATTGAGGGTTTGCCCGTACAGCGATTTGGTGCCCGGTTGCTGGCCTGCAGTGGAGAGGATCCCGGTGGCCTTGACGAGGAACTCGATGGTGCCGTCTAGGTAGAGGTGCCAGTAGAAGCCGTACTCGTAATTGGCGACGGTGGCTATGAAGGAAATGATCAGCTTTCGTGAACGCCGGACTTCGGCAGTGTCCTGTCGGTAGTCGTAGTGCTTCCACATGATCGAGTCGTCTTCTTCGTGCATGCAGATCGCGTTCTCGATCGTCAACGGGTTTCCGTGACTGTCAGTGACGATGCCGTCGAAATACTGGATCTCACCGAGACAGTCGCAACCGAGCGCAAGGGAATTGGCCAGAGCGCCGATGTTGTACTCGCCGGCGTCGAATGCGTTCTTCTTGTGCTGAACTGGAGACGGGTCCCCATAGGGCACAACCATTTCCACCAGCGAGGCGCGGTTGATGACCGATCGATCCGCGCCACCGTCCCGGAACTTCAGTTGGTGCAGTACCAAGCCCTCGCGAGGCGTGAAGCCGACACGAAAACTCCAGTCACCCCAGGTCACGTGCTGGCCCTCGACCTGGAACGAGCGGCCGTGGGGGGAGGTGATCTCGAGGGGCTTGATGTCGGTACGTGCTGGTCCGACATGCTGGGGCAGATAGTTGCCGGTCTGTCGGGGGACCGGGATCAGGCCGTTGTCCTCTACTTCCACAACCTCACCGCTATTGAGGTCATAGATGATGATCAATCCTTCGGCCGGGTGCGCGTACGGGCTGTCATTGGCGTCCAGGCGGGTGAAGACGAGGGCGCGCATCAGGCGGCGACCCTGGTCGTCCTTGCCGAAATAGCCTGCCGACCACGGCTCTATGCAGACCAGATCCAGGTCGGTCAGCCCGCGCGCGGCCAGAGCTTCGACGACGCGGGGGTCCCGTTTGCAATTGACCTCGCATTCCTCGAACTCGTCGAGCATGATCGGCGGTTGAACGCCTTTCGGCAGTTCCACCCACCGCTCGACGCTTTCGTTTTCGAGGTCGATGGTCGCTTCGTAACCGCATCCCGTAGACCGGTCGATCAGTACTGCGCTTGCCTCGCGGCGGATCTGCGACAAGTCGCCACGCAGTGCCCTTTTCGTGGGTTCTTTCAACTCCACCTGCACGAACCTGAAGCTGTCGGACTGGGCCTGTGTGCTTTTCAGCACTGACACCGCCGCACGGACTTCATTCCGGCTGAGAGGATCGAGCGGATGGGTTCTCGCTGTTGCGGCTGTGCGATCGATTTCCTGAATAGACATGCGTGCCTCGCTCCTTGGGGATAGATCGTCCACGCGTCGACATCACGACGAAGGCCTCGATGGTGGCGGGCTTTCACGGTCGGCACGGCCGCCGGCCCATCATGAAGCGATCAGTGGGGGATCTACGTAATCACGGTTTCGATACGTGGTGAAGTGATCGGCTGTCCGATGCCTTCGAGGTATTGCTCGAACCTGTGCTGTGACCAACCGCTCACCACCAAGACCGTAACCCTGCACTGTGACGGCAGGCACTCGTCGGCGAGAACCAGGGTGAGAACTTCGACGCGGAAAATTCTCGATCTGGTTAACATGAATGAAACATTTGTGTCATCCAAGAGCAATGTTCGAGTTCGACCCTGGCACTACATCGATCACATCCAGGGCCGATCGCAGCTGCTGATCAGGCAATCCCGCTGCTGTTGCAGAGACGAGCAATCGGAACATGACAACTTCGCCGCACAAGCGGGCGCTAGTCGCCAAGCACTCACCCGTACAGGGATTGCCGCGCCGCCAATTGCCGTTCATACCGGTGTTCGCGCAGTCCGTCGCAGCGGTTGCACCCTCAGGCGCGGCCGCGGTGATCCCTGTACTAGTGATCAGTTCCGCAGGCGGGGGCGGTGCGCTCGTGGCTTTCGCTTGCGCGGCTGCGATCATCCTGCTCGTCTCGGCGTGCCTGCGGCCAATGGCCCAGAGAATGGCATCGGTTGGCGGAATCTACAGCTACACCGCCCGCGGCCTCGGTCCGGCTGTCGCTGTGCCAACCGGATGGTCCGCGATTGTCGGATATGCGACGGTAGGCATGGCCGGCTTGATCGCCGTCGGTACTTACCTTTCGCATATCGTCGTAGCTACCGGCTTGGTTCGAGCCATTCCCGTGGGCGTGATCATTGCGGTGATGGTGGTGGCGGCAGCGGGTGCCACCTTGGTCATGATTCGCGGAATTCGAGTCTCGGCTCGAATCACCCTGCTGGTCGAATGCGTTTCCATCGGGCTCGTCGGTGCCCTGCTAATTCTGCTTGTGGTCACCACGACTCGCGCCGGCGCCCCTCCCTCTGCTGCCATGAGTTGGGAGGGCAACGCGCAAAGTACTGCGTTGTCGATCATCGTCGCAGTCAGCGCCTTTGTCGGCTTCGAAAGCTCGACGACGCTGAGCGGTGAGGCTCGCCAACCATTTCTGTCAGTGCCGCGAGTGATCAGGTGGACCCCCGTCGCTGCCGCGGCGCTATATTTGATCGCCTTGCCGGTGCAGGCGATCGCCCTCGCCTACGCCCCCGATTCGGTGCGCGAGAGCGCCACGCCCATGGTGGCTCTGCTGACATCTCAGGGCTCGACCAGTCTTGCAGCCATCCTCGACCTGGGAATCGCTGCCTCGTTTTTCGCATGCACTCTCGCGTCGATCAACGCCCTCGTGCGAGTGCTGTTCTGCATGGGCCGCGAGGGTGTCGCTCCTTCACCTCTCGGTCGCACCCACCCACGTTTTCAAACGCCTGCCTCCGCCATCGGCGCATCCATGATCGTGGTGACAGCTATCCCGGTCTCGGTTCTGCTTGCCGGTGTTTCCCCTGACCAGGGTTTGCGAATTTTCCTTACATTGAGCGCATGCGGATATATCGGTAGTTACCTGGCCGGGTGCTTGTCCGCACCAATACTGTTGCGGCGGATTGGAGAGTCGACGCCCTCTGTCTGGGTGCTCGGTGTCGCAACCACCACCATCCTGTTGGTTCTGGTCGTCAACGCCGTAGTCTTTGCTGTCCAAGACGGGATTGTGCTCATCGCCGCCTACGCCTTGATCATGGCCGTGGCGGTGCTTTACACCGTTGCGCTTCGGCAACTGGCTCCACATCGACTCGAGTCGGTCGGCATTTACGACGAGACCCAGCTCAGCGACCTATTGCCCGCAGCAACGTTCCGATGAGTCCACGCACCGACCCGTCCCGGCGCCACTCGAGTACCGTCTCGAACTCTTTCGACATCCTCGAGGTGGTCGCCACACTCGGCCTGGGGGTGACCGCCAAGGAGATAGCCGCCGCCCTGCACCTCCCTCAGGCCACTGCTTACCGGCTCATCAACTCACTGGTCGCCGAGGAGTACTTGGTGCGGACCTCCGACCTGCGAGGCTTCGGGCTCGGCGCACGCCTGGACAAGCTCGTCACCGCCGCAGCGGCGCCCACCATTCCCACCGCAGCGCGTCGGCAACTCGACGACCTCCGATACAGCATCAGGTTCGCCGTCCACGTCATGGCATTCCACAACACGACGCTGCGGGTCCTCGACTCCGACCCCGACCACCCCGTGCGCTCTGAACGGGAATTGGTGCGCTATCTGCACGCGTCGGCCGCGGGTAAACTCCTTCTCTCGGACCGCACCATCTGGCAGGAGGCGTTACCCTCGACTCAGTTGCGGCAGCTCACTTCTGCAACTGTCATCGATCTCGCTGCTTTGAACACCGAGATGCGCACGATCCGTGATCGGCAGTTCTCTGTCCAGGTAGGTCAGCTCGAACAGGATCTCGCCTGCCTGGCGGTACCGCTGCGCGACCCGAACGGAGACACCGCTGGCGCCCTCTGCCTCGCCGGCCCGTCCGCCCGCATCGACGCTCTCATCGGGCGTGCTTCCTCGTTGCAGCAGAGCGCGAGTGTCCTTGCGCCCCTGCTTTTCTGAGCATCTCGTGTTGTCCGAGGGGACCTAGCGGCGCACACAGTTGCATGAACTCCAGTCTGCGCTCGCACGTTCGGTCCGACACTCGGTACGGTGGATACATGGACGGTTTCGAAATCGGCGACGGCGTCACGACGGTGAGCGGGCCCATGAGTGGTGTCTACGGAACCGTTGTGTGGTTCTACGAGGAAAAGCGACAGATGCTGGTTCGCTTCGGCGCGACGCAGCAGATGTATTTCACGGCGGACGAGTTGAAGCGCTGGGGGGAGTAGTTGCCGCCTGCTCGCTTTCGATCGGAATAATTGAACCTTCACTGATGCTTATGGAGTCGTCCATTCCGAATCGAGAGGTCCTACCATGCATGTGGGCGTAGACAGTTTCGTCTCTTCCGTGACCGATCCGACCGACGGTCGGGTGATTGCTCCGGAAGAGCGGATGGGTCATCTGTTGGAGGAGATCGCCCTCGCTGACCAGGTCGGGCTCTACTCGTTCGGCGTCGGTGAGCATCATCGCAGCGAGTACTACGACTCGGCCCCATCGATCATTCTGGCTGCCGCGGCCGCGCGAACGGAGAACATCCGGCTCGGTAGCGCAGTCAAGGTGCTCAGTGCAGACGATCCAGTACGAGTCTTCCAGGAGTTCGCCACCCTCGATCTGATCTCGAAGGGCCGGATCGACCTGGTGGTGGGCCGCGGCTCCTTCACCGAGTCGTTCCCACTGTTCGGCCTGGACTTGGCAGACTACGATTCACTGTTCGCCGAGAAGTTGGACCTCTTGCTGCAGATCCGCGACAACGTCGAGGTCACTTGGTCTGGCCAGCACCGCCCGGCGCTGAACCGTCAGGGCATCTATCCGCGGCCGCTGCAGGATCCGTTGCCGATCTGGGTCGGCGTCGGTGGAACGCCCGAGTCATTCGCCCGTGCAGGGCTTTTGGGGCTCCCGTTGATGATCGCCATCATCGGTGGGGAACCACGTCAATTCGCCCCGCTTGTCGATCTGTACCGGCGCGCGGGAGCGCAAGCTGGCCATCCACCGGAGCAGCTGAAGGTGGGGCTGCACGTGTTCGGCTTCGTCGCCGAGACCACCCAGGCCGCAGCAGACACCATCTACCCCGGTTGGAACGAGATGTTCACCAAGATCTCTCGGGAGCGCGGGTTCGCCCGGCCCAGCCGGCATCAGTTCGACGCCACCTCCGGTCCCGACGGTGCATTCTTCATGGGGGATCCGCAGACGGTGGCCGACAAGATCGTCCGAGTCGGCGAGCAACTGGGCGGTGTGGACCGGCTGTCGTTGCAGATGACGAATCCTCGATTGGCTCACCGTGATCTGCTTCGCGGCATCGAACTGCTGGGCACCGAGGTCGCGCCGATCGTGGCCCAGATCTAGTCCGAGTTCATGGATTTCCTGGCATCACGCCTCGGGCCCGGTCAACCATCGTGGCGTGTGGGATTTCCGAACGACATTGCCTCGGTCGCTACGTTCCTTGCCAGCGATATGGCAGCGTACGGTCAACGGAACCGTGATTCCGGTCGACGGCGGTGCGACTGCGGTGACACTCGGAACGTTCGCGACCGACGTCGTGGACGCGGCCGCCGAGTTCTCGTTCTTGCAACGATGACCAATCTCGCGACGATCCTCCCCAGGAGTGGACCGCCCATGTCTGACGCCACGATGATTCACGTCGGCCTCGACGCGTCTTGCGCTCCGACGGGAAGACATCCGTTCTGGCTCACGGGTCCGCCGCCGGTCGGCAGTGTGCACATTCGCTCGGCCGACCTCGGCGAGGCGCGAACGATGTGCGCGCTCGAGACGGGAACACGAAGAAGCGGGAAAGGACGCGTCGATGCTGGCCGTCATTCTCGAGCTGGAAGTACAGATTGCCTGCGAAGCACGAACGGCCCGAGGAGAATTGGCTGCTTCCGCCGCGCCAAGGCATGAATCGGTGCGCTACGTCGGAACTGCGAGGGGGCTGGCAGGTCTGATTGCCGATATCAAAGCTGCATCCGTTGCAGACGGTGTACTGATCACACCTGTGGTGGTGGACCCGCGCCGGGTGGCGGTCGGCCACCGCGTCATCGACGAGGTGATGCCGTTGCTGTCGGCCCGCATGATGACGGTCGCGGTGGCCGGAGAGTGACATCGGGTGTGGGGTTCGAGTCACCGTGTCCGGCATGGGTGCCACAGGAATCAGCGAGCCATTGTCCATCGTGGCTCGGCTCGGCCGCATGACATCATCCTCATCGCACCGCAGCCTCGAGGTCACCTGGTCCGGTCGGCACCGCCCGGCACTGAATCGTCAGGGCATCTACACCCGCCCGATGCAGGATCAATTGCCGATCTGGGTCGGCGTCGGTGGACCGCCCGAGTCCTTCGCCCGTGCAGGGCTTTTGGGGCTCACTCTGATGATCGCCATCATCGGTGGGGAACCACGTCAATTCGTCCCGCTTGTCGATCTTTACCGGCGCGCGGAGCGCAAGCCGGCCACCCGCCGGAGCATCTGTAGGTGGGGTTGCACGTGTTGGGTTCGTCGCCACCATCGAGCAGGTCACATTTCCCGAGAAGCTACATATTGTAGAAATGTTGCGTAAACTGTTACTTGCATCACATCAGACTGCAAGTCAGGAGCCGACATGAACAGCACTACGATCTCCGCTTCGGAAGGGATTCGCGGCCCCGGCCGGTTGGGTGATCCCGAAGCGTGCGCTGGTACCGATACTCGAACGAACCCCCGACTGCGATCTGCGCTAGCGGCGTTCGGTTTGGACGCCAGGGCGGCATCTCCGGATGCTTCCCGTTCTAGTTCACCGCGAGAGCTTGCCTCGGTAGTCGCCGAATCACATGCCGCGTTCGGCGGTCTCTATCAGGCTCTACCGAATAGTGTGCCTGGCGACGACCCCAGCGCGGTCGAATATCTGGACGAGGTGATCCAGGGGGTCGACGGGAACTCCATTACTCTCCGCATCTATCGCCCGGTCGGCGTCGATGGTCCGCTGCCCTGCACGGTCTACATCCACGGCGGAGGGATGACGATCTTGGACTCATTCGCCAACGTCCATCAGCAGTGGTGCCACGACCTCGCTGCCACCGGCATGGTGGCGATCGCGGTGGACTTCCGCAACGCGTACACAGCTGAGGGCGCCAATCCGTTTCCGGCAGGCCTCGATGACTGCGTCAGTGCAGTGACTTGGATCGACGCACACCGCGCGGACCTCGGCCTGACCAAGATCCTCCTCCAAGGCGAGTCCGGGGGAGCGAATTTGGTTCTCGCCACCACTCTTCTCGCCAAGCGGAAAGGAACGCTGGCGAGCATAGACGGCGTGTACGCGAACGTCCCGTACATCAGCGGAGCCTACGTGGTTGGGTCCCCAGGTAGAAGTCCAGTGTCTGTGTGAGTTTCGTGTCCGAGA
>NZ_JBMDIX010000072.1:0-11552 GCF_057808915.1 Rhodococcus sp. FG69 | reverse complement strand
CTGATCAGGCGAACAGCCGCCTCACCCCTGTTGACTACTGCAATCCGCTTGAACAACGTGTCTCTCTTCGTCTCGGGTGTACTTCGGTCGGGCCCACGGCGGGCGTGCCTTTCGATGCCCGTCGGGGTTCTTATCAGATATCCGGCTGTCTGGAGGCCGAATTCGGTTTTCGTCGTTCGTCCGAGGGGAGTTGTTCGTTGTGTCCGCGTCCTGTTCGCTGCCGCTGCGACAGCGACCACGCCCGAATCTCCGATCTCGACTGCTCCCCGTCGCGCCCGTGTCGGTACCGGATGGGCTTGCCGGAATGTCGACTTATTCTAGCGGCACACAGGCGATTTGCTACATCAACGACACAGACGGCAAGTGTGACTGATATCGCCTTGTTCAAATATCAACCAAGGCAATCGATTTCAAGGCAATTTTGCGGGCGTGCTAGGAATTCTCATGGAACCCTTGACGACATACTGGCGAGTAGCGTTGTCGGAATTGACTTTTCGCGGCTAGCGTTAACTCTTGCTACTGGCGGGTACGTTACTGGTGGGTAGTGGGTCGAGCGCTCCTGTCGGGTTTGCATGATCGTTGAAACCCTCAGGTGTTGGGATCGAGCCCAGGTGCGGTCCGTTTCGGTCCGGACGGCCGCGATCGCGCCGGGTGTCGGGTATGTGATGCGAACCCGAAGGTCAGGTAGCGCATTGTGAAATCGCACGAGGGAACATTCCTGAAGTACGGACCCGATGACCAATGCAGATGTGACGACTACTCTGGCGCGTGATTGTAAGCATCCGCCCTGTTCGAGATGGCCGTTCGAGTAGTTCAGAGGTTCAACAGTGTCGACTTCATCGCTTCCCGGTCGTGACCACGTGAATGGCCCCGGCCTGCTGAACGTCGAGGGCCGAGTACTTCGACTACTGCAATTCTTGCGGGAGATTGTCACGGCGCGCACCGAACCGGTACTCGACTACGACGACCACCTGCGGATTCAGTGGATCGACGACGAAGCGGGTGCTGCACGGCTCGATCGGAACGCGGGATCGGGTGGCGTCGTATTTCGCGCCGGACGTGTGGATGCCGTGGATCCTCCCGAGCTGCCGAAACTGCTGGTCGGACTCGTCGACCCGGCCATGGTGTCCGACAGCAGGTACCGAACCCTCGAGTTGGTCGAGTCCGTGCAGCCGGGCGCCGACGAGGACGCCGATGCCGATTTCGACGTGCGGAAGGCGTACGAGGTTCGCCAGGAGTTCGCCGCATATCTGGCCAAGTGGCGTAGGTGGGCCGAGGCGGACCGAAAGCTCAGGCCGCAGGCATCGTTGTACGAATCGCTGCAGTTGATGATGCAGGAACTCACGTCGAGGCCCGAGTCCGTCGAAGTCGTCGTCGCATCGGGTCTACTCGGGCTCGTGGGAACCGAGTCCACGAGTGCAGTGCGCACTCATCTCGTGACGCAGAGTGCCACTGTCGAACGTGACGTGCGAACCGGGGATCTGCTGGTCAGGTACGCCGCACATGCGCAGCCACGGCTCGAGGACACCCGTCTGCTCGCCGGGAACGATGCCTTCGACGCATCCGGCTCGGTCGCGCTGCAGCGATCGCTGGCCGACCGGGTGCCGTCCTCGCTGGCACCGGCGGTGTCGGAGTTTCTCGTCGAATGGGCTCGGACGGCGCTGGATGTGCAGGTCGACACCCCGGACGCTCTCGATCGACCGATGTCGTTCGGGGATTCGATGCATCCCACGCTCACGTTGGCCCCTGCGCTGGTCCTGCGCAAGCGAGGCTCGTACGCGTTGCTGGACTACTACGAACAGATGATCGCCGATCTGGGTGCAGACGGTGCCTCCATTCCTCTGGGGCTTGCACAGCTCGTAGAACCCATCGAGCCCGAGGATCGGCTCGCCTGGCTCGAACGTACGGGGGCGGCGGACTCGGGGGAGCTCGCCGAAGATCCGATGTTCCCTCTTCCTGCCAATGCCGAGCAGTCTCAGATCGTTCACCGACTCGGTCGCGACAGCGGCGTGGTCGTCGAAGGTCCGCCGGGGACAGGGAAGACGCATACGATCGCGAACCTTGTGTCATCGTTGCTCGCACGCGGCCAACGTGTCCTCGTCACTAGTGAGAAGTCACAAGCACTACGTGTGCTCCGGGACAAGCTTCCGCCCGAACTGCAAGAGTTGTGCGTCTCGATCACCGACTTGTCTCGCGGCGGCTCCGAGGAGCTCAGTCGCAGCGTCGCCCGAATCGCCGACCGCAAAGCCGCCTACAACGACATCGATGACGCCGAGAAGATCGAATCGCTCGAGGTTCGGCGTGCCGAAGCAGTCGCCAAGCGGACGGGCTTGCTCGACGCCGTGGCAGAACTGCGCAACTCGGAAACTGTTGTGCACCCGTATGTTTCCGACGGATTTGGCGGCACGGCCGCTTCCGTAGTTCGTAAGGTCACCTCGTTGGAGGAAGCTCACGAGTGGCTCCCGGGCCCACTGTTCGCAGAGCGACCGCCATTGAGCGGTACGGAGGTCGATCGACTCAGGCGTCTCATCGCCACGTCGCCGCCGGGCAGGGCTGCGCGTACCCGTCAGTCGCTGCCCGCACTGGATACGATGCTGCCGAACTCGGCCGAGCTGCGATCGCTCTGTCACCGGGCGAGCGCCGCTGCGGACACGGCGTCCGAGCAGTCCTCCCAGCTCGTCGAGTTCCTTGGGGGAGTCGACCCCGCAGCAGCCTTCGACATCCGGCGCCTCTGTGAGGAGCTCGATGCGCGTGTGCGCGAAGTGATGGAGCTCGACGCGGTCTATTGGCAGTTGACCGATTCGGTGCTCTCCGGTGAGGCGGCCCACCTGTGGTCGAGGGTGAGCGGGATCGTCTCTACCGTCGAGGTGGCCGCGCAGTCGGATCGCTTCGTCGGCGCGCACGACGTCGAGTGTTCGGTGACCTCGAATGCAGCATTGCAGGCTTTGGAATCTTTTGCGCTAGCGCTGGAGTCAGGCCAGGAGTGGAAGGGACGATTCCGCAAGAGCGATCAACAGAAGGCCGTCGAACAGCTCGACATCGTCGCCGTCGTGGACGGTGTGCCGGCCGTGTCTGCGTCCGCCGTGCGTCTGGCGACCGAGCATGTTCGTGCCCTCGACATCGTGCACACGGCAGCCGTTCTGCTGAGTGATCTGCGGATCACGGTATCGACGGAGGGGTCACGTTCGCGTCAGGTCAACGACCTCCAGCTCGTCACCAGCAAGTTGGTCCGGGTGGAGGGTGCGCTCGCGGCCCGTGACGCCCTGGTCCAGCGTCTCTACGCGGTCTCCCCTTCGGCTCCGTGGATTCGAAACCTCGACGACGCAACCAAATTCGCCGGCGCGGCCGGTGCGATCGCAACACGAATCGATGCCGACGTCGCGCGCGGCGAGCTGGATTCGATCCTGTATTCCGTTGCCGTGCATGTGGACAGCGGGCCATCGCCGGAGGGGAATGCGCTTGTCGCGGCACTGAGTTCGGCCGACGCCGACGCGGTTGCAGACGCATGCGACAACTACCTCCTCGCGTGCGAGGAGCAGAAAGATCAGATCGATCAGGACGAGCTCTCCGCGAGGCTCGTCGAGGCTGCGCCCGCGCTCCACGAACTGGTCGTCGATACCGCCGCCGATCCTGAATGGGACGAGCTGAGCTGGCAGATGTCCAAGGCGTGGGCCTGGCGACGTGCCCGCGAATGGGTCAGCGAGCAACACCAGGCCGGACTCGAGCACCGCCTCGACGCCGAATTGAATGCCGCCGAAGCGGATCTGGCATATCTGACGGCGACACTCGGTGCCGCCATGGCGTGGCGTGATTGTCTCGAGCGAATGACGGCGGTGGAAGTCCGTGCGCTGCAAACGTATCGAGAGCACATCTCCGCTATCGGCGCCGGCGCGGGCAAGTATGCCGAAACATTCCGCAGCGCAGCACGTTCGGCGATGCGAGACGCACAGAGCGCAGTACCTGCATGGGTGATGCCGCTTGCGCAGGTACTTGCGTCGGTGCCTCCTGTCGCGGACAGCTTCGATGTCGTCATCGTCGACGAGGCGAGCCAGGCCGACATCAGCAGCCTTTTCCTTCTGTATTTGGCGCCCCGGGTCATCGTCGTCGGCGACGACCGGCAGTGCGCGCCCGCCGACGTTCCGCAGACGGGAACGCTCGAAGATGTGTTCAACAGGCTCGACGTCTACCTCCCAGACCTTCCCGAGCATGTTCGCGCGACGTTGACTCCACGCTCGAGCCTGTTCTCCATGTTGCGAACGAGATTCGGCCAGGTGGTCCGACTGCGAGAACACTTCCGGTCGATGCCCGAGATCATCAACTGGTCGAGCCAGCAGTTCTACGGAGACTCGCCGTTGGTTCCGGTGCGGCAGTTCGGCGCGGATCGTCTTCCGCCACTGCGTCACACATTCGTTCCCGACGCCACGGTCGTCGGGAAGGGCGCCTCGCTGGTCAATCGCGTCGAGGCACTGGCGATCGTCGGACAGATCGTCAAGTGCCTTGCCGACCCCCAGTACGACGGCAAGACGTTCGGCGTCGTCGTACTGCAGGGGACGTCGCAGGTCGACGAGATCAGAAACGAACTGATCAAACGAATCGGTATCGACCAATGGGAGGACCGCCGGCTGAGGGTTGGAACGCCACCGGATTTCCAGGGCGACGAGCGGAGCGTTGTTCTGCTGTCGATGGTGGTATCGCCAAGCCAGCCTTTCGTCGCTCTCACCGCGAATCAGTTCAAGCGGCGCTTCAACGTTGCCGCATCTCGTGCACAGGACCAACTGTGGCTGTTCCATTCGGTGACGGTGGACCGTCTCAAGCGCGCGGACCTGCGTAACTCACTACTCAGCTACATGACGTCCGTATCGCCCGCACCCGCTGCACCCATGCCGATCGGCGTAGACCCCGAGATCAGGCGCGAGGAGTTCGCGACGCTGTTCGAGCAGCAGATCTTCTGCGACCTGCGCAATCGTGGCTACCATGTCAATCCCGGCGTGGAGGTCAACAACCGTCGCATCGATCTGGTCGTGACCGGACAAGCCTCCAGGCTGGCCGTTGAATGCGACGGTGACACACCCCAGGCAAGCCCCGAACGCACGATTGCCAATCTTCGACGCGAGCAGGAGCTGAAGCGGTGTGGGTGGACGTTCTGGCGGGTGCGTGAGTCCGAGTACTACCTGGACCGCGAAGCGGCCATGAGCAGCTTGTGGTCGACGTTGGCCGCCGCGGGTATCGAGCCTGATTCGGTGCGCCTCGAACTCGGTCCTGTTCAGCCGATCGAATGGACACCGGTCGAACTGGATCCGGGGCACGACGACATCGTCACCGAGGTTGCGTTGCCGAGCGCGGTGCCCGGCGACTTCACCGACGCCGTACCTACGAACGGCTCCCGGAACGGCCGGCTGCACACCGAGCAGGACGAGGATGTGCCGTCGGAGGACGCGACCGAGGTCTGGACGATGCCTTCCGACGTACGGGACAGCTCGGTCGTCTCGATCGAGTTGCCGGTGAACGGTTTTCACAACAGGAGGATCTGAACCTCAGGTTCCCTGAAGGACGGTGTAGGCGCCTCGGCACCGAGGTGCGCTAGCGTGGCAGAGACCTGTCCCGACGCCGAAGGAGATCTCCATGTCGCGAATCGCCATTTTCGGAGGCCACGGACAAGTTGCGCTACGTCTGGCGCCGCTGCTCATCGAGCAAGGCCACCAAGTCGGTTCGATCGTGCGCAATCCCGACCATGTCGACGACATCGCAAATATCGGCGCCACGCCGCTGGTCGCGGACATCGAGCACCTCGATGTAGAGAAGATCGCGGCGCTACTCGACGGTTTCGACGCCGTCGTCTGGTCCGCCGGTGCAGGCGGCGGTAGCCCCGATCGGACGTACGCCGTCGATCGAGATGCCGCAATTCGTTCGATGGATGCTGCTGGCAGAGTAGGGATTTCCCGCTATGTGATGGTGTCGTACTTCGGGGCAGGCCCCGACCACGGTGTAGACGACAGCAGTTCGTTCCACGCGTACGCGGAAGCGAAAGCTGCCGCCGACGAATACCTGAAGAGCACGTCCCTGCCGTGGACCATTCTCGGGCCGAGCGCGCTGACCCTGGATCGGGGCACCGGGTCCATCACAACTCGTGAGAACGGTGCGACGGGGACATCGGTGACGCGTGACGACGTCGCGGCCGTGGCGGCGGCATGCGTCGACAATCCGTCCACGATCGGCCGGTTCATCGAGTTCGACAACGGGGACACCCCGATCGGCGACGCACTGTAGCAGGCGGAATGGCGCGTCCGGTGCACAGGTTGGCTGTCCGCGTATCTTGGTAGAGCCGCCGTTTCGGCGACCGCAGTCACACCAGTGGGGGTTTGCTCATGGCACGAACACGTACCACCGAGGTCGACGACGTAGCCTCGGCTCCGCGTCGACTCAGGCGCCGGATACTCGTGACATCGACGGTTGTGCTCGTCGTCGTTCTCCTGTTCGGGGTACCGCTGTGGACGGTGTTCTTCGCGGGCTCCCAGTGGCCCACAGCACTACGGATTGCGGGCTGCGTTCTGGTCGGCGGAGCCGCTGTCGCGTTGCCTGCTGCGATGGCAGCCGGGCATGCACGTGGTAGCGATCGTGCCGCGCGAATCGGGGACACTCTGCTGGGAGCTGTGTGGGTCCTGTTCGTCTGGAGCGCACTCGGCGCGCTACTCGGGTTGATTCTGGGACTCGTCGGATTCGACGACCCGCTTCGCTCACGAACCATCGCGGCGGCTGTGGTGATCGTCGTTGCTGGACTTCTGGTGTGGGGTCACTACGAGGCAATGAGGGTGCCGCGTGTCCTGGAGAAGGAGGTTCACATTCCTCGGCTCGGCACGGGATTGGACGGTCTTCGCGTAGTGCTGATCACCGACACTCATTACGGACCGATCGACCGTGCTGTGTGGTCGGCGAAGGTCGTCGAGAAGGTCAACGAGCTCGATGCTGATATCGCTTGTCACATCGGCGATCTCGCCGACGGTTCGGTCGCGAGGAGACGTCACCAGGTGGAACCGCTCCGGGATGTCCGAGCGAGGCACGCGAAGGTTTACGTCACTGGGAACCACGAGTACTTCGGCGAGGCTCAGGCATGGCTCGAGCATATGGAGTCGATCGGGTGGACTGCGTTGCACAACAAGCACATCGAGGTGCGTCGTGGTACCGACGAGTTGGTGATCGCCGGCGTCGACGACCGCACGGCCGCGGGGTCGAGCACCGAAGGGCACGGTGCGGATCTCGACCGCGCGCTGAACGGAGCCGATCCGGAGCTTCCGGTGTTCTTGCTTGCACACCAACCGAAACAGGTCGACGAGGCCGTTCGACGAGGTGTCGATCTACAGGTGTCGGGCCACACTCACGGCGGGCAGATCTGGCCTTTCGAATACCTGGTGCGTCTGGATCAGCCGACGGTGCACGGACTGAGCACGCACGGTGATCGCACTCAGCTGTACACCTCACGGGGGACTGGCTACTGGGGGCCGCCCTTTCGCGTGTTCGCGCCAAGCGAGATCACCGTGCTGACACTGCGCTCGACTGCAGGCTAGTCCGGTGCGCCGATGTTCAACTCGTCCGGATGTCCGCCGACGCGAACTCCGTCGTCGAGCGTCGCGATCTCGCTCAGATCCTCGGCGGTCAGCTCGAAGTCGAATACGTCGATGTTCTGCGCAATCCGCTCGTCGTGGACCGACTTCGGAATCACGATCAGGCCGTTTTGCAGATGCCACCGAATCAGCACCTGTGCTGCAGACTTGCCGTGACGATCGGCGATCGCGGTGATCACGTCGTCGGACAGCAGCGTGTTGGGCTTGGACGCTTTCCCCCAGCCTGAATTGCTGGTCCCGCCGAGGGGACTCCACGATTCGACGGCGATGTCGTGCTGTGCAGCGACATCTCTGATTGCCTGCTGAGTCAGATGAGGATGCAACTCGACTTGATCCACCGCTGGTAGCAGTCCTCCGCGGTCGACCAGCAGTTTCAGGTGCCGTGGCTCGAAATTGCAGACGCCGACAGCTTTGGCCCTGCCGGACTCGGCGATCTTCTCGAGGGCATCCCATGTCTTCAGCAAACGCTCGTCGTTCTGGAGCGGCCAGTGGATCAGGTACAGGTCGACGTAGTCGACACCGAGCTTGCCGAGGCTGACGTCGAACGCCTTCAGCGCAGGCTCGTAACCCTGATCGGCGTTCCAGAGTTTGGTAGTGACGAAGACGTCCTCGCGCGCAACAGACGACGTACTGATACCACGGCCGACCGCCTCCTCGTTGCCGTAGGCGGCGGCGGTGTCGATGTGGCGATATCCCGCCTCATCCAGCGCGTACCTCACAGCATGTTCGGTTTCACTGTCTGCTGCTTGCCATACACCCAGCCCGAGCTGGGGGATCGTGGTTCCGGAATTGAGGGTCAGGTTGGGAGTGCTCACACGTCCCAGGCTAGCCACGACACCGCATCACCGAAGGAAGACCCGACGCTGGCATCATCGTCAGGTGTGACCATCGACCTAGTAGCCACCGATCTCGATGGCACGTTGTTGCGCTCGGACCGAACCATCTCCTCGCGAACGGCCGACGCGATGGCAGCTGCGCGGGAAGTGGGCATCGACATCGTGTGGGCATCGGCTCGCGCACGGCATTCCATTCATGATCTGGCCGAGTCGTGTGGATTCACGGGCAGGGCGATCGGCGCGAACGGTGCAGTGGTTCTCGACCTCGCGGACGGCACACCGGTCATTGCGGGGACTACAGCGATCGGCGCAGATGCGGTGACGACGGCGATGCTCCGGGTTCGTGAGCTGGTGCCGGGGGTCGTGTTCGCCACCGTCGGGCCGACGCGTTTTGTCGCCGAGCACGGTTACGCCGCACTGTGTGTGTTCTCCGATCACCACCGAAATCCCCTCGAGATGGACACCTCGAGTACTGTGCTGGCCGCCGAACCCACGGTCAAGATCGTCGCGCGTCACCCCGATCTGTCCAGCGTCGAGCTCTATCGGACGGTAGCGGCCGCGCAGGTCGGTGGCGTCGAGCTGACTCATTCGGGTGCGCCGTACATCGAGATGTCGGCCGCTGGGGTGTCGAAGGCGAGCGCACTGTCGCGCATGTGCCAGGAGTTGGGCGTCGAACAGCAGTCCGTGGCCGCCGTCGGCGACGCGCTGAACGACGTTCCTATGCTCGAATGGGCGGGGACGGCTCTCACCACGGCCAACGCGTTACCCGAAATCAAGTCGATCGCACATCGAGTACTGGCATCGAACGACGACGACGGCGTAGCCGCATACCTGGAGGGACTCGTGCAGGCACGTCTGATGGCGGATGCCGACACTCTGGGATCAGCTCGGGATCGATGAACAGCTCAGGAGACAACAGCATGGCCGATACAGAGGCGCAGCACAGCGGCGGAACGACAGTCGCCCAATTCTTGTCCGTGAACGGCATCGAGGTGCAGGCACTCGGTCATGATGACGCGGCACAGCTCGGCATCGTCGCCGCCGTCCCTGCAGGTTGGCAGACGTTGCCCGAAGGCCGGTTTCCAGGAGCTACCTCGGTCCTGGTCGAACCGGGATTGGTGGAGAATGGGTTTGCGCCCAACGCAGTACTTCTCGTCGGCAGGTTGTCTGCGCCAGTCGATACGAAGAGTCTGCTGGACTGCAGTTTCACCGATGCGCGCGTCATGCCGGGTTGGAACGAAGGCGTCAGCAATGCGGAGAATCTCGGAGGGTGGCCCGCTCGCTTCATCCGGGGGTCGTTCATGGCCGAGCAGTTGGAACTTGCAGTCACCACGCGGTATGCGGTGGTGGGATCTCCGGATCAGTACCTGGTGCAGTTGACGGTGACCTTCCTCGCGCACCATGCCGACAGGCTGGAATTCGACGTGGCAGCAATCAACGACGGTCTTATCCAGCCTGTTCGGTGACGTCTGGACGTCGAAGCGATCAGTCGTGAAACGCGACGGGAGGTTACTGTCCGAGCGTTCGACAACGGCACGACGTCGCGTTCTTTCACTACAGTCGGGGAATGCGGAATGGCACCGGACGAGCGCGGCACCTGACTTTGGTGCCGGACCTCCCGACCGAACCGAGCCGACCTCGTCCTCGCCGGTACGACGCGGCGGAGGAGGCGTCAACCAGTGGGTATTCGGACATAGTGCAGCTGACGATGGACGTGCACCTGGCGATCGAGGGCCCGACGGTTTGGCGGCGCATCAGAGTGCGGTCCGACCTTCTGTTGCCTGAGCTTCACACCATTCTGCAGGCTGCGATCGGGTGGGACGGGCAGGACCAGTACACGATGACGCATGGCGAAGGATCGGCTGCGCACACATACTGCGCGCCGAAAGTTCTTGCGGCAGGTGAGGCGGGCCAGCTGGGCGACCACGTCAGGGTCGATTCGCTCCTGTCCTCACCCGGTGACACGCTGCACTACCGCTATCAGGATTGGGTTCACACGGTGTGTGTTCATTCAGTCGACACCGATATCGATGACCTGCGGCCGACGTGCCTGGACGGAGCCGAGGAGTGCCCAATCGGCGACGGTGTCGATGGACCGATTGCATACCCGCACAAGCAAAGTGACACCCGATCGACACCGGTCGCCGACGCGAATCTTCGACTTCGGTGCGCGTCGACGTCGCGTTCCACCGAGGTAGAGAGCGCGGCGGCGTCACCTGTGATTGCGCGATTTCTCCGGCGAGTTCTCGGTACGCCGGTCCCGCGTTTGATCGAGCTCTTGCCCAGATGCGAATTGACCATCGAGAGCTCCGTCGACCTTCCTGTCGCGCGAACTGCGATGGCCAAGGTGTCGTGGTTTCTGCAGATCGTCGGTGACCGGGGCGTGCGGTTGACCGATGACGGGCACCTACCCCCATCCGTCGTGGAGCCTCTGCGTGACCAGTTGGACTGGGGCATCGGTTGGGTCGGTACCAGCGTGCGTGAGGCGGACCACCATCAAGCAACGGATCTCAGGGAAGCCGCCCGAAACATGGGCCTGGTTCGAGTGCTGAAAGGAACGATGGTGCGCACCAAGGCCGGCTCGCTTCTCGCGGATGACCCTCGCGCACTGTGGCACCACTGCGCTGCTCGACTACCTCTCGGTCGACAGGACGACGAGCAGGACTCGGGAACTCTCTATCTGGTGGCGCTCGCGGCATCGGCCTCCGCGGCACAGCGGGACGAGATGGTTGTGGAATCGATGCAAGCCCTGGGATGGGGTGGCGGTGGCGATGATGCGTTCGAGGCCGAGAAAGCAGCGCACCCCACGGTTGCGTTCTTGGATCTCATCGGAGCTCACGGTCCGCTCTTCTATCTTGGAGACGGAGGTTCCGACTCGCCTGGTTGGGCACGGAGGTTCGCTCGCGATGCACTCCGCACACATAAGCCGCTCTGACCAGGCGATTTGGAGATGAGCGACTCGTCGCGTAACTTTTGTCGAGTCAGAGCGACGGACACGGACCTGGTCTTCACGGACTGGGAGTTGTTCGGAGCGTGTGACTAGGTTTGTCCCCCAAGAGTCGGGCCTTGTGTCCGAGACCAAGCTGGGATAGGCTGG
>NZ_JBMDIX010000071.1:0-13008 GCF_057808915.1 Rhodococcus sp. FG69 | reverse complement strand
AGAAAACCAATTAGCTATCGCATAGACGCTGGACTGCTATCGGGGGCCCAACCAGTGGCCTTCGGCGTCAGTTCCGTGTGCGGTCGCAAGTCTTTCCCGATACACGTCTTCCCACATCGCAGCGATGGTGCCGAACCATTGGCCATATGCCATCCGGTACAGGGGTGGAGGTGTGCCACCGCTGAACATCTCAGCAAAAGCGGCGGCTTCGTTTCCGGGTGTCATGATGGAAGGGGGAGCGGTCATCAGGCTCGATAACATCGACATGGGAACTGCACCATCAGTATTTGTGCTCTGCAGCTTCATTGTCGGCACATTCAGGTGGTCACCGACGGCCTTGCCGTTGTCCTTTGATTCACGCCACTCAACGATTTTCGTCGACAGCGCGTGGCACGCGGTCAGTGTGAGCAGCAGCGCGACCCGGTAGCTCTCGGCGAATTCGGCGATCACTTCGTCGACCGTTTGCACGCGTAGGGAGGGGTCCCCATCCAGGGTTGTCGCAACCGATCCAGCGGCAGCTCGTAGCTCATCCAATGCGTCGCGCAGCTCACCGTTCGTTTTAGGGAGGTTAGGTTTGCCCAGTGAATCGAACTTGTGCAGAGCCGCCGCCAGCGGAGCGATGGCTAGCGCGATGTGTCCCGCGGGCGCATCGCCGTCGAGAGCTTCGATCTGGTCCGCGAACACGCCTTGGAGCGTTCCTACGATAGTGGCCATGTTTATCCGTGCGTCGCGGTCGACGGGTAGGCCGCCCGTCAGCATTTGATCCGTGGTCGAGTGCACGGAGCGGGCGTTCGCGAGCCAGCGTTCGCGACGGTCGTGGAGTGCCATTCCCACAGGATAGACACTGCGCATGTGACGGGATCCGTGTTCGAGGACTGGTGAAGTTCTGTTCGGACAGTCGGTCCGCGTGTCTGGCGCAGGTCGCTTTACGGTCGGTAATACCCTGCAGGTATGAGGCAAGGTCTGGACCGAGCGCAACTCAATATCGGTTGAGGTGAATCGTGGCGGTCGGCTGGTTCGTGAGATTCTACGATTTCAGCCGCCCGTTAGTTCGAGTTGACGTCGCGGGGATCGCCTTCGACGATGTACTCGCACTAGCCAAAGCCAACGGGGCCAGACATGGAACGCCTTACTTTCTGAGTCCAGGGGGCAGGGCAGATGGCCGACTCAACGCTTTTTGGCGCTCGCCGGTGCTTTGGGGCGCAGCAGATAGCACAGTCCGTCGCTACGCCCTCAGCATCAAAGTCTGGTTGGACTTCCTACACGCCGTGGACGTCGAATGGACCGCGGCCACCTCGAACGACCTCGCAGTGTTCAAGAACTGGCGGATGTCAGTAGAAAGCAATCCGGATCCTGTATCTGCCAACACATTCCGGTTGGACCTGGCTGCCGTGCGGAAGCTGTATCTGTGGGCTGCAGACGAGTGCGGCGTGGCGAATCCCGTGCGGAGCCATGTGCTGTCGGGCGGCTACCGAGGCGAAACTCGGCTGGACGCCACGCCTTCGGATATCCGCACGTCAGACGTCAAATGGATGACTCCTTCGGCATTTCGGCAATGGCGCACCATCGGTTTGAGCGGATACACGCGCGACGGCCAGCAGCGTGAACGGTGGGTTGGACGCACAGAGGACCGCGACGTCGCGTACGCAGACGGGCTCTACGGTGCCGGGCTGCGGATGGGGGAGTGGGCCAGCGTGCTCACGTCCGAAATTCCCGGGGTCTCGACGGAGCGACTACTGCGTCTCAGGCTCGCATCGGCCTGCGCAAAGTCCGGCGTCTCTCGTCCCTACTGGTTGCGGCGAGCGGTCTTACAGGCTGTTCGGTTCTACATCGAGGACGGTAGCCGTCAGGCGGTAGTGGCAGCAGCTCAGCGCAATGGACGGTACGACGTCGTCCCTAATAAATGGGTGGTCGATGAGATCGGTTCGAACGGCATCTTGCTGGCAACCGATCAGGACGGGGTGCGACGTCGGGTGAATGTGGACAGCGTGGGTCCTTCGTTGCGGAGTCGACTGTTCATCCGTACTCCGGCGGGATTGGAACCGATGATGTTGTTCCTCAATATGGATGGTCTTCCGCGACATAAAGCAGCTTGGTACAACACCTTTCGTGATGCGAACAGGCGAGCGGCAAAGGAGCTGGGTGACCGGTCCGGGAGGCTGTGGTGTCGCCCGCACATGCTGCGGCACAGCTTCGCGCTGCGGTGGTACTGCATTGCGACCTTCGTCGCCTGGCAACGAACCGACATGCTCACCGTCGCCGAGCGCCGAGATTTCCGCAACCAGCTGGGCGACGTCTGGTTCTTGTTGGCGACGTTGCTCGGGCACCGAAGTGCGGAAACTACCAGGCAGGTCTATCTGGAGCCGTTTCAAGGGTTGCAGGTCGAACAGCTGGTGGCGCTGATGGACGCAGACGATCGGGACGCGCTGGAGCGGTTGGCCGGCGCTGTCGGTGCCGGGCATCCGCGTGTCATCGAGGGGATCGGGCCGTGACGGTGGGGAGGCCTGCTACGCCGCCTCCGGCGGGGTGGGTGGCACCATTTGTATGCGGTCCAGAGCTTCAGGTGCCGTTCATCAGTGAGGATGGGACGCAGCGCGCCGTCTTCGATTTCGATCGCCTGCCCTGTGACGTCAGGGTGCGAAAAGAACTGGCGACGTGCTTCACCGCCGTGAACGGGCCGTTGGGGACGAGCCGTCGCGTTAAAACTGCGCAATCTTATTGGGGCACAGTGCGGTTCGTCTCGAAGTGGCTGGCGAAGACGCGCCCGGGACTACGGTCGCTGAGCGAGTTGACCGCTGCGGACATCGAGATGATCTGCATGGCGCTGCGGTTGCCGAGTGGGGACAAACGTTGTTACGAGTTTCGGGTGCTTCTGCGTGCCGGCACGGTGCAGCTCCGACCGGGCGTCATCGACAGGTTCGCTCAGTTCGATAAAAAGGTTCGATCCGACCCCGCGCAGCCGTATTCCGACGTCGAGTTTCAGCGCATCACAACGGTATTGCGCGCGATGGTTCGGAACGCGAAAAGCCGGCTGCGTGAACATCGTCAGCTGGTCACGGACTACCGAGCCGGAAAATTCGATGATCTCGATCGAAACGAACCACGCGTGGTTCTTGCCGAGGTGCTCGACTACTGCATGCGGACCGGCTCACTTCCCCTGACCGGCATACGCACACCGAAGCGATCCGCCAGGGCGTGGCAGGCGTATCTCGTCGGCGGCAGCCGTCCCCTCCACACGCTGATTCACCTGACCGCTGGGGAAGCGTGGGCATTCGCGATGTTGCTGGCCGCGACCACCGGACACAACCGATCGGTCATCGAAGCCCTCCCTGCCCGTCACCATCTCGCGACCGCAGCGGACGAGCCTCAGATTGCCCTGGTCGAGATGAACAAACCCCGCAGAGGCCGGCGAGCTCGAATGACCGTTCCCCTGACCGGCGTGCCGCCTGAGCTACGTTCGCCCATGGCCGACCCCCGACCACCGCGCATTGCAGAGACGTCACTGACCAGTGCATACGGAGTGTTCACCCTCCTCCTCGACCTCACCGAGCCCGGCAGAGCAGTCTTGAACACCCAGTGCGCGTTCGTCTACTACAACCCAACCCCGCCCGCCCGGGGCGCGGTCGTATTGAGCGATGGACTGCCCGCCGACGGGGACCACCGCCGTTGCCATCCCCGCTGGCTTCGGCCCTGGCTGACCGGAAACGAACAGGACGACGCACTGCTCCTCGGGATTGGCTTCAACCGTATGCGCAAGACCTACCTGGAGCGGACCCGGACGCCGACCGCGCACACTCCAGCAACATTGGCCGGCTACCTCTCCCGGATGGACACTGTCCGCTTCGAGGGATTTCAGATCGTCCACGAAGCATTGGCCGAACAAGTCGAGTCGGCGCTTGCGCGCCGTGAGATGACACTCGAGCAGAATGCGATGGTCGCGGGCGACGATACGGCGTTGGGGGTATGCACCGACTTCACTCATTCACCTCTCGATGGTGGTCGGACATGCTCTCAAAACTTCCTCAGTTGTCTGGACTGTTCCAATGCCAGAGCGTTACCTCGGCATCTACCCATGCAGCTCGCCGTCCTCGACGCGCTGCGCGACCTCAGAGCCGCTCTGACAGCCCACCGATGGGCACTCGAATACGCCGGTCGTGTCGCGCAGATCGAGGACATGATCAGCGCATACGAGCCTGCACAAGTACGCGTGGCCCGCGAGAAGATCTCCGACGATGAGCGCCGCCTGGCTCTGCGATTACTGGACGGAGTGTTCGACACGCCATGAGTCGGCCAGCATCGGCATCTGCGCCCGAATTTCCCGTAATCGACGGCATTGCAGCAGTTCCCGATGCTCCCGTGTTCCACCGCAGGCCATTGCACGAAGTCGGGTCGATCGGTGCACCTCGGTTCGGTGACGATTTCTGGGACCTCACACCCGCGATGCATCTCAGACACCGGAAAGTGACCGTGAACTGGCTGGCATTTCCCGCCGAGTTCCGTGAACCGATGAAGCTTTACACCTTCGCGCTGATCAACGTCACAAACCGTTCCCCACGGCTCGTCGCCGCCAACAGCGGATTTCCATCCCTTCCGACGATCAAGCACGACCTGCAACACTTGCGACGTTTTGCCGGGTGGCTTGTCGGACGCGGCTATCACAGGTTCGATCAACTCCACGACGATGACCTCGACGACTACGCCAGGCTCGTACTTTCCAGAGAAGATACTTCGGCGAGGGTCAAACGCTCGTTGTTGTGCGCAGTCATGAGACTGCACGCATACCGGGAATACCTGCCAGAACACTGTCGACTGCAGGTCGTTCGTTCTTTGTGGGGAGCAGCCACCGCAGGTCAGATCGTAGGCGTTTCAAATGCAAGCAGATCGGAGAACGCAACATCTCGCATCACCCCGGATGTCATGGGAGCACTGCTGTCCGCCGCGCTCGTCACCATCGACGTCATCGGCCCTGACATAGTCGGTACCGCCATCACGGTATCGACCATGCGCCGAATTGCCCACGAAAGCATTGGCAGGCAACAGCCATCTCGATGGGGTAAGCCTGATCTGGCCGGCGCGACAGCGAGGTTCGAGACCCTACTTCCGGCGTTGCGGGAGGCGAAGATCCCTATACCTGGGATCGGAGGCAGCGCCCTCGGCATAGATGTCGAAGGCCTTGCGGTCGGCAGCTTCATGGACACGACAACCCTCAAGGGGATGGCCTCACTGATCTCCGACATTGCGCAACAACGGATCCCGACCACAGTGGACCTCCTGCGAGTAACAGACTTTTCAGAGATCACTGGCCACCGATGGCGGGATGAACCCGTCGGGGCCCGTGAGTTGCTCAAACTGATCGACCACGTCGTCGCAGCGTGTTTGGTACTCACCACCTACTTGTCGGGCATCAGGCCAGGGGAAGCGCTGAATCTCAGACGCGGTTGCATCAGCCGCTCGAAAACCCTCGAGCTCGTATTCCTCTCGGGCACCCAAGAGAAAACCCAACCCGGTCGCCGCGAACGCTCACCTGCGACCATTCCGTGGGTTGTCACCGAGCACGTCGGCAGGGCCATCGCTCTCCTGGAACAACTGGCTCCAGGAGAACTACTGTTCCCCTACGCCGGGAGATACACGCCAGATGCGTTTCAGCACTCCAGTTCTCGTGTTATGTCCGCCAGTCGTGCAAACCAGCGAGTGCGTGCTTTTGTCGAGTGGTTCAACACCGACATTGCCGGGACAGTCGGACACGAGCAGATAGCCGCCGACCCCCATGGGCCGATCACGCTGTCTCGATTTCGCCGTACATTGGCCTGGCACATCGTCCGCCGACCGGGTGGACTCATTGCCGGAGCAATTCAGTACGGGCATCTGCGAACTCAGATCACCCAAGGTTATGCCGGTCAGGCTGATGCAGGATTCAACGACGATGTCGGATTTGAGGAGTTCTTGCTGCGCTGCGAGACCATCCATGCGGACCACCAACGACTACAATCTGGCGAACAAGTTTCCGGCCCAGCGGCCAGCAGTTACATCGGCAGGGTCACCGCTGCCCGAGAATTCCTCGGGCACAGCGTGAGTTCCCCAGCGCAAGCACGGGCGTTACTCGCCAACGAAACCCTGCAGATTCATCACGGAGCGTTCCTCACCTGCGTCTACCGAGCTGAGACAGCAGCGTGTCGAGATGCGGCCCAAAGCGATACCGCTCCGGTCTGGCGGAAATGCAAGCCCAGCTGTCGCAACATCGCTCGAACGGACCAGGACATCGATGCTCTCGAAGCGCACAACGATGATTTGATCAGCGACCCGCTCCAGCTGCATCTACCGCTTCCGCTGCGGGCGCGTCTCAACGAACGCACAACGTCGAACTCGGCGATCATCTCCGACCATCGAGGCACGGCGACATCAGCATCCAATCTGCACAAACATCAACCACAGGCGGAAACGTGGACAAGCGAGTTCTGATTCAGAAAGCAATCGCAAACCTCATCTCGGGGAACCCGACCTGCTCAGACGGCAAGCTTACGGTCAGCAACCTGGCGAAGGAAGCAGGTTTGCACCGGCAGAGGCTCTACGACGAGTTCCCTGACCTGGTCGAACACTTTAGAACGCAAGCGGGGTCATTCGCCCCGGTCGGTGTCCAAAAGCAGCTGCAACTCGCAGAATCAGCCATCGAGCAACTCGGCAAACGTAATGACGAACTTGTCCAGCAGATTAAGGAACGCGAACTGCGAATAGAAGTCCTTTCTGCTCTCGTCGTCGAACTGACCCTCCAGCAGGAGCAGCTCAATCTGGTGTATCTGCGTCCGAATCAGGCTGGGCGACATCCCTAGGCGCATCACCTGAAGCTTCCCTGGACGGCCGACTTCGCTATCGATCCTTGGCACGACCTGTCTCACACGTCTCCCAGAAACCAGTACTTCATCGCGGCAAACGTTTTGCGAGGTAGCGCATATTTCTAAGCTGTTCGACATGGCCATTGATTTCCGAGTCCGACCTCCCGTCGACGACGATGAGCTGTCGCGACTGCATCACGATGCGTTCGGCGGGGTCTACGAGTTTGTGCCGTGGAGATCTCGGCTGGAGAGGCACAGCAAGTCATGGATTTGTGCCTTCGATAGTGGGGAGCTCTGCGGGTTCGTGCACGCAGCATGGGACGGAGGCAAGCACGCGTTCCTGCTCGACACCGCGGTTGCTACACGATGGCGACACCAAGCAATCGGGACCCAGCTCGTCTCCTACATCGTTTCCGATTTACGAACCACCGATGTCGAGTGGCTACACGTCGACTACGAGGCACAACTCGACGAATTTTACTCAATTGCATGTGGATTCGATTCAACTTCCGCTGGGATACTACGACTGAAGTGACCGAGTCGACGAGATTCACACCACGGATTCGCGAGCACTATTCTGGGTTGTCCCCGCCTGCTAACCAGACTGCCAGCTCTCCGGTGGCGGCAAGCCGAAATCTCGACTACAGGAAAGCGCCGTACGTGACACTTGAACCTGATAGCGACCCGAGCCACGAAGAGCGTCCATGGAACATCAACATTCACTACGACGGATTGCTCGACTCCTTGGTTTCTTCCGACGCGCACGATGTCCTCGACGTCGGATGCGGTGACGGGTTCCTGGCCGCCCGCTTGGCCAGGCGTATTGCGCGGGTAACTGCCTTGGACGTCGATGAACCGGTGCTGCAACGCGCCGAGGCGCGGTTCCCGGACGTCCCTGTTCGGTGGATGAACGGTGACGTCGCGATCGTAGATCTGCCCGAACACAGCTTCGACGCAGTGGTTTCCAATGCCACCCTTCACCACCTAGGCGATACCCGCGCCGCGCTCCGCCGGTTGTCCGCGTTGGTGCGTCCCGGCGGGACTCTTGCTCTGGTGACCTTCGTCAAACCATCAGCGCGCGAAGCCCCGTATTGGTTTGCCACATGGGTTTCCACCGCAGTTGTCAAACGGTTGCGGGGCAGTTGGAGGCATACCGCACCCGTCAGCTGGCCTCCCCCGGAGACCCTCCGACAACTTCGTAATAACACCCACGCCGCTCTTCCCGATGCCCAAGTACGTCGACTCCTCTACAACCGCATCCTTATCACCTGGCGAGCAAGTCCAAGCAGCTGACTATAAGTACCTGCCCGCGGGCCGCGCAGCACACGACAGCCGATCCTGGGTGATCTTTGATAGCTCCCCGGACACAACTGTCCAACAGTGAACCTGGCAACGAATCACCTGGTGCCTCGAACGCACCGTCAGCGACAACCCTGACGAAGTTGCGCTCGGCTGGACGGTGTTCGGCACCGTAGCCGCGACACCGTTCATCGCGAAGACCGACCGTCGCACACTCCGAGCAATCGCGGACCGTGACATCGACCCCGGCAGCGACGATCTGGCGGAAACCGACGACAACAGTGACAATGGGCCTACAGCAGACCGCGAGGAGCGCTCATGACCACCACCGAACCACGTCGGGCATGGACCCCTGAGCAACGCCGGAAGGTCCGCGCCGCAGCCGCAGGAGCCTCGATCAAGCTCCGCGAGTACGACAACGATCCAGTCCCACAGTGGCTACGCGACGTCGCCGCAGGCAAAGACACCAAGCCGCCGACTGACTGACAACCCCATCTACCTGACAAGGCCCGCCCTCAAACCTGGGGACGGGCCTTCGTCATGTCGCGCACATCGGGAATCGATGCCATCGACTACGACGACCGACTGGCCGCCATGCGGGCGGCAGGCGAATCGAACTCCACTGCGCTCCGTCCTGCCAGGGCTCGGGCAGCAGAGGGAACATGAAGCCGCCCCCTCACGTAGACGAGGCGGCTCGCCGCCCGTCAGTGTGCGGCGTTGTATGCCTCTTCGATGTCGGCCGGAATGCGGCCGCGTTCGCTGATTTCGTAGCCCTGATCAAATGCCCACTGCCGAATCGCCCGCGTCTGCTCCGGATCACGCTTGCCCGATCCGCCGACCGTTGTCGCGGCCGACGCGTCAGCGGGGGAGGGCTTACGCTTGCGGCCACCGACTCGCGTCGCGTGTCCGACGTAGTAGTCGATCTTCTTGTGAAACTCGTTCGCGTTCTTCGCCTTCAGGTCGATCGAGTACTCGACGCCGTTGATCGCGAATTCAATCGTCTCGCCGGACTCGTCGTCGATGACCGACCCGTCGATATCGTCCACCAATTGGGTTGTCACTCGTTTGGCCACAGCCGGAAAACCTTTCCTCGACACATTCGTAATGCGCAACCGCGTTGCTATTCATGAGCGTAACCAGCACCGACATCCCTACCCTTCATGACACAAAGTTCGAGCCGCTATCGAGTCGTATTCGCTTCCTGCAGTCCGGCGCACAGGCACCGCCGAGAAGCAGGACTGCTGTCGCACAGGTAAGGGTTCAGGGCAACTGGGCAGCGCCGGGCCACCCTGCGGGCGTCCGCCGAATCGAACTCCGCTGCGCTCCGTTCTATGAGAAGAGATCTCATTTTCGTCAACGTCATTGCCGGCATCACCGGGCCTCGGACGTAGGTTCTGGGTGCCTGGGGACGCCGTGACGGCGCTCAGTGAGAGCGCCTCGATCTGATCTTTGAATATGCTGACCCGTGTGGCCCCGCCACTGAGGGCTGGCCTCGATCGGTGAAGCGGCTCATTTCGCCGCTGCAGTGCAGATCTGCGTCTGCAAGACGTCGGCTGATGTGACTAGACAACGCTGGGGGCCGGGTGCATCCTCGGAAGGGGTGCCGCTTGACACCCTTTCTCGAGTCAGAGGAATACGCCAATGCATGATCTTGCTGGCCGGTTGGACGACGTCGATCCTGTTGCCGCACAAGCAATCCGAGTCATCCATCATTTCGATCAGCTCACTTTGGCGGGAGTGGGGATACGCGCACTGTTGAAAAGCGCGGCTGAACTGACAGGATGCCCAGTCGGAGTCGTGCATGGCGGACGTACGCTTCCTCTTGTAATCAGAGGCGACGGCACTGAGGCTCACACCCTTGAGATCCCGTTGGGTGCGCATCCCGTGCCCGGGATGAGTGGCGCGAGCATCTGGCTGGATCGTTTGGGGCCGGCGGTGTTCTCTGATCCCTACGTGCTCGACCGCCTTGCCTCTGCGGTGTCGACAGTGCTGTCCAGAACAGCAACATCATCGCTTGCCGGGAGCGATATCGGGCTCGTAGAGATCCTGATAGACCGGGCAGAGTCGGCCCAGGTCCGGCACAGCGTTGCCGCTCGGTTAGGACTGAGCACGTCGCCCATCACCGTCATCGTAACCTTGGGCGGACGCGGAAAGCTCCCGCCTCGATCTGCCCCGTTGGGATCCCTTGTGGTCACGTTGTGCGCGTCAGCTGACTGGCCGGCTGGGTTGCCCGCACGAGCTGCGTGGGCTATCGCCACAAGCGTTGTTGACGTGCCCGCAGCCTTCGACGACGCTCGCGCAGCTTTGCGCGTGACTGCTTCGACAGGCGAATCGGGCGCGACCCGGATCGCCGCTGACGATTTAGGTGCCCTGAAGCTTCTCGCGCAAAACGCCGACTCGCCAACAGCCTTGAGGGAGGTTCAACTCATCGACCGCGCGGCGGCTGCCTGCGGGTGGGTCGAGGACACGATTATTGCCTTGGCCACGTCGGACAGTCGTAGGGCTGCAGGGGCGGTACTCGGCGTTCACCACTCGACGCTTCAACAACGCATCGTGCTGCTCAGCCGCCTCCTTGACTACTCGGTACAAGGTGCAGATGGACGGCTGCGTGCCTATCTGGCTGTGATGCTGCGAAGAGCGCGACGGAACGACTGGTAACTCTCGCCTCAATCGTCCGCGCAAGTTCGGCTTTCGATCCGCCAAATGGCGGTAGTCCGTTGCCGCAGACGGCCGGATACTGACGGTATGAAGCAGTTCGAACCCGCCGAGCAGTCACCTCAGGCCCCGGCTCAAGCCGCAAACAACGAACCGATCCGTAGATTCACGGTCGACATTGTCGCCGCCGACGGCTGCAAACTGAGAACCGCAGTCTTCCTACCAGCAGGAGCTGGTCCATACGCCACCATCTTGATGAGGACACCTTACGGAATCACCGAAGCTGCGTCGGCAGCCGAGGTGGTCGGTCAAGCAGGTGCGGCGCAGGGCTACGCAACCGTCGCTCAAGACGTTCGCGGACGGCACGGATCGGACGGAGATTTCAACCTTGGTCAACACGACCAAGAAGATGCCACTGCAACGCTGGACTGGATCACCGGGCAGCCATGGTCAGACGGAGCGGTAGTGCTTCGTGGGGACTCTGCTGGTGGTCTTTTCGCCTGGTTGGCTGCCACCACAAAGCACCCGGCAGTTAGAGGTGTCGTCGTAGGAGTCACAGGCGGAGTTTTCGATGGGTTCGGTTACTTCGATCGTGGAGTGGTCCAGCCCGAGAACTTGATCGGCTGGGTAGGGAACCTGATGCTTCCGGACCGACTTGCACGAACTGGGCTGGCTGTGGGGGATCCTCGGTGGCGCGTACTCGCCGAGGGCGATACGACCCCGACCTTGGTGGAATTGCTGACCTTGGGTGCTGGAGAGGAGGCCCACGCGGCCGAGCTCATGCGCAGAATGACTGCACTCACTGAGGCCAACCGGCGATCGATCATGCAACTGGCGTCGGAGCCAGCGCAGACCCATCAGCAGCTGGAAGAACTGATGCCTTGGGTTGCACAATGGCTGGCACACCCTGACCCCGAGGACTCATTTTGGGACTACCTCGACTACGGAGACGAGCTCGAGGTGCTTCCCGTCCCAGGACTGCACCTGGGGGGATGGCACGACGTTTTCATACGCGGAACCATCCGCAACTATGTACGCGCTGCGAGTGCCGCTTTGGCCCCTCAGCGGCTAATCATCAGCCCGTATACACACTACGGCTCGAATGCCCCGGTCGGATCGTGGACGCCACCGCTCGCTCAGCAGCCCGACAGCATGGGCATGTTGGGCACGACGCCGGGACCTAGCCCTGATGTGGTTCGTAACTGGTTGGCACGCTACCTGGACGCCAGCGGATCATCGGAGATCGAGAGCGGCGCGCCGATTTCCCTCTACGTTCAGCGAGCCGACCTCTGGAGGGATGAATGGGAATGGCCCCTGGCGCGTACTGAATGGACACCGCTTTACCTGAAGAGCAACGGGTCAGCGAACACCGCCGATGGTGACGGGGCACTCTCTGCATTGTTGCCACAGAGCGGGTGCGTGGACAACTACACCTACGACCCCGACGACCCAGTCCCCTCGGTCGGGGGGACACATCTAGGAGCCTATCTGCCTGCCGGGATCTTCGATCAAACCGCAGTAGAGGCCCGGGCTGATGTGCTTGTCTACACAAGCACACCCTTCGAAGAAGGTTTCGAAATAACGGGGCCCGTCACGGTGACCTTGTTCGTCTCCACCTCAGCGGTAGACACCGACTTCACTGCGAGGCTCACCGATGTCGACATCGAGGGGAGGTCGACCAATGTTTGCGACGGGGTGGTGCGCTTGAGATTTCGAGCAGGTTCCAAGGGGTTGGTGCAACCGCATAGCCAGCAGCGCGTGGTGGTCGAGCTTTCTCCCACAAGCTATTGGTTCGCGCCTGGTCACCGTGTTCGTCTTCAGGTCTCCTCCAGCAACTTTCCGCTTCAGCAGCCGAACAGCAACACCGGTCAAAATGAATGGCTGCATGACGTGAGGCCACAGGCAGCGAATCAGACCGTGTTTCACGGAGGAGCCACGCCTTCGGCTCTGTTGCTCCCGGTAGTTCCCACCGCTGACTAGGGAACTTGCCCGCGATTTGCCCAGCACGCGCGGTAGGTAAGCGACGATTCGACGCCCGAATCGCTGCACACGGGAAATTGACGAGATCGAGTTCATCCATCATGGGTGCACAGAATTATCGGTTCGAGTCGGTTGCGGCGTGCTCACTGAGCATGGCGATTACGTCGCGCCGCGCATCCTCCGCATCCATGTCCGTGGCCATGAAAAAGTACCCACTGGTGGCCAGGTCGAGGTCCCCACTGGT
>NZ_JBMDIX010000070.1:0-13690 GCF_057808915.1 Rhodococcus sp. FG69 | reverse complement strand
CTGCCGCTCTGATCACCCGGACTGCGATCTCGCCGCGGTTAGCGACGAGAACCTTGGTGATATGCGCACTGGCATGACTGGGCACTGAGCCTCCTGAGGTGTCGTGTGCTCTGTGCAGGCCGTTTGTGCTGCACTGTTACGAGCGTCTCTTCGGAGTTTAAGCACAAGCGAGATCGCACTCGAAACTGGAGGGTGATTATGGGGGACCTCCCTGACAGGCGGGCCACCCCTACTGATCGGTAGCAATAGGTCCGGTCGTCGCGGCATCCGTGGTCCTCGCCCATCCTGCCCAGTTGGGCAGGGTGGCAGTCCCAGTGTCGGCGACCTCGTCGATGATCCGACGAACCGCACCGATGTACTGGTGCACGTTCGAGGTCGCGGCCTCGGTATTGGGGTACCTGGCCGAAATATTGACTCCGCGGGGCGTGCGGTTGATCCAGATGTACACGTCGTGGTCGTACTGCTTGCTCCGCAGGGCGCGGGCGTTCCAGTCGGCCCAATGATCGGCCATCGGCGCGAATCGGACGTCCATGAACGAGACGACGAATCGGGGCTTCGCAGTGGTCCCCAGTGCGCGAAAGACGCGATCCAGCGGAACACGCGCGACCGGCTTGGTAGCCGTCACCTGTTCGGTGGCCTGCGCGACGACGGCGCCGAACGACTCCGCGTGAGCGATGTCGAAGGACAGCGGGCACAGCCCGACGAACCAACCTAGCGAGGAGACCCACTGAGGCTGATCCCGGGTATGTACGGGGGTGATCGTCCTGAACTGGGTGTTGCCGGACAGCTCCGCCCCTGCGATCGCAAGCGCGGCCAGTAGTCCGGAGAACAGACTGTTCCCGGTCTTACGGCACGCTACGGAGAAGGAATCTGCGCGCTCGGTGTCCAGAATCCAAGCCGACAGACCGCTCTGAGCCGTATGTGAAGCACTCGGCTCGCCGATGTCCAGAGGAAACTCGGGAAGCAGGCCGTGGCCCTCGTCGAGGAAGCGCTGCCAGGTGACGACAGCCTCGTGGGTGTGCTCCAGTTCTGCATGAATGCGGCGCTCGGAGACACCGAAGTCAAGGTAGCTACCCGCCTCGAACAGTTGCGCCGGAATGTTGTCCTTCGCTTCCGCGTAGAGAGCCGAGATCTCGTGCGCGACAAGCACCGTCGACAGTCCGTCGATGATGGAATGGTCCGCGGCGAAGAAAACAGTGATACGGCCATCGTCCTGATCGGCTGTGTCCTTCGGTAACGGCTCGAGGGTGACGAAAGCGTAGGCGGGCCAGGCGAGGGGTGAGGTGTATTCGTCGAACAGATACTGCAGATGCTCGAACACCTCACTGGACTGTTCGCACAGTTCCTGCTCGACCTGCCAGATGTCGATGGCGCCGGGTGTCGCTGTCACGCGAGACAGCTCACCCGACTCTTCATCGATCGAGGCATGGGAGCGCATCGGCTCGTGGCGGTCGATCCAGGCGAGAACGGCCCGGCGGAATGCAGGCTTGTCCAGTGGCCCCTCCATTTCGAAGGCCGCTCCGAGCCAGCTTTCGCGGCCGCGCCGAGGGCTGGCGAGGCTGGACCGCAGATGGGCCTCGTGCACGTAGGACGTGGGACGCTCGTCGGGTTGCCACCCTGCCAACGCCGGTGTGCTGGCGTGCGGGCCGACACTCGGGATCCACTCGGTCATGGTTCCGGCGGGTAGCGCGTAGTCCGCAAGTTCGGTGAATTCCATGCGGGATTGGACCACCTCTCGCGAACGACTTGAACCAGCAACAACGAGACCGAGTGTACCGAGTAGTAGGTGTATCGATCAAGATGAGCCGTTGCCCCTGGTCAAGACGCTCGCGGAGGCAGTTACCGCAGGTGCCGCTTGATACGCGCCAGCATTGCCGACATCCCTCGTAGCCGGAGTGGGCTGACTACATCGCCGAGGCCGAGGGCCAGGTAGAAGTCGTCCGGGATTGCGAGGATGTCCTGGGCGCTGTGCCCATCGAGCCCTTGGTGCAGGATCGACGCGAACCCCCGGGTCGTCGGCGCTTCCGGCGGCGCGCTGAAGTACAGCTGCACGGCATCTCTGTCGCCGGAGTCGACCGATAGGAACAGCGGAGACTGACATTCGGGGACCGGCTCCATCGCGGCCTGCTCGAGGTGCGACGGCAGTTCGGGCAGTTCGCGGCTGAACTCGAGCAGAAGCTGGAGCTTGTCCTGCCCGGTGACCGCGGCGAAGTCTTCGACGATTTCGGCGAGAGACTCCGGCAACCCGACTGTGCTCCCAGTGTCCGTCACAGTTCTACTGCTTTTCCGGAGCGTCGCCGGGCTCCTCGCCGCGGACGATCGGAACTCGGACCGCGTTGCCCCATTCGGTCCACGAACCGTCGTAGTTGCGCACCGAATCGTGTCCGAGCAGATGTGTCAGCACGAACCAGGTGTGGCTCGAGCGCTCGCCGATACGGCAGTACGCGATGATCTTGTCGTTCGCGACGACGTCGCCGTAGATCTCGTCGAGTTCGGCGCGTGAGCGGAAACGCCCGTCCGGTGCGGCAGCCTTCGCCCACGGAATGCTCGTGGCGGTCGGGATGTGGCCACCGCGAAGCGCGCCTTCCTCGGGGTAATCGGGCATGTGCGTGCGCTCGCCGGTGTACTCCGCAGGCGACCGCACGTCGACGAGGGGAATTGTGCCGAGGCTGGACAGTACGTCTGCGGCAAATGCACGAATCGGTGCGTCGTCACGTTCGACGACCGGGTAGTCGGTAGCCGGGTACTCGGGGACGTCGAGCGTCGTGTCCCGGTTCTCCGCGAGCCACGCGTCGCGGCCGCCATCGAGCAAGCGGACGTCTTCGTGTCCGAAGAGGGTGAACACCCAGAGCGCATACGCGGCCCACCAGTTGCTCTTGTCTCCGTAGATGACGACGGTGTCCGTGCGCGAAATGCCCTTGCGGCTCAGTAGCGCTGCAAACTGCTCGCCGTCGATGTAGTCGCGTGTGACGGGATCGTTGAGGTCGAGATGCCAATCGATCTTGACTGCCCCGGGGACGTGGCCGACGTCGTAGAGGAGAACGTCCTCATCCGACTCGACGACCTTGAGGCCGGGAGTTCCCAGGTGTGCGGACAGCCATTGCGTGGACACCAGGCGATCCGGATGTGCGTAATCGCCGAACGAGGGGGTGGGGTCTGCTGCTATGGGCACTTCTTCTTCGCTCCTACATGGGATCGATTCGAGCTGACTGTCACGATCCTATGCGTTCGGTCCGACGAGCGAAGCCTCACTCGAATACGCCTTGGCTCCGGCTTCGCGGCGGATCACTGCCGCAAGCGTCAGGGCGAAGCTCGCGATGATCGCGTGGCCCTGGGATGTGTCGGGGAAACGTGAGCGCAGTGCTATGCCGTCTCGTGTTCGCGATACCCAGAATTGGGCGTCATCGGCAGTGGTGACGTTGCTGATGTGGTGGGCGTTGCGGTCATCGGCGTTTGCCCCCGGCAAGGCGCGGTAATCGATGTAGGAAATCATGAACACGTCCTGCCGAGGCCGTGAGAATTGCTCGCCCAGCGCTCGGAGCACATGCGGAATCGGCACGGCCGCCAGGGGCAGTGCGGCCCGGAACGACGCGTGCGCGGAGGTGAGCGTGTCGGCGAACGTGTCGGCGACGGTGACGCTCATCGGAGCGTTGGTCGTGAACCATCCCAGTGCGTGCGCATACTCGGCAGCTCGGCGAGTATGCAGCGGAAACAGGAGGGAAAAGAGTTGCGGCCCGCCCATTTCGGCTGTGGCGGTTGCAGCCGCCGCAACGATTGCCGAGAACATGCCTGCTCCGAGGTCGCGACAGCGGCGTTCGAAGAGCACGGCGTCGTCTGCCGTCGAGAGCGCGTGAATCGTCGTGGCCTGAGAAGCCTGATCACCAAGGGGCACACCGAGATCGAATGGAAACGCCGGAGTGTGGCCGCCGCACCTGTCGACGAACTCGGACCAGGCGAGAATTCGAGGATCCGAGGACGAGACTTCGGGCGCCTGCGCTTCGTCTGCGCAGTACTCGACGAAACTTCCGACGCTGTCCAGTTCAGGGGCATTGCCTGCACGACGAGCACGGTAGAGGGCTGTGATCTCCTCGGCTGCGACGGTCATCGACAGCGCATCGACGTGAGCATGGTCGAAGCCACACACTATGGTTGCGCGGTCCGGACGGTCCACTGCGGCAAAGGAATACGACGGTCGTTGCGAGGGATGGCAGAGATAGTTCAGCCGCGCGCGGAGGTGGGTGCTGACACTGGCGGAATCGGTGATCGTCGTGGCGCTCGGCCGGCCGATCCGCAGCTCGGCCGACTCGTGAACCCGACGATGGATCTCGCCATCGGAGGTGTGGAATGTCGTGCGCAACGCGGCGTGGCGCTCGATGAACTCGGTGAAAGCCCAGGTGAGCGCATCGATGTCGAGTGGGCCCTCGATGTCGAACGCGGTGGCGATCCACACGGCCCCGGTCCGATCTCCTGCGCCCGAAGTGTCGAGGGCGGAGGACAGATGGAAGGTTTGATTGAACGACGGTGGGATCGGCGACGACCCTCCGGCCCCCAGGTCCACGGGCCACTCGAGGTACGTACCCGGCGCGGTCCGGAACTCGGTGATCGAGGTAACGCGCATCTAGTGGTGCCCGGTTGTCTCGGGCACCCGAATCACGTAGTCACCCTCGCGAGCCGCTGTTTCCAGCACAGCCTGGAGGTGTGAGTGGTACCGATCCACCGACTGGGCTGCGACGTCGTTGTCGGGCACCTGCGCGACGAGATACAGGTGATCGGCATCGCGGTTGATCCACATCGACGCGTTCGACGTCCGTCCTTCGCCGGTGAAGTGCTCGCCGCGTGCGTCGGCGGGCCGGCCGACCCCGGGGAACCAGCGAAAATCTATGTAGGACAGCATATTGGGACTCACTGCGAGTTCACTGCCTAGCGTCCCGTCCGCAGCGAGTGCTCCGAGGACGGCGTGCACGGGCGCAGCCGCGATGTGCTTGGCGTCTTCGAAGCCGTCGTGTGCCTTGGCTGCGACGGTCGAGAACGAGTCGGCGTCATCGACCTCGAATGCGACCGGTGCGAAGTTGACGAACCAGCCCTGTGACTGACCGTAGTTACCGAGATGCCGGGTGCTGAGTACGGTGATTCCGAAGTAGTCCGACCGTCCAGCCAGTTCGTAGTCCGTGATTCCCACCGCCGCGAACACTCCGCTGCTGATTCGTGCGCCCGCGGCTTTGCACGCCCGGTCGAGCGCCGCGGTGGCATCCGCGTCCAGGAGATGTCGTTCGACAATGCGTACGGGACCGCGGTCGCCCTCCGCCAGGCCGAGATCGAGCGGAAAGCGTGGCATCCTGCCGTCGTTCTTGTCGAATATCCGCTTCCACGCTCGGATTTCAGGCGAGTCCGGGCCGTACGTAGCGGCCCTCGCACGTTCCTCGACTGCGTAGTCGAGGTGGCTTCCAGCTGGTGCCGGTGCCGGTGCGTCCTCGCCGATTTCGAGGGCATACAGGTCCGCCAGCTCGCTGATGACCAAGGCCTGCGACCCGCCGTCCGTGAACGCGTGGTCGGCGCCGTAGTAGAGCGTGAAGCTCTCGGCGCGTTCGACCGCACCCACGACGAATCCCGGCCATTCGAACGCCGTCGCCTCGGACGAGAAGCGCCTGCGCACGTAGGTCTGGAACTCCGCGTCGAGGCTGAACGTGCCCCTCTCGCTCGGGGCGAACGCTGCCGCCTCGCGCGGCACGAGGCGACGAGTCACCGCACCGCCCTCGACCTCGAACCAGCACCGCAGCCCCTCGTGCCGCAGCACGTACGCGGCGATTGCCCGAGACAGAGCGTCACGGTCCAGCGACCCGTCGATTTCGGTGGCAACGCCGGTATAGGCATGGTGCTCGTCGCCGCGGGCCGCCGCTGCAGAGGCGGCCACGAGATGATCCTCCTGCAGGAACGACGGTGGTGCCGGATGTGTCGGTGCTCTGCGCGCAACGTCGAGTGCGTGCTGCACCGGGTGCCACTCCAGCAGTCTGCCGGGCTTCGGCGTCCAGTTGCCGAGTGCGGTGATGATCATCTTCGAACCTCCGGCTCTAGTGTCGACCCGCTCCGGCGGCCGCGACCAACGAATCTACCGATTCGACGGGTTCGGAGATGACGGTCGTCATGACGGAGACGAATTCGGTGATGAAGCGGTGCACGTTGGTTGTCGAGACATCGGTGCTGGGGTAGCGGGCCGAGATGTTGAGGCCTTGGAGCGTGCGGTTGATCCAGAAGTAGACCTCGTTCTCAGCGTGGCATTCGCTGCGCAGCGCGCGTCCCTTGCGCGCCTGCCACTCCTCGCCATCGGGCAGGAACCGCAGATCTATGTAGGAGACGACGAAGCGTGGGATCTCGGTCGAGGACAGCAACGATGCGACCCGTGAGTAGGGGACTGCTGCGAGGCCCTTGTGCCGATTCGACCCCGCGGCTGCACACTCGATCGCCTCGGCGAACGTTCGGGCGTTCTCCAGCCGAATCTCCATCGGGAGGATCCCGACGTACCAACCGACGCTCGCGGCCCACTTCTCCGCATAGCGGGTGTGCATGGGCATGATGGTCCGGAATGTCCCCTCGCCGGTCAATCGAGCGTTGACCAGTGCGAGGGCGGCAAGTATTCCCGACTGCATGTTCTGGCCGGCGTCGCGGCAGACGGCGTTGAATCGCGCGACCTGCTCGGTGGTGAGCAGCCAGGACGACACGCTGCTCTGACGCGTTGCGAGATCAGTGGTAGCAGGCGAGTCCTTGACGCTGATCGGGAGTGGGAAGGCGGGGAAGCGGCCGTCTTCGTCGGCGAGGAAACGCTGCCACGCGACGACGGCCTCGTGGTCGGTGGTCAGGGACTCGCCGAGAGCACGCTCGGTGGCCGAGAAGTCGACATAACTTCCCACCTCGGGTAGCGAGTGTTCGGTGCCGTCCAGCTCGTGCGCATACAGTCGGTCGAATTCGTTGATCGCGTAGATCTGGCTGTAGGCATCCATCACGGAGTGGTCGGCCGCAAAGATGACCAGGAACTTGTCCTGTTGCGGCGCGCTCGCTGCAACATGTGGTTCGGGGACCACGGTGGCCATCACGAAGTGGGGCCACCGGGTGGGGGATACGACATCGGCGAACCAAGCCTCGAGGTGTTCGAATACCTGAGACTCGCTCCTGGTCTTCTGCTCCTGCCGGATATCGACGCGCACGGCGTCCGCCGGGACCGTGAACCGTCGCCAGGTTCCGGTCGCGGGGTCCGGCTCGACGCGAGTACGGAACGCTTCGTGGCGTTCGACGTAGCTCAGAATGGTCCGACGCATTACCTCGGCGTCGTAGCGGCGGTGAATCTCGAATACGGTGCCGATCCAGGATCCGTTGTTGCCGCGACTGCAATGGTCTTCGTGCGTGAACGAGACACCGCGTGGGTCCTCGGCCCACGCCGAGTCGGTCACAGCAGGTACCCACTCGGTGAGCTTTCCTGCAGGTAGCGGGTAGTCGGCCAGTTCGGTGTATTCCATCGAATGTATCCAATTCCGAGCTCGGCCAGCGGCGACTGGCAACATGGTGGACGATTCGTGCTGCAGCGCTCGATCAGCGTCGTGCAGGCACCATCTCGAGGCGTGACTGCGCACTGGTTGACACTGCACTGTGCACCTGTAACGCATATACGGCTACCGGCGCAGTCACTGCGCTCGGTATTGGTTTCGACAATGACAGTAGGTCGAATCGGCAGGTAATTCGCTATGCAAAAAAGTGTTGTTGATCACCTGGCATCGTCTTGACGGGGGTCGATGATCATGATTGTCGGAGTCGTCCGATTTCGATAATCTGTGAATGTCCTTGCAGCGCAATCATTATCGGGCATTTTTGCGTCGAGTTGCGAAGTGCGCCGAAGGGTGCATCGTCGACCGGGTGGTAACCGGTGACCGCGGCGCCGCTCCGATTTCTATGGCCTGTCACACACTTCGTAAACGAACCAATCCGTACGGACCGCGGCTTCGAATTCGACTAATTCGCATGTGACTACTCGAAACCTGGAATTAATCTGCGAGTTAACGAAACCGCGCTATATAGGCTTTTGTAGTACATTTTTCGCATGACCCGAATTGGATTTGCGGATCACTTATTCCTGCGAATGCACCATGGAATCGGCAATCCCGTCTTCAATCAGTTTCTTTGGCTGCTCGACACTGCCGTTTCGGGCGATGACCTCGAAAGACTGCGAACGAACCTGTCGAAAGGGCTGTTGGCGCGCAGGGTCGAACCGCCGACGCTGCCGACCGCCCGACATCGATGGGTCGCGTCCACCGTGTCGCTTCCACTCGAGCTCGCCCCGTCGCCGCTACCTTCGGACACCGTCCTGTGCTGGGCGGAACAGCGGGTCATCGATGATCTGGACCCCGAGGCGGGTATCGGCTGGCAGCTTGCGGCCGCACCGCTGTCCGGAGGGGGGATGGTCGTTTCTCTCGTCTGCTCGCACATGGTCGCCGACGGCGCCGCCATGGTAGAGGCCATTCGTCGAGCAAACTCGGACAACAGCGGGGTCGACAACAGTGGGGTCGATGCGCGCGACCTGGGTACGAGCCCGTCGCTCTTCGGCGGTATCGTCGAAGATCTCGGCGATACCGTCGGTGAAGCGAAGCCGATCGTGCAGTGGGTGGCCGCGAAGGTGGTCGCTACCGCAACGTCCGTTTTCTCCTCGGGGCAGGACTCCGCGTCCGGATCAGGACAGATCGATCCTCCCAGGCGGCAGAACGTGGATCAGGTCTCGGGCCCGTGGAGCCCGCCGTACGTGGTGGTCGAGTGTTCCGCTGCCGAATGGCATGCTGCGGCGGCCGAGTGGGGTGGAACGTCCAACTCCCTCTTCATCGGCGTGATGACGGCGATATCGGAGGCACTCGGCCGAGCGATGCCGGGTGACGAGCTGCGGTGGTCGCTCCCGTACAGCGATCGTGACCCGCTCGATATCGACTCCAACTCGACCAAGATCATTCCGGTTCGGGTGCCGGTATCGGATCGTCAGGATCGAGACCTCACTCGGATCAGGAAGGCGTGCAAAGCTGCATTCACGGACTTCGCTGCGCGTCAGAAGGCCGGCACCGCGTCGCCGACCGTCCCGCTTCCGCTCATTCAGATGCTGCCCGATGCGGTGGTTGCGAGGCTTCCGATGCCGACCGACGGAGCGGAGGGGCTGTGTTCGAACCTCGGACAGCTGCCCGAGGACTTCATCACGATCGGTGGGGTACGGGCTCGCAGTGTGGCGGCGCGCGCAACTTTCGCGGGAGCGGACGCTGCGTTCGCGCGGACGCTCGGTGGTGGCTCGACCGCGTGGGCGACCGAAACCGACGAGGCCATCACGATCACACTGCACGGCATGGACCCCGATCGCATGGTCACCGACAGCGCGGTACGCGACGTCGTCGCGGATGTTCTCCAGCGATGGAAGATCAGTCACCGCTTCTGGTGAGTGGCACCCTCGATCAAGTCTGCGGCAACCCGCAGCGAATCCATGGCCGGCGTCATCGAATCGGCAAGTTCGGCCGCCCGCGCAGCGGTCTCGGGTCGGAGGAGCGTGTCGATTCCCGCAGCCAGTGTGTCTGTGGTGAGCGTCGTGAACTTGGCGGACGTGCCGGCACCTGTTCTGGTCAGCGCGGCTCCCCAGAAGGGCTGGTCGGCACTGAACCAGCACGTCATCGTCGGCAGTCCGGCTCGAATGCTCGCTGCAGTCGTTCCCGCGCCACCGTGATGAATTGCCGCTCGGCACAACGGGAACAGTGTGGCGTGGTTCACCGGACCCACCGTCGCGACGGCAGCAGTCGGGTCCACTGATTCATCGATCGCGCTCCAGCCGGAACTGACAACCGCCCGGTGTCCGCCGATGCGGCAGACGTCCTCGATCATGGCTACCAACGCGGATGGATCCCGCACCGGCATGCTGCCGAATCCGAAGTACAGCGGTGGTGTGCCCTCGTCGATCCATCGACCCAGAGGTGAACCGGAGGTCGATTCCATACCCGTAGTTGTTGTCGCCGCGGGAAGTTCGAGAAATCCCACGAACGGTCTTGCCTCGTCCCACTCCTGGGACAGTCCAGGGAAGAACGAGCTCTCGTAGGCTTGAATTTCGATACCGCCGTACCGGGCGATCCGCGTCGACAGCGGCTGCGATGCAGCGGGAAGCCCAAGTACGGTGCGCTGGATGTTCTCTCGTTCTTTCATCGATCGCCAACGCATCGACTCCAGGATCCGCCACGTGCCACGATTGACGATGGCGGGCAGCTCCCTGCCCGGGAGAACCGACACCGAGCCGTTCGATCTGAGCGGGCAGTAGTGCAGTGCGATGAACGGGATCGACAGGGCCTCAGCGCAGTTGAACGTCATTTCCTGGCCGAGAGTGCCGGCAACGGCCGCATCGGCACCGACCGACATCTGCGACAGCTGCTCGGTCATGTCGTCCCAACCGAAGTTTGCGAGCTCGGCCAGCGCAGCCGTTCGAACGCGCGGATTTCGCGATTTGATTCGGGTCCTCACCAGATCCGATTCGAGCAGGGCCTGCGTGTCCGGTCCGAACGGGACGATGGAGATACCGGCGGTGGACTCTGTCGCGGCCGTGGCGAACGTCACCAGGTTGGGCGGTGCTCCGAATGTGACTTCGTGTCCGCGCCCGGCGAGTTCGATCCCGAGCGCCAAGCCTGGTGCTACGTCCCCCCGGCTGCCGGTGAACGGCAGTACAAACTTCATTGGTGAACTCCTCAGCCGCACTCCGTCGCCCGAGTGCAACCTACCCCATGGCCGGCTGGTACGCGTAACACGAACGGAGACAGGGAGGTTTGCCGGAAATCACCTGCGTGGTAGGCGATATCGAGCCGATCTCCGTTACGCTCGTCTGCGTGAGTAGATTGACGTACGACGACGACCTGTTCCTGCGAATGGAGTGCGTCCTCGACGTCCCCGTCGTCAATCAGATCGTGTGGCGGTTCGACGAGCCGATCGCGCGCGAATCCCTGCACGCTATGTGGGAGAACCTCCGCGACGGCCCGATCAACCGAACGGTAGAGCGTGTGCGCTTCCCCGGTGCTCGCGACTCCTGGACCAGGGCCTCGACGTCGCTACCTCTCGATCTCGACGCCAGGGTGCTCGGCTCGAGCGAGCTCGCGGGATGGATGGAGAAGCGGGCCGCCGTTCGGCTCGATCCCGAGAACGGGCCGGTGTGGCAGCTCGCCTACGCAGATACCGACGGTGGCGGCTCCGTGGTCTCGCTCGTCGCCTCGCATGTCGTCGGCGACGGTGGGGCGCTCACCTCTGCCGCCATTGCCGCCGTACGCGGACCAGGAGACCCCGAGGACTTTCGATCGGCCTGGGACGGCCCGACACACGGCGACATCTCCGATGCCGCCGGGCAGATCGGCGCCGCCGCGCTCGGGACTGTGCGCGCACTCGGAAGAGGCGCCCGCAATGCACTCACGCGGTCCACGAAGGACGAGCCGAGGGCGAACACTCCGATCGCAGTACCGAACCCGACTCGCTTCGGTGAGTTCGCGCCCAGCACCGTCGTGGTCGACTGCCCCACCGAGCAGTGGACGGCGGCTGCCGCGTCCGTGGGAGGCAGCGGCAACAGCCTGCTGGTAGCAGTGGCGATGGGAATTCTGACCGCAAGTGGCCGCGTTCACGAATCCGACACGGTCAAAGTCTCACTGCCGGTGAGTACCCGTGTCGCCGGTGATGTGCGGGCCAACGCGACCTCCGGAGTGTCCATTCAGGTCCAGGGAGGTGGCGGCTATCGCCGCGACCTCGGAGACATCAGGCGAGCGAGCAAAGATGCGTTCACGACGCTCGCCGACGCCAGCCGCTCCACGACGTTCGAACTGACCAAACCACTCATGCAGATGCTGCCCGACGCGATTGTCGCCAGGGCGGCGAAGTCGGCGACGGCTCCACTGTGCCTGTGTTCGAACCTCGGTAATCGCGGAAGCGCACTGCGGTCGTTGGGTGGCGCCGACGCACGCTCGGTCGCCATGCGATCGATCACTCAGCAGACCACCGCGGAACTGCTACGTCGCACGAAGGGCGGTGTGAGCGTCTGGTGGAACACCTCGGGGGCCACGGCAACCTTGTGCGTGACTGGACTCGATCCCGATCTTTTCCCGAGCAGGGAACACCTCTGCACGCTGATCGCCGATGAATTCGACAGGTGGCAGCTGACCCCGACATTCTGGTGAAGCTATGCTCGTTCACCGATTCACCACCGAGGGTGCGGCACCAAGCGAAAAGGGGAAGTGAACATGGCAGTAGTCGTGTTGTTCGGTTCGGAGACCGGTACCGCCGAGGAAGTCGCGGACAAGATCGCCGACGTTCTGGCGGACCATGACGCCGAGGTTCGCGACATGCTCGAGTACGAGGTCTCCGAGATCGACACCGACGACTTTCACGTCATCATTTGCTCGACCTACGGTGACGGCGAGCTCCCGACGGGAGCGGAACCGTTCTACGACGCGCTCGTCGAGGACGCGCCCGATCTGACCGGGCTCAAGTTCGCACTGTTCGGACTCGGCGATCGTGTGTACGGGGACACATTCAACCGCGGTGGCGAGATCATCGCCGAGAAGCTGGTGGAACTCGGTGCCGAGCAGATCCACGAGCACGCCAGGCACGATAGCTCGTCGAACGTCAAGCCCAAGGCGCAGGCCGAGGAGTGGGCCCGCGAGCTGACCGGGCTACTGGCCGGCTGACCACACGTCGGACATCGAGACGCCGACATCGGCCAGCAATCGACGGACGAGGGGGAGACCGATACCGATGACGCTGGACGGATCTCCCTCGATCCGATCGACGAACCATCCGCCGAGACCGTCCAGCGTGAATGCGCCCGCGACTTCGAGTGGCTCTCCAGACACCAGGTAGGACTCGAGGTCTGGCTGGGACGGTTCGGCGAAGTGAACTGTGGTGGTGCTGCATTCCGCTACCGTCGAGACAGTTCGCCCTTCGCGCACTCTGAGCACCGCATGGCCGGTCAGTAGGTCACCGGAACGGCCCGCCATCGACGCCCAGCGTCGTCGTGCCACGTCGACGCTGTGTGGTTTGCCCTGCAACTCGCCGTCGATCGACAGCATCGAATCGCAACCGACGACGACGGCATCGTCGAACTCGTCGGCAACCGCTTGTGCCTTCGCTCGCGCCAGGGACCGAACGACGTCCTCGGGTGACGGCGAAGCACCGAGGGCAGCCGTCAGCGCATCTTCGTCCACGCCGGACACTCGCACCACGGGGTCGACTCCTGCGGCCCGTAGCACCCCTAGTCGGGCCGGTGACGCAGATGCGAGAACGAAGAGTGGCACGCGATCAGAAGCGGTTGGCCGCTGCGTACGAGTACGGCGAGTACGGCGTAAACGTTCGGTGCATCGACGCAGGCGTTCCCCAGAGTTCGGATGGCCGTGCATCTGCGACCGGACTCGCAGCGGACGCAGCGGCCGTCAGGACAGCCACGAGCGCCGCGATCTCCTCGTCGGAAGGGTTGCCCTTCACGATGCGAATCGCAGCGCTCAGCTGCGCCTGTGCAGCCTCGTCGGTCGGTGCCGAATCGTCGAGTGCAACAAGGTCGGCGTCGGCGAGTTCTGCCGTGATGTCTGCATCCCTCGAAATCGCTTCGGCGCTCACAGCGGGATGTTTCCGTGCTTCTTCGGTGGCAGGGTGACTTGTTTGCGTT
>NZ_JBMDIX010000007.1:0-166133 GCF_057808915.1 Rhodococcus sp. FG69 | reverse complement strand
CCCACGCGCAGGTTGCAACCCGCGCCCTCGCTGCAACCTGCGCAGCCAGGCCGGCGCAGCCTCGCCCACCGACCGAACGACTCATTCGGTCACTACCGCGCGTGAACGCGCACCTTCCAGCCCACGCGCAGGTTGCAACCCGCGCCCTCGCTGCAACCTGCGCAGCCAGGCCGGCAACCCAGACCAGGCAACCCAGGCCGGCGAACCCGGGCCGACGGGGCGCCAAGAGGCTGACATTTGTCATGCCCCGACCATGAATCTGTCACCGCAGCCGATGACGCCGCGCACTACTGGTGGACACGCGATCCGGCGAAGCTTGGAGGCATGAGACAACCGGACGAAGGAAACCTGTTCACCGACATGATGGAGCTCGGACCCGCTCCGACGATGGCGCGGGAGATCGTTGTCATCGTCATCACGCTGGCATTGTTCGGGGCCGTGTTCGCACTCGTCGGACCACAGTTGCCCGCACTCATCGTCGCTGCGCTCGCGGTCGTGTTCATGGCCGGTCGGTTCGTGCTGGGACTGCGCGAATGGAAAAAGCGATGAGCATCATCGAGGTGACGGGCATGACCCGTCGATACGGAAGCGGCAAGTCCGCATTCGAAGCGGTGAGCGGGCTTGACCTTTCGGTTCAGGAGGGTGAGCTGTTCGGACTCCTCGGCACCAACGGAGCCGGTAAGACGTCGACTCTCGAAGTGATACAGGGGCTTTCGAGTCCGAGCGAGGGAACCGTGTCGATCATGGGCATGGATCCGATTCGGGATCGGCGTGACGTACGTCCGAATCTCGGGATCATGTTACAGAAGGGCGGATTGCCGTCCGACCTGACCGCGCTCGAAAGCCTCGACATGTGGGCGGGCACCTGCAGCAACCCGCTGTCGGCAATGGATGTGCTCGACCGCGTCGACCTCGCTGATCGCGCCGACACGAGGGTCAAGTTCCTGTCCGGTGGCGAGCAACGCCGCCTGGATCTGGCGTGCGCGATAATCGGCCGGCCACGCGTGCTGTTCCTGGACGAACCGACCACGGGTCTCGACCCCGAAAGTCGTCGCAACACGTGGACACTGATCGAGGAGCTGCGAAAGTCGGGTGTCACGATCATGTTGACGACGCACTACCTCGACGAAGCCGAGCGACTCTGCGATCGTCTGGCAATCATGCACAGAGGGCGCGTCGTGCGAAGTGGAACCGTCGCCGAAGTGGTCGGCGATCACCCGGCGACCATCCATCTCGAACTGCCCTCTCTACCAATGCCGGAACTGATGTCTGCTCGCATGAACATCGAAGACGGCAAGCTCGTCGTCGTCACGTCCGAATTGCAGGACACGTTGACCGAACTGCTCGTATGGGCTCAGCGAACAGGCGTCCGAATCGAGGGCCTCGACGCTCGGGCTGCGTCACTCGAGGCCGTATTCCTCTCCATCGCAGACGAATTCGACGACCGCAAGGAGATCGCAGCATGAGCACCATGGCCACACTGTCCCGAGCGGAATTCACTCTGCTGGTCCGCAACCGCGTACTGCTGTTCAACGCGCTCGTCATGCCACTTCTGTTCCCGGTGGTGTTCCTGTTCATCGGGCGCGAAGACGGCGCCCTGCCCGACGCCATCGTGTCCTCGGCGCTCGAGGTATTCGCCCTGTTTCTACTGGTGTTTCTGGTGTACTACAACCTGTTGTCGTCCTACGCGACGAGACGGGATGAGTTGGTACTCAAGCGTCTTCGTACCGGTGAAGCGACCGACAATCAGATTCTCCTCGGCCCCGCGGTACCGTCGTTCGCGCTCACCGCGCTGCTCACGATCGTCGTTGCCGGTGTCGTCCTCGTTCTCGGTGGCAATCTGCCGGTGAGTCCCCTGCTACTCGTCGCCGCCCTCGGTGGCGGCGCTGCGATGTTCGCGGCGCTCGCCCTGATCACGTCGACGTTCACCAGAAATGCCGAAGCCGCGCAGATCACCAGCTTGCCCATCATTCTGCTCGCGATGGCGGGCACGTCCTTCATGCGCGACATCGTGCCTGACTCGCTCGGGCCGGTCATCGACCTGACTCCGATCGCGGCGGTCCTGGACCTGATCAATCTCGGCTGGATCGGCACGACGGATCCGACGACGAGTTCACTCTCGTTCGCCGAGACCTTCTCCCCCGCCCTGCAGCCACTGCTCGTCATCGCGGCATGGATCGTCGGTTCGATCCTGATCGCCAAGACCCACTTCCGCTGGGAGCCGCGCGCGTAGTGCTGACCCAAGTCGGCTGTGGAAATGTGGAGTACATGGAACTGAGGCGCTATCTCGACCCCCGCACCACGTGGCGGGACACCTCGGAGGTCGACAAGGTGCGGCTGTACACCCGACAGTCGTTCGTGGGAATCGTCGTTGCCTTCACGATTCCCGGATTGATCGAGTCGATCTCGAACGCGGCCTGGCTGTCTGCGGTAGCACTGAGTGTCTCCGCCGTGGCGGCGGTGCTCGTGCTGCTGCGGCTACCACGAATCGGCGGAACCGGCTCCGGGAGCATCCGCATCCCTGTTGCGGTGAGCGTCGGGGCCGCAATCCTCGCCGGGGTGACCGGGACTGCCGCGGTTCCGCTCTGGGCGCTGCTGGTCGGATCGATCCCCGTGTGCGTCCTCCTCACGCCTGGATGGACACTCGCACTTGCGATCGCACTAGGTGCGGCGACGTCCATGACTCGCTTCGGGCTACCCGGGGCGGTGTCGGCTTTCGTCGTCGTGATGTTCATGTCTGCGACTGCGCGACTGTCGATCTGGTTGCTGCGCATCGTGACCGAGCTGGACGGTTCCCGTCACGCCGCAGCGCAATTGTCGGTAGCCGAAGAGCGACTGAGGTTTTCACGGGACCTGCACGACGTGGTGGGTCGGGCATTGTCGGCCGTCGCAGTGAAAAGCGAACTGGCGGCCATGCTCTCACGCCGGGGGGACGACCGAGCGGCGGCTCAGATGGACGAGGTTCGTGAACTTGCACAGCAGTCGATGGCCGAGGCACGTCAGCTTGTGCGCGGGTACCGGTCGATCGACCTCGAGGCAGAACTCGGTGGTGCCGCGTCACTGCTGAGCGCCGCGGGCATCGATACCGAAGTTCGTGGCGCAGCCGAATCGGTGGCACCCGAGTTCGCCGAGGCCGCAGCGTGGGTCGTACGTGAGGGCGCCACCAACATCCTCAGGCACTCCGAGGCCACACGTTGCCGCATCGAGGTGACACACGATTCGCTCCGAATAACCAACAACCGTCCGCGTACATCGACGTCGACGGACGGGACCGGTCTCGCGGGACTGGCCGAACGCCTGGCAGCCGTCGGCGGAACCCTCGACACGACCGGTGATTCGGACGAATTCACCGTTACTGCGACGTTCACACCAAGGGTGGCATCATGATTCGAGTACTCCTTGCCGACGACGAGAATCTGATCCGCACGGCGCTCGCAACGATACTGGGGCTGGAGGACGACATCGAAATCGTGGCACAGACGGAATCCGGCGAAGGCGCTGTCACCGCCGCGAAAGAATTCTCGCCCGACGTCGCAGTTCTCGATCTGCAGATGGGTGGCATCGACGGCATCGAGGCGGCCACCGAGATCGCTGCGGCAGTCCCGTCGTGCGCGTCGATCATCGTCACCAGTCACGGCCGTCCCGGGTACCTGAAGAAGGCGTTGTCGGCGGGAGTTCGCGGTTTCCTCCCGAAGACCACCTCGGCATCGACCCTCGCCGAGGTCGTGCGCACCGTGCACGGAGGGGGTCGCTACGTCGATCCCACACTTGCTGCGGAGGCAATCGGGGCCGGGGACTCGCCGTTGACCGCGCGGGAGTCCGACGTACTCGAATTCGCCGCCGACGGCGCAACCGTCGCCGAGATCGCTGCTCGTGCACACCTCTCGCAGGGCACGACGAGAAACTACCTCTCCTCGGCAGCCGCGAAGCTCGGTGCCGTCAACCGCCACGAGGCGTCGTCGATCGCGCGTCGTCACGGCTGGATCTGATGCACAGCCAATGCAGGTAGCCGACGCCCGCTCGCGGGGCGGGACACCCTGACCCGGAGATTGTTGTGCCGCAGCAGATACACCGCCGCGAACAGTCCCGATGCCACCGACACCACGCCGCCCACGACCAACGGCGCCCGCGGATCGACGACGTCAGCGAGCCAGCCGAGCACCGGGCTGCCGATCGGTGTTCCACCGAGGAAGCACAGCATGTAGATGCCCATCACCCGGCCGCGCATGTCCGAGGGCACGGACATCTGCAAGATGTTCATCGCCGACGTCGAGAACGTCAGGTTGAGTGCGCCCGTCGGGATCAGCAGCAGCGCAACGAGAATGTAGTTCGGCATCAGCCCGACGAGCAGCTCGAAGACCCCGAACGCGAGCACAGCACCGATGAACAGTCGTAGCCGCGGCGGGGTGGCACGGCGGGCGGCGAGCGTCGCACCCAGTAGAGTGCCGACAGCAAGCGTCGTCGACAGCAGCCCGTACGCGTCGGCGCCACTGCCGAAGGTGTTGCGTGCCAGCACTGCCAGACTCAGCGGAAAGTTCAGGCCGAACGTCGACACCATGAAGATCGTCGCGAGCATCACTCGGAGATCTGGTCTTCCCCACACATAGGCGAATCCAGCGCGGACCTGCCCCTTGGCACGCGGTGCCCGCTCGACGGCATAGAGGTCTTTCGCCCGCATGGCCACCAGCGCAGCGAACACTGCGGCGAACGACACAGCGTTGATCAGGAACACCCAGCCGGTACCGACGAACGTGATCAGCACACCCGAGATCGCGGGGCCGATGATGCGCGCCATGTTGAACGTCATGGAGTTCAATGCGATTGCGTTGGCCAGCGTCTTCTGACCGACCATCTCGATGGTGAACGACTGGCGCACCGGAGCGTCGATGGCAGACGAACAACCGAGGATGAACGCGATGACATAGACGTGCCACAGTTCGACGACATTACCGACGTCGAGCACGCCGAGAACGAGACCGCACACCGCTGCGAAGACCTGGGTGATCATCAGGAGCTTGCGTTTGTCGTATCTATCGGCGAGTACACCGCCCCACACCGACAGAATCAGAGTCGGCCCGAACTGGAGCGCCATGACGATACCGACGGCGAACCCGTTGCCCCCGGACAGCGTCAGAACAAGCCAATCCTGCGCGACGCGCTGCATCCAGGTACCGATGAGCGAGACGATCTGCCCCGACGCCCACAATCGGTAGTTGCGCGTGTGTAGCGCAGCAAAGATCGTGGGCACGTACCTAATAGTAACCCTAGGTAACTACTCCGAGTCGTTCACGAGCGCGCTGATGATCCCGACTGCCTCGCGCAGGATGGTGAGCTGATCCTCGTTCAACCCCGCCAGCTGCGCAGTCATCCATGCCTCGCGGGCACTGGCCTCGTCCGCGATCAACGTATGTCCTGCTGCGGACAGCGACACGATAACCTGGCGGCCGTCGGTCGGGTGAGCCGTACGCACGACCAGGCCCAACTCGGCCAACGATGCGATGACCCGCGTCATCGAGGGCGGTTGCACGCGCTCACGAGCGGCAAGCGCTCCGGGCGTCATATCGCCCTCACGGCTCAGCGTCGCAAGAGCCGACAGCTGAGTCAGCGACACCTGCGAATCGACCCGCCTCCCCCTCAGGTGGCGAGTCAAACGCACCACGGCAAGCGACAGATCGCTAGCCAATTCACGGTTGTCCTTAACGCTATTTCCCGACGTCACAGCGCAGAGACTACGCCTAGCGGAAGGAATCAGCTCACGTAACCGCCTCGGTGATCGGTCCGAGCGAAAAATACGCCACGAAGAGCAATGCGACGATCCAAAGCAAGGGATGTACCGATTTGATCTTGCCCCGCCCGGCAGCGAGCACGACCCAGGTGATGAACCCGACACCGATACCGTTTGCGATGGAGTACGTGAACGGCATCACCAGGATCGTCAGGAACGCCGGCAGGGCGATTTCGAACTTCGTGAAGTCGATGTCGCGGACCTGACCGATCATCAACGCACCCACGACGACCAGGGCCGGAGCGGCAGCTTCGATCGGAACGATGGCAGTCAACGGCGTCAGGAACATCGCGGCGAGAAAGAGAATTCCGGTGACAACATTGGCCAAACCGGTTCGTGCACCCTCGGCGATTCCCGATGCCGACTCGACGAAGACAGTGTTCGACGACGCCGACGCACCGCCACCGGCGATCGCGCCGGTCCCTTCGATCACGAGCGCCTTGCCGATTCCGGGCAACGTGCCCTTCGAATCGACGAGCTTGGCTTCCTTGCCCAACCCGGTCATCGTGCCCATGGCGTCGAAGAAGTTGGCCAACACGAGCGTGAAGACGAGCAGGCTCGCTGCGAGCACACCGATACGGGTGAATGCTCCGAGCAGGTTCACCTCACCGACCAGCGACAGATCCGGAACCCGCAACAACTGCTCCGGCAGGATCGGCACGCTCAGATTCCACCCCTTCGGATCGACCCCGTTCGACGGGCCGACGTCGGTGAAGGCTTCGACGATCGCCGCCACGAGCGTGGTCGTCACGATTCCGATCAGCAAACCGCCCCGCACCTTCCGGGCGACGAGGATGCCCATCAGCAGCAGACCGAAGACGAACACGGCCGTCGGCCAGGACGCGATGGATCCGTCGATACCGAGTCCGACGGGGACTGTCGTACCCGCGGCGTCGGGGATTCTCCGCACGAAGCCGGAGTCGACGAGTCCGATAAAGGCGATGAAGGCGCCGATGCCCGCTGCGATAGCCGCTTTGAGCTCGGACGGAATCGCGTTGAACACGGCAGTCCGGAAACCGGTCACGGCCAGCAAGACGATGATGATGCCGTCGATGACCACCAAGCCCATCGCTTCTGGCCACGTCACCTGAGGGGCGATCGTCACGGCGAGCAGCGTGTTGATCCCGAGACCCGCGGCGATGCCGAACGGGTAGTTGGCCACGATTCCGAACAGGATGCTCATGAAGCCGGCGACCAATGCCGTCACCGCCGCGACTTGTGCCACGGGAAGGATGTTGCCGAGAACGTCGGTCTTGGCCGCTGCGTCGTCCGCGGAGAAGCTGCCCAGGATGAGCGGGTTGAGCACCACGATGTACGCCATCGCCACGAAGGTGACGACGCCGCCACGCACCTCGGACGCGACAGTGGATCCTCGTTCGGTGATCTTGAAATAGTTGTCCAGGAGCCGGGACTGGAAAGGCATAGGGGTAACCTACATTTCGTGGAGCGAGAGCCGGAACCGACCGAGCTCAGCCGCAGGCTGACCGACCCGGCGCCCGTCATCGCCCTCGGAATTGCACTATGGGTGGCAGCAACAGTCGTCGTACTGACCGTCGGCGATCGGTGGTCGTCCGCTCTGCCCGTGTGCCTGGCCGGCATCGGCGTCGGCACGGTCGGCTTCGTACTGTTCCTCGTCCAGCGCGCCGCGGCCAGACGTGGGAGCAAGACCGCCCAGCGTGGCCTCGACTGAGCGTGCTTGCCGTCACGCCGCCCGAGGGAACGTAAGCGCCGTCACTGAATGTGCCGCTGACGTGCGGAAACTCACCACTGAATCGGTTGAGTTACACAGAGTTAACGTGGACGATGGGTTATGTCAGTTACACGAAACCATTGATATACGAAAGCAAGGCCATGAAGCTCGTTTCGCAGATCCGTACCCGTCGCAACCACGCTCGTTCCCTCCGCGCCCTCTACGCCCGCGCGCACGCCGTCAGCAGCCCCTCGATGCGCGACGAACTCCTCGTCATCGCGCAGCGATCCGATTTCTCGCGCTGATCGCTCCGCTCGCATAGATCCACAGCAGTGCCCACAGGGTCCCGAACACCCACCCCGCAAGCACATCCGTAGTCCAATGCGCGCCCAGGTAGATCCGAGAAAACCCGATCGCCAGGCTCGACGCAACAGGTAGTGCAAGCACAACGGGACGACGCAGCCACGGGGTGGTCGATCGCAGCATCATCGCGATCGCCACCGTGGCCAGCACCGCGGACATCGTGGCATGGCCCGACGGAAACGAGTGGGACGAGATCTCGACCAATCGCTCCGGTATCGGTGGCCGTGCGCGCCCGAAGATCAGCTTCGCCAGGCTCATCGCACCCCAGGCGGTCAACATCGCACCCGCCACCACAACGGCGTCGGCACGTCTACCCCTTCTCAGCAGCAGCACGCAGCCCGCGATCGACCAGACGAACATCGACACTGTGTTCCCGAGCGTCGTGATCACCCAGAACATCGTCGTCACCCAGCCGACACGGTTCTCGACCATGGACTGCAGAACGTCACCGTCCACTCGAACGCTCCGCTCCGTCGGCCAAGTGCGTGATGCCATCAGGCGTCACCCACCACGGAACGTCCCGCTCCCCCGTGACCGCTCCGGTCAACCGGACGACGAGATCGCGGTGAACGACGACCTGCCCCACAGGAAGCTCCAATCCGAGCGCCGCACAGGCCAGTACCGCTCTCGGCTCCCGGTCCCACGAGCTGACCCGCCCGACGCCCATGACTTCGGCGTCGACCGCCTCCGATGCCGTGCGCACATCGAGTATCGAGGCGAGCACCGACGCCGTCTCCATCGAGGACAACACCGCGACCTCGGCGGGAACGACCGATACCAACCACGGTCGATCGAGTACGAGCGCAACGTCGGGATCGACAAGGGCACCCGAGATCGCACGGATTCTCGGAGGGAGGTCGAGGTCGTCGAGATCCACTCGGCCGGCGAGCACAGCGTCCGCGAGAAGACGGTGTGCCCTCGCAATGACTGCCGGAGTCGGTGAACGCAGCGGATCCGCGAGTCGCTCGACAATCAGGCGAGCAAACCAGGCGCTCTCACACCTGTTCGATGCCAACGCGTAAGCGAGTGCGTCGGCGTGTGGATGATCGAAGGGGTCGAGAAGTCCGTCGAACGTGTCCTCGGACGGGGCCCGGAAGGATTCCAGTCGCGCTCCGTCGATGTGCGCGTGGGTGCGTAGCCACCAGGCGGTGTACCCGAACCTGTCCTGCAACGCCGCCGAGGTACTTGGATCGGTGACGAGTTGTGTCAGAGCCTGTGGCCACCGACTCTCGTCCACCAGATCCAGATCGCGCACGGCGAGAAGAACGTCGGGCTCCTCCGGCAGCGACTCCCACCACGACTCCTCGTCGTCGAGTTCGTGGTCCGGCGCCGTCGGAAGTTCGTCGGTGACGACGCCGAATCCCCACCCGACTCCGATTGCTCGAAGCGCCTCCGCACCGAACCTGTCGACGATCTCGGTCGCTACGAGACCGAAGGGTGATTGCTCGGACAGCACATCTGCCAGTGGCGCGTCGGGCAGAAGCAGTTCGTCTGCCGCGCGGAGTTCACCCTCGGAATCGGTGAGCGGAAGCGACCCGAGCCACGACGGCAACGCGCGGGCATCGGCCGCGAGGGACAGGATCGACTCGGTGAGCGTCTCCACCGACTCCGCGTCGTCCCAGTCGAGATCGTCGAGGAGTGCTTCCACCGCCGGATCGGCCAGCAGATCGGACGCAGTCGCCTCGGCCGCACCCAACCGCGACAGCAGTGACCTGGCGGCGTCGGGATGAACCAGACGCGCCCAAGGGACGGCCCCGGCCGCACTGATCCCCTCGCCGAGAACGGTTGTTCGAGGTCCCGTCACCGTTCGGCCGTCGGTCAGTGGAACCGGTAGCGCAGCAAGCTCTTCCGCGGCGATGCCGTCGACGACCAGCGGGGACAACGCGTCGTAGAACGTTCCCCACCACGACGGCTCGCGGTCCACACCCGTGAGCACCTCGGCGAGCTCGGCGAGACCGAGTCGGTGAACCCCGACAGCTGCGAGAGCGGTGGCGTCACGAGGACCCGACAGTGACGCGGACACCAGTCCAGGGAAGACGTCGACGAGTGCGTCGCCGAGTTCGTCCGTCAACCCCGGCAACACCGTCGCCCTCGACGGCACGAGGTTGTCCCCCGAGCATCCGAGAAGCCATGCAGTCGTGGTCGATTCGTGCAGCATCTGCTCTCGCAGTACGCCGTCGACCGCACTACGCGCGAAACCGGGAACGGGAACGAACGACGGCCGGTAGCGGCCGGGCAGTGCAGCGAGCACGTCGCCGTAACCATCGGCGACTCGGCGCACGTCGGCTCCGGGCAGGACGCGGCGCCGGTCGGGTTGCATCGCCACGTCGGCAACGAGCAGCACCGGAAGCGACAACTCCTCGTCCGAACGAGTCGGTGCACGAAGGACATCCGAGCTTGCCCGACGGGGCACTCCGTCGACGAGTGGAATCAGCCACCGGGCGTGCTCGGTGCGGTACTGCCACCACCGAAGATCGCCGATCGTGACCAGGTCCAGTCTGCCATCGAGGTTCTCGACGTCGCGGTGGATCACGTCGCCTGCTACCTCGATCGACTCGAGGGATTCGAGTTCGAGCAACAGATCCACGGCCTCGCTGCGCATCGAGTCCAACACTGCGTCGACGTCGTCGTCGCGAAGGCGCAAGACGATCTCCGACGCGAACCCCACGGCCGGTGGCTCGCTCGACGGCCACACCAGCCGAAGAACAGGGACTCCGACGCCAGGAGCGGACAGGCCAGCGTCGGCAAGCGCCCGTTGCGTCGCTTCACTGCTGAACGCCACACCTCCCGCAGCCGAGCGGAACTCGATGTCGTCGCTGACGGCTCGGACAGCGGTGAACCCGACCCCGAACCGCCCGACTCCGTCGGTTTTCGCCGACACTCGGAGCGCGGTCAGTGCATGGACACCACCGATGTCCAAGGGGGCACCGGTGTTGGCAACGTGAACAGCACTGCCGGACGACCACACTCGCATCGCGCCGAGAACGCCTGCGCGGGAGGCTGCATCGGCAGCATTCTGCGCGAGTTCGGTCAACAGCCGGTCTCGATAGCCACCGCGAACGAGGTCGTCCTCGGTGGCAGCGTCTTCCTTCAACCGAGTCGGCGAGGACGTCCATGCCGAGACCGTTGCGGCCCGGATCGACTCGGTGTCGAACGGATCTCTCAGTTCGTCGATTGCGCGTCCTGCGGTGCATCCTCGGCCTCGGCCGCAGTCTCGGTCGGGGCCGCAGTCTCGGTTTCGGTGGTTTCGGTTTCGGCCTCGGCCTCGGGCGTCGGCACCTGCACCGTCACGTCGAGAGCAGCATCGTCATAGGGATCGAATTGCGGTGATCCTGCACCAGTGGGCAATTCGGTGTCCGAGTGAGCACCGCAGCCGTACTCGGCGTGCACGACGCGTCCGTCCGCGGCGTACTCGTTTCCGCACACTCCGAAAGCCGCGGACAGCGACCCGGCAATCGGCAGATAGAACCCGCACAGCCCACACGTGGACGGCGCGGCCTTGGCCGTCTCGCTGTCCGGGCCGAAATCGCCGTCGTGCCAGCGCTCTGCGGCGTCGAGACGCCCTTCCCTGCTCGGAACCTGGGTCCGCCCCAAGCCGAGCTCGTAGGCGACGTCGTCCACCGCAGGGTCGCCGGTGGCGACGTATCCGGGCACCAGACGCGGGTCCTGATGCCGGGGAGGGAGGAGATCACCGGGGCCGAGATCGCCGGGACGAATCCGCTCGTCCCACGGTAGCCAACCCGGCGCGACGATCGCATCGGGGCCGGGAAGAAGAACGATTTCACTGATCGTGGCCACGTCGGCCCCGTCGGGTGCAGCAACGACGACAGCCCATTGCCAGCCTCGGTAGCCCTGCAGCTCGGCGAGAAAACGGTGGGTTGCGGCAGTGTCATCTTCCGCGGTGACGCCGAGATAATCACCGACACCGCCCTCTGCCGCATCGATCAGCGCCTCGTGGGCCAACTCCCTGGCGTCGGCTAGGACTGGACGAATCTGGTCGAGTTCTGGAGAAGATGTGAAACTCACACATTCATTTTGCCGCATCACTTCGAAAGCGCCCAGTTCGGGCTGCCATGATGAGGCCATGTCGGCCTCGTTTCGTATCCTGCTTGGCCTTGTCGCTTCGACCGCCCTGCTGGTGGGCTGCACGTCGTCCACCCCGGCAGCTACGGATACGTCGGTTCCGGACCTGTCCGTGTCGGTCGTACGCACCCTCCCTCATGACCGGACTGCGTTCACGCAGGGGTTGGAAGTGTCCGACGGTCAGCTGTACGAGAGCACGGGTCGCAACGGGTCCTCGTACATCACGGTGTCCGATCTCGACACCGGCGCCGAACTCCGCCGAGTGGACCTGTCCGCGGACTACTTCGGCGAAGGTTTCACCGTCGCCGGCGACACCGCCTGGCAGATCACCTGGCAAGACGGTGTCGCATTCGCGCGCGACCCGCAGACCCTCGAAGAACTCCGCCGCGTCGAGTACGACGGTGAAGGCTGGGGCCTCTGCGAATCCACGGACGCCGGACTGGTGATGAGTGACGGATCGTCGACACTCACCTTCCGTGATCCGGTGACGTTCGAGGTCACCTCGACGGTCGAGGTGACCTCGAGCGGGCAACCAGTGGCGAACCTCAACGAACTCGAGTGCGCCGAGGACGGTTCGGTGTACTCGAACGTGTGGCGTACCTACGACATCGCCAGAATCGATCCGAAGACAGGAGACGTCACCGCCATGATCGATGCCCGTCCACTGTGGGATGCGATGACGACCGACGAGCGAGCCGGCGCCGACGTGCTCAACGGCATCGCGCAGATCCCCGGAACTGATCGCTTTCTCGTGACTGGAAAGCTGTGGCCGACCATGTACGAGGTGGAGTTCACAGCCTCCCAGTGAGTCGGTGTTCTCAACCGCCGCAGATTTAGGACAGAATTGATCTCGTGACCGATCCCCGCGACTCCGACGCCCCACCGGGTGAGGACCATCCAGGGTTCGACAACTATCCGCCGGCTTCCCAGGAGCGGAGCCTGCGGAGTGACCCGGGTGGTCACGTTCCGAGCCGGCGGACGCCGCTGCCGCCCCTGCATCCGACACCCCACACGCCCTCGAAGCAACCGCCCTCGGGAGCGAAATCACAGGGGCCGAAGCCTCCGCCGATGCCCCGCAAGCTGACCGTCACGCGTGTTGCTGCGATGCGCAGCCGTGAGCTGACCGGCAAGGGCATCGCGACGTTCCAGCGAGCAGCCAAAGCCGACGGTGCCGACAAGTCGGGGTTGACCGCCCTGACCTATGCCACGATGGCGAACTTCGCATCCGACGCCGCCATGGCGGTCGCGCTCGCGAACACGCTGTTCTTCTCCGCGGCGACCGGCGAGGACAAGACGAAGGTGGCGCTGTATCTCGTCATCACGATCGCTCCGTTCGCCTTGATCGCTCCGCTCATCGGCCCGATGCTCGATCGGTTGCAGCACGGTCGACGGATCGCGTTGGCGACGTCGTTCCTGTTGCGGACTGTTTTGGCGGTAGTGCTGGTGTTCAATTTCGACAGCTGGGTTCTGTATCCGGCGGCTCTGGGGATGCTGGTCCTGAGCAAATCGTTCGCAGTGCTCAAGAGCGCTGTCACGCCCCGCGTGCTGCCGCCCGAGATCGACCTCGTCCGGGTCAACTCGCGGCTGACGGTGTTCGGTCTGCTCGGCGGAACCATCGTCGCCGGTGGCATCGCCGCAGGTATCGCATTCGTCGCCGATTCACCCGGCGCGCTGTGGTTCGTGGCGGCAATCACCGTGTTCGGTGCGTGGCTGTCGATGCGGATTCCGTCGTGGGTGGAGGTCACCGAGGGCGAAGTTCCGGCCACGCTCAGCTATCACGGCGACAACGCCCAGACCGAGGTCATCCGGCGCGGAAATGCCACGGCTGCCCCACCGAAGGCCCGGCGGCAGCCACTCGGTAGATCCGTCATCATAGGGTTGTGGGGTAACGGAACCATTCGAGTGCTCACCGGATTCCTGACGCTGTACGTCGCCTTCGTCGCGAAGGCACAGACCGACCACGAACCCATCAAGCAGGCGGCGATGCTCGGACTCGTCGGCGCGGGCGCTGCGATCGGCAACTTCGCGGGCAATGCCACGGGAGCGCGCCTCAAGCTCGGCAAACCCGCCATCGTCGTACTCAGGTGCACAACTGCGGTCACGTTCATCGCGATCGTCGCTGCCGTTACCGACAGTCTGTTGACGGCAGCATTGGCAGCTCTCGTCGCCTCGTGTGCGAGTGCCCTTGCCAAGGTCTCCCTCGACGCATCGCTGCAGTCCGACCTGCCTCCCGAGTCGATTGCCTCCGGCTTCGGACGGTCCGAGACAGTGCTGCAGCTCTGCTGGGTGCTCGGCGGCACCATGGGGGTGCTGCTGCCCACCGAGTACTGGCTGGGCTTCACCGTCGTATCGGTCGTGCTTACGATCGGACTCGTCCAAACGTTCCTGACCTACCGCGGGCGATCCCTGCTCCCCGGCTTCGGCGGCAACCGGCCCGACCACGCCGACCAGGAAGTATCGACTACCGTTTCGTAGTCGTTCCACATCGACAGAACGTGAGCCAAGTGAACTTCGCACCGAAGACCAAAAAACTACTGGCCATCGGAACCGCCGGACTCCTCGTCATCGGCGTGGCGTCTGTCGCTGTGCTGGCGCTCCTCATCTCGGATGCGCCGACTCATCGACCGACCATCACCGCGTTCGCCGACGGCAAGGCCGTCACGGTCGAGCCGTACCTGTACTGCCCCGTCGAGGCGCCACTGTGCGATCCCGACGGAGCCAGTGCGAGCCTTCCGGTGCGCGCCGGCCGTCCACTGCAGCTGTCGCTGCCCTCCGAGATCACCTCGGCGCCCTGGATCGTCGCCGCCGTGTACTCGGACGGCAGCGGCTCGAACGGCAGCGGCTCGGACGGCAGCGGCTCGAACGGCAGCGGCAACGTGGTCGAAACCGACACGCTCTATCTCCCCGACCAGAAGCTGGGACTGACAGTCGCACCGGTCGACGACGACGGCCGAAAGCTACTCGGCGTCGAGATTCGACTGCCGTCCGGGGTGATCTCGACCGAGACCGCGCAGGAAGAGATCATCAGCCACGCGATCTGGTCGATCGCGACGAGCTAGACGCCGGCGTTCGGGGGAATCAAGTGTCGAGTTCCCGGGCAACCGCGCGAACAACCTCGGAGATCTTCTGAGCGGTCTTGCGGTCCGGGTACTTACCCTTGCGCAGCTCAGGCTGAATCGTTGCCTCGAGCAGCGTGATCATGTCCTCGACCATGCCGTGAAGCTCGTCCGGGGTGTGCTTGCGCTCGACCGGCTCGCGGCGGTTCGGCGTGTTCTGACGCACTGTCGGTGCTGGTTCGAGGACCTTCAGGCTGAGCGCCTGCGGTCCACGGCGTCCCGCGGCCATCCCGAACTCGACGCGCTGGCCCGCCTTGAGGCCCTCGACACCTGCCGGGAGCGCCGACGAACGGACGTAGACGTCCTCACCTTCCTCCTGCGAGAGGAAGCCGAACCCCTTGTCGACGTCGTACCATTTCACCTTGCCGGTAGGCACTGCGCTCACCCGTCCATTTGTCTCGTATGGTCTTGCTGGCATAAAATTTCGCGCCCCACACAACTAGGCAGGACGCGAATGCACCAGTCTAGCGCGCAGGCACGGTGCCGGGCACCTCGGTTTCCTTCGCGGCTACCGTTGAGCCTGTGACCGAACGACGACACAGCTCGAACTCCGTACTCCTGCGCGTAGCACTGACGCTGTTCGCCGCGGGACTTCTCGCCATCGCAGCGATATTCTTGGTGCCTGCGGTCGGCGGGAACGAGCCACCCCTGTGGCTTTATCTGACGGCGATGATCGCCGCGCCACTCGGGTTCGTCCTGGCACTGGTTTACGCACTGATGTCCGGCCGGCGTGCGCGATAGAGAGGGAGTACTGGCGATGCGAGTAATTCTGAACATCATCTGGCTGATCTTCGGCGGGCTGTGGCTCGCGCTGGGCTACTTCGCAGCAGGCATCATCTGCTGCATCCTCATCATCACCATCCCGTTCGGCATCGCCTCGTTCCGGATCGGCGTCTACGCACTGTGGCCGTTCGGCAAGACCGTCGTCGAGCGGCCGACGTCGGGAGTCGCATCGGTCATCGGAAACGTGATCTGGCTGATCGTTGCCGGGGTGTGGTTGGCGATCGGACACATCGCCACGGCGATCGCGATGGCCATCACCATCATCGGGATCCCGCTGGCCATCGCGAACCTGAAGATGATCCCGATCTCGCTCATGCCGTTGGGCAAGGACATCGTCGACGCCTGATTCACAGGCACAGGCACGGTCCCGGTGTGGAAGGACACGGGAACCTTTCGGCATGGCCGCAGCATCCAACTACCGGTGGAGGTAAATTCCCTCCCGGCCTGGGCACCTCGATGCCCGGCCGATGCGAGAAGGGCGGACTGACTGTGTACAGGTGCACTATGACGGCGCGATGCCGTGGATACATGCTCGACTCTCGTCGCGAGGTTCGGCACTGATGGCTGCACGCGACTGGGTACTCGCGATCGATTTCGGTACCTCCAACACCGCTGCAGCGCACACGAGCCCGATCAGCGGTGCGGTGGAGGCGCTGACCCTGTCGCACAATCGCACGACGATGTCGTCGTCGGTGTTCGTCGAATCGCCGGATCGCATCGCGGTCGGCGACGTAGCCACCGACCGCGCCGAGTCGAACCCTGCCGCATTCATCCCGGCCCCGAAACGCGCAATCGGGCAGGGGGTGGTGACGGTCAACGGGTACACCGTCCCCGCGGCCGTACCCGTGGCTGCTGTTCTCGACTCGGTCATCGCACGTGCCACGGCTGCCCACAGCGGTACTGCGCCGTCGAGGCTGGTGCTCACACACCCCGAAGCTTGGTCGCGACGCGAGATTCAGGTGTTGCTCGATGCCGCCGCCCAGCTCGGTCACGATCCGTCTCGGGTGACCACGGTGTCCGAGCCTCGCGCGGCCGCGCACTATTACACCCGCGCGCACACGGTGACGCCGGGAACGAAGATCGCGGTCTTCGACTTCGGCGGAGGCACCCTCGACGTAGCGGTGCTCGAAGCGAACAGCCGCGGGAGCTTCGACGTCGTAGCCGCCCGCGGTGACAACGGGTTGGGTGGAAAGAACCTGGACGCGCACATGCGCCGTTGGGTGGATCAGCAACTCGATGTCCGCGACCCCGACCTGCTCGACTTCCTACGCACCCGCGCCCCTCTGGACGTGCGATATGCCCTCGAAGATTCGATCCGTCGAGCCAAGGAACTGCTGTCGGAGGCACCGTCTGCGACGATCGCGGTCACCGGCGACGGACGCACCGAGCGTTTCCAGATCACCCGGGACGAGTTCGAAGAGCTGATCTCCCCGGTGTTGGACAAAGCTGTCGAGTTGGCCAGGTCGACGCTGCTCGACGCCCGCATCACCGAGCCAGGCCAACTCGAAGCCCTGTACCTCACCGGCGGGTCGTCGAGGATCCCAGCGGTGCACGAACGCCTGCGTCCCCTCGGACCGATCGCGACGCTGGACGATCCGAAAACCGTGGTGGCGCAAGGAGCTTTGGCTGCTGCTGCACCCATCGTTCGCAGCCCGCAGGGCCCGGTTCACAGCCCGCAGGGCCCGACACGCACTCCTGGACCACAACCGACCCGGCCGGCTCCAGCGGTGCCGAATCCGCCTACCACGGCACTCGCCGAGTGGCCGAGCCCGTCGATCGGAACACCCGCGCACCCCGAACCGGCTACCGGCGGGCACAGGAAGTTGGTGATGGCGGGTGCTGCAGTCGCGGTCGTGGCGATCGCAGCCTTGGCAGGATTCTTGGTCCTCGATCGAAGCAGCGGCGATTCGGACGCACCGACAGCAGGCGGGCCGAGCTCGAGTGTGGCACAGGACGTCGATCCGGCGGCCGCGTCGGGAGGTGGAGATGCCGTCGACACGCCTCCGACGACGAAAGAGGCTGTCGTCGCAGGTCTTCCGCCGGCACTGCGCGCGGAGCTCTCGGAGTGCAAACAGACCGGAGAGACCGACAACGGCGGTGCACAGTTGCAATGCCAAATCCCGGCGGACAGTTCGTTGACGAGCGGGATAGTCGAAGAGAACAGTGGGGCGTCGTACATCACGGTCTCGGTGGACGTCCGTGAGGCGAAGAAGCAGGTCCTGCGGCTCCGGCAGGGGAATCAGAACGACACCGCGGCCGCCGACAATCAGATCGTGGAGAACGTCGCTCGCACTGCTGCGGCGCACCTGTCCGCTCCCGAGATCACCGGCGCCTACTCCATCGCCTACGCCAACGGCGCGACCGGTGTGATGGTGGGCTATTACGACGCGGTCGGGGCAGACGGCGCGAAGACCTTCCTCAGCCGCGCAGGACTGATCAACTGACACGCCGAAAAGGCTCGGCGACAACACCTTCCACAGCAGGGGCTACCAGGACCAATCCGGTCTTGGTGGCCCCTGCTGCTTCTCTCGAGCACAGCACGGTCGCGTCGCGACGTTCTTTTTCGAATGCGCGGGAACCTTTTGCGGGCCCGGGTGCATCCAACTATCGACCGCAACAACGAGAGCAACTCGAGATACGCCCGAAAGAGGACACGCCATGCAGAACGACGACAAAGCCGTCTACGACAGCACCGACTCCGCCGAGTACAAGGCCAAACTCGACGCGATCGCCAACGATCCAACCATGAGTGTCGAAGAGAAAGCCGATGCCATCACCAACGCCATGGAGGAAGAAATGAACGAGATCTCTGCTGCCACTGATACATCCGACGACAGGGCAACAGCAGCCGAGCCGACAGCGTCCTCGGCAGAGGTGACCGCCGACCCATCGACCGCCACCTACGGCGACTCCTCGGCCACCGCATCGGAGTCGGTGCCCCCTGCCAAGGTAGACGCAGTCGATTCACCCGCTGCATCGACGGTCAACGAGGCCATCGGGGTCAACGGTCAGGTCGACTACGTCTCGCCACGCGACGTGGACGGCGACGGTCTCATCGATCTGACCCATTCGCGAGTCGACGGAATCGACACCACAACCCATTACAACGAAGACGGCACGATCACCCTGATCGAGCAGGACACCGACTCGAACGGCACCTACGAGACCGCAGCAGCGCAGCAGTCCGACGGCACTATCCGCGTCGCCGAGGATCTCGACGACGACGGCGACGTCGACCTGGCGACGTTCCACGACCCCGTCAGCGGCGCGCCGGTCCGCCAGGACACCATCGAGGGCGGTGCGATCACCGAAACACTGATCGACTCGAACAGCGACGGCCAGGTGGACGTCGTGCTGATCGACTCGAACGGCGACGGCCGGTTCGACACCGCGATGCTCGACTCCGATGCGGATGGCCGCATCAACGCCACCCTCGTCGACACCGATGGTGACGGCCGATTCGATTTGGGCGAGCTCGACAGCAACGGCGACGGCAACTTCGACACCGTGGCCACCGGCGCCGACACGGACCTCGGCACCATCGAGAGCCTCGAGTCGGCCATTCCCGCCGACGACAACTACCACGCGCAGGCCGGCACTTACCCAGCCGAATCGCAGAACGACCTCTGACCGAACTTTCCTCGACGACAAGGGGCCGACCGATGCACGAGTTCGACACGACCGCGATGTGGCCGTCCGATGCGGCAGATGATCTCGCCGACGGGTGTGCCGGAGAGCAGGTCACTGCGGACTTCTCCGATGACGGCATGGCAGGCGCCGAGCTGATCGGTGCACCGGCCGGCCCCCACCGCGAGGACCAGTACGATTCCGAAGCCGTCTACACACGACCCGGGCCGAGTGGATCCTCCGCGGCCGACTCCCTGGCAACGGGCAACCCTGCACTCGACATAGACCTCTCCGATATCGACACCTCCGATATCGACACCTCGGGCGCCGATTCCGACAGCACCGAAGATGCCTCTACGCCACCTGGTGACGCCGACGCAGTGCACGGAAACCCCGCGCAGTGGACGATCAACTGGTTCTACCAACAGTTCGACGGATATTGCGGCCCCGCAGTCGTCGGACAACTCGTCGCCGAATACACCGAGGCCGACATCAGCGACCCCCGGGATCTCGTCGATCGCGCGGTCGAGTTGGGCCTGATGGCCGGTGATGATCCGGCCGGCGGAATGACACTGCCCGACATCGAGATCCTTCTCGAAGATCAGGGCGTGCCCGCCACCATCAGCTCCGGGTCGCTCGACGATCTCCGCTCGGCCCTCGACAACGGGCAGGGCGTCGTCGCGATGGTCGACTCCGGGGAAATCTGGAAACCCGAGCACGAAGGCGTCGAAGACAACCGCCCGGACCATGTCCTGGTCGTCGCCGGCATCGACGACGCACGCGGCGTCGTCATCCTCTCCGACCCCGGAGTACCGGACGGCAATCAACTCGAAGTGCCGATCGAGCAGTTCGAGCAAGCCTGGGCCGACTCCGGGCATCAGATGCTCGTCGCCGACGATTCGGATCCCGATCTGATTCCGGCCGACACCGACTCGACCACCACGACACCACCCGTGACCGACACGCGGCCGGCCAGAACGACGGTCATCTCGCTTCGCTCGTGAACCACCAGGCACAATGAACACATTGGACCTCTGGGCGCGCCATCGCCCACGGCCGAGTCGACCGGACAGTAGCGAGGTGAACGATGACCGACGACCACATGGCTTTGTTGCGTGAGCTCGCCGGCGACCTGCCACCGCTTCCCGACGGGGTCTGGAACCGCACCCTCGACGCCGCGTTCGACCCCGATGCTTCCGTCGATTCCGACCTCGTCCCCGAATTGGACGACCGTCCCCTCGTCCCCGAAGACGAGGACCTCGTGCTCGACGACGAGGACATGGCGCTCGACGACGACACCGTGCTCGACGACGTGCTCGACGACGACGCACCTCATCCCGACGGCGACACCGACCTCCCCCTGGCCGACGACCTGGGGATCGACTCTGGCGGCACCGGACCGGGCGACGACCTCGGCCACCAGCTCGACATCGATTTCGGGCACACCGACGAGCCGGGCGACGATCTTCTTTGATGCGAGCTACCGCTGGGCCCTGCAACGTCCAACGGGAGTTCGGTCCTGCCGCGAGCATGCTCATATCCGCCCGGGTTCGTACCGGTGGGTACTATCTCTCCGCCGGGGGTGGACACGGCGGAGATTCGCAGCATCGATCGGGGGTGGAATGAGCGAGTCAGAGCTGATCGCGGCGTGCCGCCTCGGTGATCACCGTGCATTCGCCGACCTCGTCGGCCGATACCGCACCAATGCGTGGCATGTCTGCTTGCAGATCACCGGCAACACCCACGACGCCGAAGATGCGTTCCAGGACACCGTCACAGCGGCCTGGCAGAATCTGCACAGGTTCCGCGGCGAGGCACGCTTCAACACCTGGCTGCACCGCATCGCGGTCAACGCTGCCCTCGCTGTCGTACGCCGCCGTAAACCGACCTCGAGCCTCGACGACGACACCACCGACGAGCCTGGCATCGACCTCGGCCACGACCAACCTCGAATCGACGACCGGGTCGCGACCGCATCGGTGGTCCATCAGGCCTTGAACGAGCTGCCCGAGGACTTTCGCGTCGCGATCGTGCTCGCCGAATTTGCCGACATGCCCTATGCCGACATCGCCGAACACCAAGGTGTGTCGGTGGCAACGGTCAAAACCCGCATCCACCGTGCACGTAAACAGCTCGCCGCCCTGCTCGGTCCGCGTACCGACGTCCACTGACAATCGGGTTGCCTTGCACAGGAGACAAGAGAACGCGGCAAAGCCGTCCGGCACACCCCAATCGGTGGGTGCGCCGGACGGCTTCGTTTTCGAGCCGACCACGCTCTACTCTGCGTTCTGGTCGGCCTGTTCGAGGATCAGGTACTGGGCGCTGATCTTTTGGTCGACGTCCTTCTTGTCGTCCGTTCCGTACGCTTCGCCGACGTAGCGCCCGTTGACGACCAAGCAGTAGTCGGTCGTCCCGTTCGTGGTGTCCTTGCTCAGGCACACTGCGTCGGGAAGTCCCTGCGGCGACGGTGCTTCCACGTATCCCTGGGAGGTGAGGTCGTTGCGGAATTCCTCGACGATCATCTGCGCACCGGCGTCGTCGGACGCCCGGTAGACGTTCGTCTTGTAGACCGCGTTGTGGTCGGAACCGGCCTCGGTGAGAACGCGGTAGGTCAACGGCGGGTTCGTCGAGCGGTGTGACATTCCGCGGGGGCCGTAAGAAGCCATGTCGTTACCGGAATCAGCTTGCTCGTCTTCCTCGGGAATGGCGTAGAGGAGGATCTTGTCCTGGTCGATCATGGGCAATTCGGCGGGCTCGCCCCCGTTCTGCGCCAGGGTCGGTTGCGCAGGGAACTGGTCGATGAGCGGACCTTGCAGATCGAGCGCGCGAGCCACGGCCTGAGCTGTCCACTCTTTCTCGTCGGCAGGCGCTTTGGCCCAGGTGTAGATCAGGTAGTTGCCGTGCGCGGTGAACGCGTTGGCGGACACCTCGGGACCAGCACTGTGGGTGTACTCCGACGTCGAGACAAGAGTGTTGGGCAAGATTCCGATCGTCTCCGGGGTCTCGACGCCAGTGCCATCGGAGTCGACGGTGGTCAACCCGTCATGCATCTCCTGGGCTGCGGCAGCAGCGTTGTCGGAGGTTTCGAAGCGCAGGACCATCTGCACGAGCGAGCGGGACGGGTCGGTGACAGCTGTGGTCGCGGTTGCGGCCGTGGAGACGTATCCGTACAGCATGCCGTGGGCTTCGGCGACATCGGCTGCATTCCCGCTGAGCACCATCTCGAGGTTCTCGTGGCTGCGGATGACCATCGTGGGCATCTTCGCCGTGACCAAGTTCGGGTCCACCTCGAAGGGCACCACGACGAACTCGGCCAGTCGCTGGGTTTCCACGTCGAGGATGTTGTCCCTGGTAGCACGACCGAACTCCGGAGCCGGGCTGGTGGGATAGCTTCCGGTATCGAGTGCCGCCGGGTCGACAGCACTGCTCTCCTCGCTCGCGTCTCCGCCGGATTTCGCCACGGGCAGGCCGTCGCTGGTGTCGGTGCCGCATCCGGCCAATACCGCACCGGCGCAGGCAATCGCCCCTGCACGCCTCAGCCATGTTCTCGAACGCACGCGAAGATCCTCTCGGTAGTAAGCCCGGTCGTCGAAGACTGCGCCGGGCTCGTTGTCGGTGTCACTGACTGTTGGATGCATCCGGCACCGCATAAGGTTCCCGCACCGAGGCCACCAATTCCTCTCGACGAATCCACGACGGTGCCGACCGGGCTCCGTTCCGCGCCCCGACGATGGCCGGGGTTAGAGTCTGACCGCGCAGATCATGCGCACGGGGGTCGAAATCGAAGGCGAACGAAGCGGAGGGGCAGTGAACTCGAGCGATACAGCAGCGCCTCCTGCCCCGGCAACAGATCGCGCCGCGGCATTGCTCGAGACGATCACCACCAAGATCCTGCGCCCGTTCCAGTTCGACGCGGTCGCCGACCTCGCCGCTCGCCGCGCCGCACAGGACCTCGCCCGCACTGTCGTCGTGGTCGGAGAAGTCAAGCGCGGCAAGAGTTTCCTCGTCAATGCCCTCGTCGGGTTCCGGGATGCCTCCCCGGTCGGTGTCGACGTGACAACCTCGACGACCCTGTCGTTCACCGATACCGACGCAGGTGCGCCAGGCGGGGGCGCGGAGTTGATCTATCCCGATCGCACCGAGGCGATCCCCCACGCCGACCTGGAGGACTGGGTTTCCTGCGAAGGCGCGCGCGTCCGCGATGCCCGAGCGGTGGAGCTGCCGACCCGCGCAGTGGTCGCTGTGCCCGGCAACCGGATGGGGACCACAACGGTCATCGACACTCCCGGTGTCGGCGGCCTCGACCCCTCGTACGCCGCTCTCGCGGCCGACAGCGCAGCGCGAGCATGCGTGGTGGTGATAGTCTGCGACGCGTCCACCCCGCTCACCGCACCCGAGATGGAGTTCATCTCCGGCGCCGGCGCTGGCGTCGAGGCACTGATCGTTGCGGTGACCAAGACCGACAAGAACGTGCGTCGGTGGAGGCCGATCGTAGAGCAGAACACCGCCCTGCTGCGCGAGCATCTCGGTCGCGAAATTCCGGTGCTCGGGGTCTCGAGCCTGCGGGCCGTCGTCGCCGCCGAGATGCCACCGGGCGCTGCCCGCGACGCGGCCGAGCATCGTTCCGGGATCACCGCGCTGCGCGCGTTGATCGAGACGAAACTCGCTGTCGCCGATCAACTTCCGGCGGCCAGCGGGTTGCGGACCGCGGTAGGTGGACTGCGTAGCCTCGCCGACGACCTCGCCGTTCAGATCGCGGCGATCGACGACGCGGCTCGGGTGGTCCCCGATTTGACCGCGCAGCTCGACGAACTGAAAGAGCTCAAAGATCACTCCCAGCAGTGGGAGCAATATCTGCAACGCGATCTGACGCTGATCCGGCAGAACGCCACCGCCGAACTCGACCGACGGCTCGATGCGATCCGCGAGAAGTGGACGAGCAGGATCAACAAGAACGGGATGGAGGTGCTACGGAAGAACCCGCAGCACTTCACCGCCGAAATGGAGAGAGACTTCCAATCGGCGATGGCCGAGTCGATGACGGTCTTCCTGGAGCAGCTCTACACCACGATCGTGAAACCGCGATTCGATTCCGATGTGGTGTGGGAAGAGATCTACGAGCAGGTCGTGGCCACCCTGTCCGGCCGCACGCTCGACACGCACTCCGTCGCCGGCAAACGCCATGGGCTGCTCGATCCGTCGATGTTGACCATGGGAGTGATGGGATCGTCGATGCTCGGCGGCATCGTCGGACTCTCCACCGTCGTGGGCGTCGGAGCCGTGGTGGGGATCGCGTGGGTCGGTTTCAACCTGGGGTTTCGGGCCATGCGCGCCGGTAAGACGAATCTGCTGAGCTGGATGCGAGAAACGACTGCCGCGACCAAGACAGCGACCGCTCGGACGTTCGAATCGACCATCGCACTTGCCCGCCCGGAGATCGTGATTCGCTATCGCGAGCATCTCAAGACCTCGATCGCACAGTTGCAGTCGCAGATCAAGGACGCCGAAGAAAGTGCCCGCTCGGATACTGCCGTACGGGAAAAGAAACGCGACCGCCTGGAAAACAACCTGAAAGTGGTGAAGGGCAACATCACCCGAGCCGAAGCCCTCATTGCCGAACTCACCGGAGTGGGACGATGACGGCGCAAGGAACGCAGCTCGACCCGGTTCGTGCAGGACTCGATCGCGCCCTGCACGCCCTCGCGGCACTCGGCCCGGACTTGGCCGGCCACGCCAACCGCATCGGTGCCATCCTGTGGTCACCGCCGCGGATCGTCATCGTCGGCCGACTCAAAGCCGGAAAATCGACACTGGTCAACGCGTTGATCGGCGCGAAGATCGCCGACACCGGCGCGCTCGAAGCCACCAGGGTTGTCTCGGTGTACCAAGAGGGTGCACCAGCTCGCGCCGAGGCAGTGCTCGTCGACGGTACTCGGGCACCGGTACACACCGAACGGGGCCGGATCCACGGTCTCGACATCGCGCCGCACGACATCGCCTACCTGCATCGGTGGTTGCCCTCGGCCGCGATCCGCGAGTACACCCTCGTCGACACCCCGGGTCTGGCGACGTTGACGGCCGAGAACGAAGCTCGAACCCGGCGGGTCCTCATCGACGGGTACGACCAAACTCGCACCGCGTCCGTCGACGCCGATGCCGCAGTGTTCTTGTTCGACGGGGCTCCCCGGGCGGACGAGATCGATTTCCTCCGCCAACTCGGCTTCACCCCGTTGACCACCCTGGGAGTGCTGTCGCGCGCGGACGGCTTCGGTGAAGGCGCTCTCGGAGCCCGCGATCCGCTCGCGCATGCGGGCGAGCACGCAACACGGTTGTCGGCCCAGCTCGCCGACACCGTGATGACCGTCGTTCCGATCGCAGGTCTGCTCGCCGAGACCTCGCACACCGGAGTTCTCACCGAAGCCGACGCCCGCGCCCTGCATGCCATGCACGGGATCGACCCGTTCGATCTGATCGACCTGCTCGACTCCGACGACGACGCGCTCGTCCCTCCACACGTGCGCGGCCGATTGGTCGACCTGCTCGGCGAATACGGCACGATCCACGGCCGCACCGTCGCGGCACAGGGCGCTGCAGCGCTCAACGACTGGCTCGTCGCGCATTCCGGTGTGCCGAGACTGCAGAATCTCCTTGCCTCTCATCTGGGCGCGTTCGCGGCGGTGAAACGTGCCCACCGCATCCTCGGCGAACTCGACCGCCTCGCCTACAGCCACCCCGAGCGCGAGCGCATTCGCGACATCGTCGATCACCTGCGATCCGACCCGGCCCTCCACACCGTCGTGCTGTTCGGACATCTCGAAGCGATGCTCGGCGCCGATCCGGCATCTCCGGTCACCCAGGAACTACGTCGTCTCGTCGAACACAGCACACCGGCATCGAGACTGGGCATCTCCCCCACCGCCGGGCCCGACCACGTCCGGGCAGCCGCGCAGGACAAGCTCGCCTGGGCGCACACGCAGGCCCTCGTGACCCTCACCGCTGCCGAAGATGCCGCACTGGTCGCGCTGATCCACACGTACGGAAACCTGAGCCGCTGACGGCGGGTGCCTCCGGGTCCCAAGCTGGATGCCCAGTCACTTTCGTCACTTCAGCCCCACCTGGATCATGTGACTTCTGTCACATAACGATGGGGTAACGGAAGGGCAACGCCTGAGCGTCATCGGAACTCCGACGCTGCTAGCTGCAGGTTCGTTCGTTACCCAGAATCGGGTTCGGCGATGCAGCAGTCCTGGCCGAAAATGAAACAGTTACCAAATGGTGACACTCCAGGGGAATTTCAGTACGGTCAGTGGCGGCTGAGAAACTTCGGCCGACTCCGTACCCGCAGCGCCAAACCTCGTCCCGCGGGAACGGACCCCCACAAGAACACCCAGGGGACGAGGACGGGGGACCCACACGTCCTCTCGGATAACCGGAAAGCTGTGCGAGAGCACAACTTTCCTTGGGGTGAAGCCCAACATTTCCTTCGGGAGAGTTGGGCCGGGCTACCTCTCAGCCCGAACCCGACAGCTGACCTCGCAGGCGCCAGTGGAGAGGATTTCAACTCGTATGAGCGGACGTCATCGCAAGCCGACCACCACCGGCCGCACCGTAGCCAAGGTCGCCGTAACCGGCGCGATCATGGGCACAGCAGGCTTGGCCTTCACGGGCACCGCCAGTGCTGCCCCTGATTCCGACTGGGACCGACTCGCACAGTGCGAGGCCGGCGGCAACTGGGGCATCAACACCGGCAACGGCTTCCAGGGCGGCCTGCAGTTCTCGCCGAGCACCTGGACCTCGCACGGCGGCGGGCAGTACGCCGCCTCTGCCAACCAGGCCAGCCGCGAAGAACAGATCGCAGTCGCCGAGAAGGTGCTCGCATCGCAGGGCTGGGGCGCATGGCCTTCCTGCTCGTCGAGCCTCGGACTCAGCAGCTCGCCTTCCGAGCGCAGTGTCCCGGCATCGCCGAAGTCTGCTCCCGAGGCACCGAAGCTTCCCGACCTCACCAGCATCCCGACGGTCGACGGCACCGCCGAGGTCATCGACGGCATCACGGGCGCGGTGCAGACCATCACCAACGACCCGCAGATCGCCACGCTGATCAAGGACGCGACCCAGGGAATTCAGCTCGATCCCCAGCTGGTCGAGTTCTACCAGGCCAACAAGGCATTCCTGCCTCAGTAAAGCGTCACACTCGACGAAGAAGGCCCCCGATCACTCGGGGGCCTTCTTCGTTGTGGAGAAGCCTGAGGTGTGGAGCAGGTAGTTCTAGCGATTGACGACGGTCACGGGGTGGGCATACGGCAACTGGTCCACGGGCAGCGGGAACTCGGTGTCCTCGCCGTAAGGAGACAAGCCTCCCGAGCGTGAGGAGGCCAACTCACTCACCGCGTGGTCGCCGCGTGCGGTTTCCGGCCAGCCTGGATCGACGTAGGGCTTCTTCGACTTGTTCACCATGCGCCTATTTTGACACCTGCGCTGCGGCATCCGCCAGCCCAGGTCACTAATCTGATAAGCGATGACCGAAACAGCAGCGCCACCGGACCTCGCCACCTGGTTGAAGTCCCGTACCGATACCGAACTCGTCGGCACCCTCACGCTGCGCCCGGACCTGACCGTGCCGCCGCCGTCGACGATCGCTGTGCTCGCCGGACGAGCCGAGCAACGGGCCTCGATCCTCCGGAGCGCCGACACGCTGGACACCCTTGCACTGACCATTCTCGAGCTGCTCGCCATCGAGGGCGCCCACGAGATGCCAGTGCCGCGCTCGCAACTCGACGCTGCCATCGACAAGCGAGCAAGCGCCAAGGCAGTCGAGAAGGCACTGTCGGCGCTTCGCGAGCGTGCACTGGTCTGGGGCACCCGCTCGCTCCGGATGACGCCTGCTGCTCGCGATGCGGTGCCATGGCGGATCGGGCGCATCCTCGATTCCACCGAGGTCCTGACCCCGGAGCGCATCACCGAGGCGCTGGCCGAAATCGACGACAGCTCGCGCAAGCTGCTCTCTACGCTTGCCCGCTCGTCGCCCACCGGGCGCACCCGCGACGCCGCCCCGGGCACCTCACCCGACCGGCCCGTCCAGAAGCTCTTGCGGGCAGGCCTGTTGATCTGGCTCGACGAGCAGACCGTCGAACTTCCCGCTCAGGTCGGCCAGGCGTTGCGCGGCGAACCGATCTCGGACCCCACGTCGATGACACCGCCGAAGCCACAGGCGACCAAGAACTCTCTCGCCGACGTCAACGCGACTGCCGCAGGCGAAGCGCTCGAATTGATACGGCACTGTGCAGCGGTCATCGATGCGCTGGCGGTCAGCCCGGCTCCAGCCCTGAAAGCCGGTGGTCTCGGCGTCCGCGAAGCGAAGCGCATCAGCAAGGCCACCGGCCTCGACGAGGCGCAGGTGAGCCTTCTCCTCGAACTGCTGGCGGGCGCATCGTTGATCGCGAGCGGCACTCCCGATCCCGTGCCGTCGAACGATTCCGGCGACGACTACTGGGCACCGACCGTCGCAGTCGATTCCTGGATCACTGCAACTCCCGCCGCACGCTGGCACGCGATCGCATCGGCATGGCTCGATCTCCAGCGGGCGCCATGGTTGATCGGCATGCGCGATCCCACCGACAAACCCGTCGCCGCGCTGTCCGAGGAAGTGCGCTCTCCCGCCGCACCTCGCGATCGTCGAACCATCCTCGAATATCTGGCCGAGCTCAGTTCGGGTACGGCAACGACCCCGACCGACGTCTCGCGGGGACTGGCGTGGCGGCGACCACGGTCTGCTGCCCGCTTCGGGTTACGCCCAGTGGAGAAGATGCTCGACGAGGCCACCACGCTCGGCATCGTCGCGCGCGGTGCGCTGTCGACACCGGGCAAAGCGCTACTGCACGGGGGCGACGCCGAGGCGTCGATGCGCGACGCGCTCCCGACCCCGATCGACTACGTACTGCTGCAGGCCGACCTGACACTCGTCGCGCCAGGGCCGTTGGAGCCGGACCTGCACGACCGCATCGGGCTCGTCGCCGACGTCGAATCGGCAGGTGCCGCGACGGTGTATCGCGTCACCGAGGACAGTCTTCGCCGCGCGCTCGATGTCGGGTTGAGCGCAGCCGAGCTGCACTCACTGTTCGGGACACATTCACGAACACCGGTTCCACAGGGGCTCAGCTACCTCATCGACGACGTCGCCCGACGCCACGGCCGATTGCGGGCAGGCGTCGCATCGTCCTTCGTTCGGTGCGAGGATCCGGCACTGCTGGCCGAGGTCCTGACATCCAGCGCAGCAGAACAGTTGGCGCTGCGGGCATTGGCGCCGACGGTTGCCATCTCACAGGCATCTCTCGCGGAAGTCATGAACGTGCTCGGCGCGGCGGGTTTCGCACCCGCAGGTGAGGACGCGAACGGCGCAATCGTGGATCTACGGAGCCGCGGCGCGCGGGTCGCTGTCCGGCGCTCGCGTGCCCACTTCCGTAGTCCAGCCGTACCGACCGACGAACAGCTCGGACGCCTCGTCACCGAATTGCGGGCGGGTGAGCGGGCATCGACGGCCGGCGGGCAAGCTGTCCGTTCCGACGGGACGCATGCCACCGGCACCGCAACGTTGGCGCTGCTGCAGACGGCGCTGAAGGCACGTCGCAGCGTCACCATCGGCTACGTCGACGCACAGGGCACGGCGTCGCAGCGCGTCGTGGACCCCGTCGGGATGGGTGGCGGGCAGCTGGAAGCCTTCGATCCGGCGACCGGCGAGATCCGGCGATTCACACTGCATCGAATCACCTCGGTAGCCCTGGTCGACTGACGCGGCTCCGCCGCCGGCTGGCATGCGCGGCTCCGCCGCCGGCTGGCATGGTTGAGTGCACCCTGGTGCACTTATTCGTGCCACTGGAGCGGAGCGACTTGTGGCCCTGGAGCGGATCGACTTCCCCCGCCCTCGAGCCGAGCGATTCCCGCGCACATGGCGCTACCGCCCCGAAGTCTGGACAATGGAGAAGTTGCGCACTTTCACGTGCGTCCAGAAGTGCTCTAGGAGGAACAAGTGACCGACGGACCTTTGATCGTCCAGTCCGACAAGACGCTGTTGCTCGAGATCGACCATGCCCTTGCCGGTGAAGCGCGCGGCGCGATCGCCCCGTTCGCCGAGCTCGAACGCGCCCCCGAGCACGTCCACACGTACCGCATCACACCACTCGCGCTGTGGAACGCACGCGCCGCCGGACACGACGCCGAGCAGGTCGTCGATGCCCTCGTGAACTACTCGCGCTACGCAGTTCCGCAGCCGCTGCTCGTGGACATCGTGGACACCATGGCCCGCTACGGCCGACTGCAGCTGGTGAAGAGTCCGGTGCACGGACTGTCGCTGATCAGCCTCGATCGCGCGGTCCTCACCGAGGTCATGCGACACAAGAAGATCGCACCGATGCTCGGCGCGATGGTCGACGAGGACACCGTCATCGTCCATCCGAGCGAGCGCGGGCACCTCAAGCAGATGCTGCTCAAGATCGGCTGGCCCGCCGAGGACCTCGCCGGTTACGTCGACGGTGAAGCACACCCGATCGAACTCGACACCGAGGGCGGCAAGTGGACACTGCGGGATTACCAGGAGATGGCTGCGGACTCGTTCTGGGCCGGTGGCTCGGGGGTCGTGGTGCTTCCATGTGGCGCAGGCAAGACGATGGTCGGTGCCGCCGCCATGGCGAAGGCCAAAGCGACAACGCTGATTCTGGTCACCAATACCGTCGCCGGACGGCAATGGAAGCGCGAGCTCATTGCGCGGACCTCGCTCACCGAGGAGGAGATCGGCGAGTATTCGGGTGAGCGCAAAGAGATCCGGCCTGTGACAATTGCCACGTATCAGGTCATCACTCGCCGGACGAAGGGCGAGTACAAGCACCTGGAATTGTTCGACTCCCGAGACTGGGGATTGGTGATCTACGACGAGGTGCACCTTCTCCCCGCACCCGTGTTTCGCATGACGGCCGATCTCCAATCGCGCCGCCGCCTCGGGCTGACCGCAACTCTGGTGCGAGAGGACGGCCGCGAGGGCGATGTCTTCTCTCTCATCGGACCGAAGCGCTACGACGCCCCGTGGAAGGACATCGAAGCGCAGGGTTGGATCGCGCCCGCCGAGTGCATCGAAGTCCGTGTGACGCTGACCGACGCCGAGAGGATGGCGTACGCGGTGTCCGAGCCGGAAGAGCGCTACAAGCTGTGTTCGACGGCCCACACCAAGGTCGCGGTCGTGAAGTCGATCCTGGCCAAGCACGAGGATGCTCCGACACTGGTCATCGGCGCATACCTGGATCAGCTGGACGAACTCGGCGAGGCATTGAACGCTCCGGTTATCCAGGGTTCGACGAAGAACAAGGAACGCGAAGTGCTGTTCGACGCCTTCCGTCGGGGCGAGATCCAGACGCTCGTCGTCAGCAAGGTCGCAAACTTCTCCATCGATCTTCCGGAAGCGTCGGTCGCGGTGCAGGTTTCGGGAACGTTCGGCTCCCGGCAGGAGGAAGCTCAGCGACTCGGACGGCTGCTGCGGCCCAAGCACGACGGCGGGCAGGCACACTTCTATTCGGTCGTGTCCAGGGACACTCTCGATGCCGAGTACGCGGCGCATCGTCAGCGTTTCCTGGCCGAGCAGGGCTACGCTTACCGCATCACCGATGCCGACGACATGCTCGGACCGGCCATCTGAGCTGCGGAGTGTCACCCGCCTCGGGGCGTGCGTGCTACTAATGGGCATGTGCGCCGATTCCAGTTCCCTGTCGATGTAGCCCACGCCAAGTCGGTGAACGAGACGATGGCCGATGTTCGACGGCTTCGCGCCTCGGCCATCGTCACCGCAGCGGTGTTGATCGCTGCGGCCGCGTGGTTCTTCTGGCTCGCGCACCCGTGGTCGTACATTCTGGGTGCAGTGTTCGTGATCACCGCGGCAACCTCACTGTGGGTCACGGTGTGGGCGCCGAGGAAGGTCGGCACCGTCGAAGATCTGTACAAGAACGGGAGCCTGGTTCCGGCGGTCATTGCCGAGACACGCGCTCGCGGAGTCACTCTGCTGGCGTTGATCGACATCGCCAAGCCCGATGCGAACTCACCGCACTATGCTCTCGTCACGCGAAGCGTCAGATCGTTACCCGGTCACGAGCTGGTCGAGGGCGAGTTGGTCCCGTCGGTCTCGGTGCTGTCCGACCGCACCAAGAACACGATCAGCGACAGCTGGCAGATGGTATCGCCCATGCCGATCGCCTGGGGGACGACGGACAAGTCGGTGATCGAGCGCGCGACCGCCGAGATCAGCGAGGCGGAATGGTCGCTGCTGGTGGCCAACATCGGTCTGTCGGAGAAGGTCCGTGAGGCCGACAACCAGCAGTTGCTGGTCGATCCGCACGACCTCCCCGACGACCTTCGGTAATCTGCGCCCAGGTCGGTCAGCTCAGCGCCGGCATGACTTCCCGCTCGAAGAGTTCGATGCCGGTGCGGTCGTAGGCGGCTTCCGGGAAATAGAAGATGCCGTAGCCGAGACCTTCCTGCTTCAACGCGGTGAGGTTCTCCACGATCTGCTCCGGGGTCCCGACGCCGGGTAGCCCGCGGAACGCACCGAGCGCACCCTCTGCCTTCTCGGCGCCGACGTACCTGGTGAGCCGGTCCTGCAGCTGCTTCAGACGATCCTCCACCTCCGCTTCGGTGGACCCGATTGCCACGTTGTAGTTGGCCGAACGGACGATTGCACCGAAGTCACGCCCGACGGTCTCGCAGTGTCCCCGCAGCAGCTCCGACTTGTGCGTGAATCCCTCGAGAGTGCCGTCGAAGTTGGTGTAATCGGCATACTTGGCCGCGATCTTCAGCGTCACCTTCTCGCCACCTCCGGCGATCCACAGGGGAATACCGTTATCCTGCAACGGCTTCGGCCAGACGCGAGCACCGTCGACCTGGTAGTACTTGCCATCGAGAGTGGCCGACCCGCTCTCCCACGCCTGCTTGAAGATCTGCACGCCTTCGTCGAGCGCGCCCAACCTCTGCCCGCCGGAGGGAAAGCCGTAGCCGTATGCGCGCCATTCGTGCTCGTACCAACCGGCACCGATACCCATCTCCACGCGTCCACCGGAGATCAGGTCGACCGTCGCAGCGACCTTGGCCAGGTACGCGGGATTGCGGTACGCCATCGCTGTGCACATCTGACCGAGACGAATACGCGACGTCGACGCCGCGAATGCCGACATCAGCGTCCACGCCTCGTGCGTCGCCTCCTCCGTCGGTTCCGGAACGGTGTGGAAGTGGTCGTACACCCAGAGGGACTCCCACGGACCGGAATCCGCTGCGGTAGCCAGATCCCGCATTACGCCCCACTGTGCAGCAGGGTCGATACCGACCAGGTCGAGTCGCCAGCCTTGGGGAATGAACAGTCCGAATCGCATGGTCAGAATCCTACCGATGCACCAGGCAATAGACTGAGCGCCATGAGCACAGGCTCGCTCGCCGCACTGTTCCAGTCGCACCGAAGCCATCTCCTCGCGGTCGGCTACCGCGTCACCGGAAGTGTCGCCGACGCCGAGGATGCAGTCCAGGAAAGCTGGCTCAGACTGTCGGCTTCCGACGCCGAATCGATCGAGGATCTGCGCGCATGGCTCACCACCGTCGTCGCTCGAATCTGCCTCGACCGGCTGAAGTCGGCTACGTCCCGGCGAGAAAGCTATGTCGGCCAATGGCTTCCGGAACCGGTCGTGTCGGTGTGGAACGCTCCGTCGTCGGACCCACTCGACCTCGTCGTACAGCGTGAGGACACCAGGCTGGCCGCTCTCGTCGTGCTCGACACACTCACCCCGGCCCAGCGCGTGGCTTTCGTGCTTCACGACGGCTTCGCCGTGCCCTTCGACGACGTGGCAGCCATTCTCGACGTGTCCCCCGCCGCAGCCCGCCAGTTGGCGTCCCGTGCCCGCAAGCAGGTCGACGCGACACCTGCTGCTGCGCCCGATGCCGAGCACGACGAGGCGGTCACCCGCCTCATGACGGCGATGGCGAGCGGTGACCTCGACCGCGTTCTCGCCGCGCTGCATCCGGACTGCCGCATGATCGGCGACAGCGGCGGCACCACTCGCACTGCGGTACAGGTGGTACGCGGCCCGAGCAAGTGCGCTCGGTTCTACCTCGGCCTGGTGGCGATGTACGGTCCCGCGTCGTTGACGTCGATGTCACCGGCGTCGGTGAACGGACAACTCGGCTACTACTCCCGTGGTGTTTCCGGAGAGCGCAGCTTCCCCGCCCGCGCCGGCGGCTTCACCGTCCGCGACGGCCTGGTGTGGGCGTCGTACGACTTCGCGAATCCCGCCAAGCTCGCGGGCGTCAGCGCTGAGCTGGCAGCTCGGCCTGCGGAGTGAGCCGAGTGTCTGCACTCTCCCATGGCACCCGACATGCGTCACCCGAGCTGAATCCCTGTTCGGTGATACCGAGGGACGAGTTGATCCGAGCGCGCATGTTCTCGAGGCCGATCTGGAAGGTCAGCTCGACGACGCCGGCGCGGCCGAACCGTTGTTCGAGATCGGCGACCTGACCGTCGGAGACGGAGTCCGGCGTGGACGTCATGGCATCGGCATACGCGATGGCTGCTCGCTCGTCGTCGGTGTATTTCGACGACGTCTCGTAGTCGCCGATCTCTTTCAACCTGTCGACATCGAGGCCGTCGAGTCGCTGCATCATCGTTCCGAAATCGACACACCACGAGCAGCCGAGCGTCCAAGCCACCCGGTAGACGGCGAGCTCGCGAACGCTGAGAGGAAGCGTCGTCGACGCTTTGTCGGCTGCGAATTCCTGCGTGAGGGAGGTGAAGAACAACTTCGGATGGTTGGCGAACACCGCGAACGGTTCCGGCACTTCACCGACCATCTTGGCGGCGGCACGGTATGCCAGGCGGACCAGAATTCCAGCGTCGGACGGGGCGACCGGCGGTATGCGCGACATGAGTTCTCCCGAAAGTAGTAGGACCATCTGCTCTCTTCGACGAGCTGCCGGTTGGAAATGTGACACCAGCTACGCTGCAAGGATGTCCGCGGAGTATCAGAGCCGAACTGTAGAACGTCTACGACCGTTCGGATCGACGATTTTCGCCGAGATGACGGCCCTTGCCGTCGCGACGGGCGCGGTCAATCTCGGCCAGGGATTTCCCGACACGGATGGCCCCGCGTCGATGCTCACGGCAGCCAAGGAGGCCATCGCCGGCGGGCTGAACCAGTACGCGCCGGGCCCCGGTATGCCGGTGTTGCGCGAGGCTATCGCCGCCGATCGCACGCGCAACTACGGCCTCGAGTACGACCCTGCAGATCAGATACTCGTCACCGTGGGTGCCACCGAAGCAATCGCGGCGACCATCCTCGGGCTCGTCGAGCCGGGTGAGGAGGTTCTGCTGATCGAGCCGTACTACGACTCCTACGCCGCGGCGGTCGCGCTTGCCGGTGCCAGGCGCACGACAGTGCCGCTTGTCGAGGACGGTTCAGGTTTTGCTGTCGACCTCGATGCCCTCGAGCGGGCAATCACTCCGCGGACGAAGCTGTTGGTCGTCAACTCGCCACACAATCCGACCGGGATGGTCATGACGGGCCGCGAGCTCGTCCGGATCGCCGAGATCGCGTGCGAACACGACCTGCTCGTCCTCACCGACGAGGTCTACGAACGCCTCGTCTTCGACGGCTCCACCCACGTACCCCTTGCCACCCTCCCCGGCATGTTCCAGCGGACCGTCACCGTGTCCAGCGCGGCGAAGACGTTCAACGCCACCGGATGGAAGACCGGTTGGGCGCTCGGCCCAGCCGACCTGATCGATGCTGTCCGCGCTGCGAAACAGTTCATGACGTTCGTCGGAGGCACCCCGTTCCAACCTGCGGTGGCGCACGCTCTCACCCACGAGGCCGAATGGGTAAGCGCGCTGCGGTCCAGCCTCCAGTCCAAACGAGATCTTTTGTCCGCGACGCTGTCCGATGCCGGATTCGACGTGAAGTCCAGCAGTGGAACGTACTTCGTGTGCGCCGATGTAGCACCACTCGGCGAGAGCGATGCGGTCGAGTTCTGCCGATCGCTCCCGCACCGAATCGGCGTCGCCGCGGTACCGGTGGCAGCGTTCGTCGATCATCCAGATCCATGGAAGACGTTGGTACGCTTTGCTTTCTGCAAGAAGGACGAAGTTCTGAATGCGGCGGCCGGCAGGCTGCACACACTCGCCACAGGCCGATGACAGCCAGAACGATCCCAGTCGACTTCGTCGTCAAAGCAGTCTCGCTTGCAGCCAGCGGTGGCGTCGACCTGTCCTATCCACTGTCGATCGCCGGCATCGGACCCGAGACCTTGAAGGATCCACACTCTCGGCTCACCGCACGACAAGTCACGCTGTTCACCCAGGCAACCTGGCAACTCACCGACGACGAGTTGTTCGGATTGTCCTCGACGCCTATGCGCCGAGGGAGCTTTCGGGTCATCTGCCTGACGCTCATTCACAGTCCGGACCTGTCCGCAGCCATGGAACGGATGTCGGAGACGACGCGAGTGCTGTCGGGGATGCCGCCGATGCTGATCACTCGCGGCGAAAAGTCGACGCGATTGACCATCCCACCGGCAGACAACAGTCACCTACCCGACAGTGCACGGGAAGTAGCAGGCCAACTGCTCACCGACTTCCGGATGGTCCTCGTGCACCGCTTCGCTGCGTGGCTCATCGGCGGCAGAGTGAAACTTCACTCCGTCGAGCTCCCCTACGAACTCGGCGATCCGGCAACGGGAAAGCTCTACGACCGAATGTTCGGCACCCACGTGACCTACGGTGCGCCTGCAGCGGTGCTCGAATTCGACAACGCTGCGATGCGCGCACCGATAGTCCAGACCGAAGAGACTCTGGCGAACTACCTCCGCGAGTCGCCGAATCTACTGTTCACTGCGCGTGATTACGACAGCACTGCATCGTCGCAGGTTCGTCGGGCATTGGAACTCGGTCTGCACGGCGGAGCCCCGGGGACCGTCGAGATCGCCGAGATGCTGTCGGTCAGTACCGCCCATCTTCGACGCCTGTTGCGCCAAGAGGGGACGTCGGTCAACCAGATTCGCGAAGAAGTAATGCTCGACGCGGCTGTGTCCGGGTTGAGTCGAGGAGATTCCGTCGACGACATCTCCAGCCGACTCGGGTTCTCGGAACCGTCGGCTTTTCGACGGGCGTTCAAACGGTGGACCGGCCGAACGCCGGGGGCCTACCGCTAGACCTCGTCGGGGAATCGATTGTCTACCCTCGTGTATTCGAGCCTCCATGGGTCCTCGGAACGGCTCAGTAGACGCCACCCGTCGTTCTCGACCTGCTTTTCGATCTCGCGCAGACTGTGCCGCATGTCGGCCGCCCACTCGTCCTGTGGTGAAAGGAAGCCCACGGTTCGAGGCACTGGGAACGTTGCGCTGAAGTACCTCGGTTCCTTCCCGACCACTCCGACGAAGCGCATGTACGCAGCACCTGACTGCGACGTGAGCGTCGCGATCAGGGCCTTCCACCATTGGTGGGCCCCCACCTCTTCGATTCCGATCACAAGACTCGACGACGTGTCCGGCATGAAGGAAGTGTGCACGCGACGGATGATCGTGGGCCGCGGTCGACGGTCACAGATCGGGGAGTCGAACGACCCTATTGGGCGCCCTCGTCGTTGCCGTTGAGTGATACAGGCGGATCAGCCATCGACGAGGAGGGGCAATGCACACAACACACACCAAGGCACGGTCACCACGAGTCACCAACCGCATCTGGTCGAACATCGCGGCGGTGGCGGCCGCCGTGACCGGAGTTCTCGCGTTCGCCGGAGCGATCGGACTCATCGGTGGCGGAACCACTTTGGGCAGTGAGGTCCCACAACGCTTGCCCTGGGACAGTATCGTCCTGGCCGGCGTCGCACTTGCACTCGTGGTCGGAGTGCCGACGACGGCTGCAGCTTTGGCGCTCTGGAGAGTCATTCCCCGGGCGGCGCTGATCACGACGACGGCGGGACTGCTTCTCATCGTGTGGATCGTGGGACAGATAGCTGTCATCAGAGAGTTCCACATTCTGCAGGTGGTGTTCGGCCTGGTGGGCGTACTACTGACAGCGGTCGGATGGCATTTGACTCGGAGTGCGTCGGCAGATTCTCCCGCCCGCGGTCATCACTCCTAGCCCACGCAGAACTCGTTGCCTTCCAGGTCGGTCATCGTGATCCACGTACTCGGCCCGACCTGGCCACGATGCAGAACTGTGGCGCCCGCGTCGACCAGTTGTTGCGCGATGGCCTCCCGTTCGTCGCCGGCCCGGATGTCGAAGTGCAGCCGGTTCTTGACCGTCTTGGACTCCGGCACCGCCTGGAACAACACCCGCGGACTCCCCGGTCTTTCGGGGTCCGTGATGGCCGCGCCCATCTTCCAGACGAGCTGGCCGTCGAACTCGAGGGTGTCCTCTTCTCTGGCATGTCCGGCCTGAACGAGGCCGCGGATGAAGTCGCTGTCGGACGGCTCCACCTGCCACTGGAGAGCTGCTGCCCACCACTTCGCCTGCTGGTGAGGGTGCTCGCTGTCGATCACAACCTGAATGTCGTAGCCCATGAAGACACGATAGGACCCGACACCGACATGGCGCCTGGAGTCAGCCGCCATTTTCCCACACTGGAACATACGTTCGAATGAAGCTAGACTTGTTGCCATGAGTGTCGAAGTGCAGGGTTCGTTGTTCACCGACGAGGACTCGGACTTCGGACCCCTGGGCTCATCCGTCACCCGACGCGAGCTCAGCGACGGGGCCTGGGTGGACGTACGGCCTGGATGGGCCAGTTCGGTGGACCTGTTCGACCGGCTGGTCGGAAAAGTCGACTGGCGGGCAGAGCGTCGTCAGATGTACGACCGAGTCGTCGATGTTCCTCGGCTCGTCAGGTTCTACTCGGAGACCGAACCGTGGCCGGACGCTGCGATAGTCGACGCCAAGACAGCACTCGATGCGCACTACCGTTCCGAGCTCGGCGAGGAGTTCGCTACCGCCGGATTGTGCTACTACCGAGACGGATCCGACAGCGTTGCGTGGCACGGCGACAACATCGGCCGCAGCGCCACCGAAGATACGATGGTCGCGATCGTATCCCTGGGCGCGACAAGGCAATTGATGCTCAGGCCGCGAGGAGGTGGGCAGTCGCTGAAGTTCACTCTCGGACATGGAGACCTGATCGTCATGGGCGGTACGTGTCAGCGAACCTGGGAACATGCCGTTCCCAAGAGCATCCGCGCGACCGGCCCACGCGTGAGCGTGCAGTTCCGGCCGCGCGGAGTACGTTAGATCCTGCGCCTCTCCACTGCTGCGGCGAGAGCGTCGAGTTGCGTTGCGGTGGTAGCCCAGTCGAGGCACGCGTCGGTGATGGACTGCCCGTAGGTGAGCTCGTCCTTGTGCCCGAGGGTCAAGTCCTGTCGACCTTCTTCGATGAAGCTCTCGAGCATGACGCCGACGATTCCGGGCTCGCCTGCTGCGATACGCGCGGACAGGTCGGTGACTACATCGACCTGCTTGTTGTGATCCTTGCGACTGTTGCCGTGACTGGCGTCGATGACGACACGTTCGGGCAGCGAGGACTTCCGCAGCCGGGCGACGGTGTCGGCGACCGAGTCGGCGTCGTAGTTCGGCCCGTCGGTTCCGCCACGGAGGATGACATGGCAGTCAGGGTTGCCGGTGGTCCGAATCAAAGCCGCCTGGCCGTCGAGATCGGTGCCCGGGAACACGTGGCTCGATGCCGCCGCACGGGTGCCGTCGACCGCGACCTGGACGTCACCTTCGGTCGAGTTCTTGATTCCCACTGGCATCGACAGTGCGCTGCAGAGCTGCCGGTGTACCTGGCTGGCCGCGGTGCGAGCACCGATGGCGCCGTAGCTGACCAGGTCGGCGATGTACTGCGGTGTGATCGGGTCGAGGAACTCGCATCCGACCGGCAAACCGAGCGAGGAGATGTCGACGAGTAGCTGGCGCCCCACGCGCAGCCCCCCGTTGATGTCGAACGAGCCGTCGAGGTGAGGATCGTTGATCAGGCCCTTCCAGCCCAGCGTCGTGCGCGGCTTCTCGAAGTACACACGCATGACGATGTGCAGGCGGTCGCCCAGCTCGACGGCCTTCTCCGCAAGCCTGCGTGCGTAGTCCATCGCCGCAGCGGTGTCGTGCACCGAGCATGGTCCGACGATGACGATCAGGCGGTCGTCACGGCCGTCGAGGATGTCGACGACGCCGGCGCGCCCACGGCGAACCGTCGCGGACACCGCGTCGTCGGCCGCATGTTCGCGGCGCAGCAACGACGGCGCCACCAGCGGACTGATGCTGATGGTGCGCTGATCGTCGAGATCTGTATCCATGGGGGTGATGTCGATAGTCATGAGAAGTTGTCTACTTTCTCAGACCGGCTCTCGCAGAGCTCCACGCGCACGTCGAGCCGGTCTGTATCCGGCTCGTGGGGTGGGGGTTTCAGCGCATGGCGTCGCTGGCTGACCCACCCGGGGCCGGCCTGCTAAACCAAAAATATGCGCGCTGCATGGGCACGACGGTAGCACGCCTCTTCTCGAGTGCGGCGTGGGCCTGCGGCGCCGGCCCGACCGTGGGCAAATGTTGTCTATCCATTCAGCACAGGATAGCGTTTCCTTACCTTCAGTATGATTCCCGATTCAAGAGGCCCCGTGAAACGCACATCGATCATCTTGTCCGTCATCGCCACAGCAGCACTCGTGGCCTCGTGCAGTTCCAGTGACACACCCACCGACGAACCTGTCACCACGAGCACCTCCGAAGCGGTAGCCGAATCCCCAGGACCGACCGGCGTTCCCGACGGCATGGGCTCTCCCGGCGTCGACGACGGCGTCTTTCCCCGCACCGTCGGCCACTTCGGAGGCAGCACCGAGATCCCCGCCGAACCGAAACGCATAGTCGTCATCGCGACCGGGCAACTCGATGCGGCATTGACACTGGGAGTCGTACCGACCGGCGTCGCATACGGCGATGGGGCGGCTCTCGTTCCCGATTACATCAATCGCGAATTTCCGCAGTACAGCGACGAACTCGCCGACTTCGTCGACGTGGGTAGCCGTCAGGCCCCGAATCTCGAAGCGATCGCCGAGCTGGAACCAGATCTGATTCTTGCCAACAAGGCGGCATCCGAGGACAGCTACGACACACTGTCCGCTATTGCACCTACCGTGCTCACCGAGGGCACTGGAGTGAACTGGAAGCAGGACTTCCTGCTGCTGGCGGACGCTCTCGGCCGTACCGAACAAGCACAGTCGTTCATCGACGATTTCGTCACGCGAGCAAAGGGTCTGGGGCAGCAGGTCAGTGCCGACAAGCCGACTGTTTCGTTCGTTCGGTTCACCGCTGACCGCGCCCGTGTGTTCGGGGTCCCGTCGTTCGCCGGATACATCGCCTGGGATGCCGATCTCGCTCGGCCCGAAAGCCAGCAGTTCGACAAGACTTCTCAGGACTTCAGCGAGGAGGAGATTCAATTGGCAAACGCCGATTGGGTTTTCGTCGGCAGCCAGACGTCGGAGACAGGCTCGCGCGCCGAGACGTACACGACCAATCCACTGTGGACCGGAATGAGTAGCTCCACCGAGGGTCACATCGTGACGGTCGACGATGATCCCTGGTATCTCAACGCCGGCCCGACCGCCGCAAACATCGTGCTCGACGGGTTGTCCGAGTCACTGACTCGCTGACCCCTCCGGTGCGTGCGCAGTCGCGCGCACCGGCTTCTTCCCAGATAGGTTGCGCACAACTTAAACGTGCACTACTGTTCCTGAGGTGACCAACGAACTCGCACTCGATCGCCAGGTGTGCTTCGCGCTGTACTCCGCATCACGGGCGACCACCGCGGTGTATCGCCCGATGCTCGAGCGCCTCGGCGTCACCTACCCCCAGTACCTCGTGCTACTGGTGCTGTGGGAGAAGGACGGCCGCGGTGTCCGCGAGATCTGTGCCGAACTCGAACTCGACACCGGCACCTTGTCACCGCTGCTCAAGCGACTCGAAGGACTCGGATTCATCGAGCGACGTCGCCTCACGACGGACGAACGCCGGGTCGAAATTCACCTGACCGACTCCGGAAGCGCACTGCGGACCGAGGCACTCGACATCCCCAGACAGCTCGCTCACAAGACCGGCATGACGGTCGAAGACCTGGAGCATCTCCGAGACTCGCTGGTCAAGCTGACCAGCGCACTTCACGACACAGAAGGGTAATCACTCACATGAAGACCATCTACACCGCCGAAGCATTGGCAACCGGCGAAGGCCGCAACGGTCACGCACGAACCTCCGACGGACGACTCGATCTCGACCTTGCAATCCCCGAGGCAATGGGTGGCAACGGCGAAGGCACCAATCCCGAGCAGCTCTTCGCCGCTGGCTATGCAGCATGTTTCCATTCGGCACTGCAGCTCGTCGCGCGTCAGGCGAAGGCCGACATCACCGATTCCGCAGTCGGCGCACGTGTCGGCATCGGCCCCAACGATGCCGGCGGTTTCCAGCTCGAGGTCACCCTCGAAGTGACGCTCCCCAATCTCGCCCACGACGACGCGCAGGCACTTGCCGACCAAGCGCACCAAGTGTGCCCGTATTCCAACGCCACTCGCGGCAACATCGACGTCACCGTCACCGTCACCGACGACTAGAAGAAGGTTATTACTGTGCAAGCCAAGGAAATTCACCTCGCATCTCGCCCCAACGGCGAACCGGTACCGGACAATTTCCGCGCCGTCGTCACCGAACTGCCATCCCTGAAGGACGGCCAGATTCTGGTACGGAACATCGTCATGTCCGTCGATCCCTACATGCGTGGCCGCATGAACGACGTCAAGTCCTACGTTCCCCCGTTCGCGCTCGACGCGCCGCTAGACGGAGGAGCCGTCGGAGAGGTCATCGAGACTCGCAACGATGCGTTCTCGGTCGGCGACGCCGTCAGCCACGGCCAGGGTTGGCGTGACATCGCCGTCGTCGACGGAAAAGGCGCGCGAAAGGTGGATCTGACTCGTGCGAAGGCGTCGTCGTATCTCGGCGCTCTCGGAATGACCGGACTCACCGCCTATTCCGGGCTCACCGCCGTCGCGCAGTTCAAGCCGGGCGACACCGTCTTCGTCTCCGGCGCAGCTGGAGCAGTCGGATCGCTCGTCGGCCAGATCGCCAAGGCGCTCGGCGCGGAACGCGTCATCGGCAGCGCCGGCTCGCCCGCGAAAGTGGCACGTTTGCTCGAGCTCGGTTTCGACGCGGCGTTCGACTACCACGACGGATCGGTGAAAGCGCAACTGGCACAAGCGGCCCCCGACGGAATTGACGTCTACTTCGACAATGTGGGCGGTGAACACCTCGAAGCTGCGATCGCGTCGGCGAACAAGTACGCACGATTTGCACTGTGCGGCGCAATCTCTCAGTACAACGCCACCGAACCGACACCTGCTCCGCGCAATCTGGCCTTGGCCATCGGCAAGGAGTTGACGCTGAAGGGCTTCATCGTCGGGTCCTACAGCCACCTTGCGGGTGAGTTCTCCGAGAAAATGGCCCAGTGGCTTGCCGACGGCGCCGTCGAGTGGGACGAGACCGTCGTCGACGGTCTCGAGAACGCTCCCAGGGCCTTCATCGGTCTACTTCGCGGCGAGAACACCGGAAAAATGGTCGTCTCGATCTGACCCATGACCTACTCGTGAGTGGGTAGTGACGTCACTACCCACTCGCGAGAGCGAAGCGCACGCCGGTGAGCTCCTCGGACTTGCTCCACAGCGCGGACGCGACCGCGCGGTCGCGCGCACGGGAACTCGGCCCGACGATGGTGGGATAGCCGCTCAGCTCGGATCGCCCGTCCGGGCCGATGTACAGCCCACTCGTCACGTCGGGTGAGGTCGCTGCGTACAACTCGGGCAACGCGCCCATCTCGGCGCTCTGCGCGAGCACTTTTCCGCCTATGGCCATCATGGTGTCCTGGAACGATTCGGTACGCCCCTGGAGGTTCGTTCGAGCATACCCAGGATGCGCTGCAACCGATTTCAACTCCGAACCCGCTGCAGCCAGTCGACGATCGAGTTCGAGAGCGAACATAAGATTGGCCAGCTTGGACTGCCCGTACGCCAGCCAGCGGCGATAAGGCCGACGCTCATAGTTCGGATCGTCGAGGTGAATACGCCCGATCTGGTGCAATCCACTGGACAGTGTCACGACGCGATCGGTGATCTTACTCGCCAGCAGACCCGTCAGCGCGAAATGACCAAGATGGTTGGTACCGAACTGCATCTCGAATCCGTCGGCCGTGCGTCGAAACGGCACAGCCATGACGCCGGCATTGTTGATCAACACGTCGACCGAATCCACGGTGCTCGCGAACGATCGAACCGATTCCAGATCCGCCAGATCCAGCTGTCGCACGTGCGCCCTGAGACCGATGCTGCGAGCCACCGCATCGCCCTTGGCCGTATCCCGACAGGCCAACAGAACATCTGCCCCTGCGGCCCCGAGCGCCCTGGCAGTCACCTCACCGAGTCCACTGTTGGCGCCGGTGACGATGAATTTTCGACCCGTCAGATCGCCGATGTCTTTTGCGGTCCAACGGCGATCCGGTGTCATGCTGGAAGCCTATCGCTTCCGGCGCCAACAGGCCCCGAGCACCTGCCGACGCTTCGCTAGAGTGAGGGTCATGGTCCGCGCTCCCCTTCCCATCCGCGACGGCCTCGGACCCACCCGCATACGCATGCCCGACGCGGCACAATTCGGGACAATTCTGGACTACCTCGTCGACAGATTTCCGCAGGATTCCACTCGGCTGCGAGAGAAGATGGACCTGGGGGAGATTGTCGACGCGTCGGGAAATCCGCTGGTAGCGGAGTCGCCGATCGTTCCGCGAACCGACATCTATCTTTATCGTGATCCTCCGATCGAGCCGGTTGTGCCGTTCGCAACCCCCATACTTCATCGCGACGAGAATCTGTTGGTCGTCGACAAACCGCATTTTCTCGCCACGATGCCGCGAGGGAAGTACATTGCACGATCGGCTCTGGTGGTGCTTCGCCGGGAACTGGATCTGCCCGAGCTCAGTCCAGTGCATCGCCTCGATCGGCTCACTGCTGGTGTCCTGATGTTCACGGTGCGCCGCGAGGTCCGCCGCGCCTATCAGGAACTCTTCGCCGATCGGGCTGTCACCAAGGTGTACGACGCCGTCGCGCGCTACGAACCGAGCCTCTCGCTGCCGGTGACGCTGCGCAGTCGAATGATCAAGGAGCGGGGCGTACTTCGCGCCGAAGAAATACCGGGTAAACCCAATGCGGAGACGTTCGTGGAGCTGTCCGAGCACGACGGCCGACATGGCATGTACACGCTGCACCCGAGAACCGGACGCACGCACCAGCTTCGGCTGCACATGAATTCGATCGGCATTCCCATTCTGGGCGACAATTTCTACCCGGAGTTCTACGACGTTGCGGGTGACGACTACTCGACGCCGCTGCAGCTCCTGGCCCGATCGATCGAGTTCCGTGATCCGTTCAGCGGAGAACAACGTCGCTTCGAGAGCAACAGAAGGCTTCGTCTCCCTATTTAGGCATGGACAACACATCGCCGTGCGCTGCATTGTTCTCGGCGATCTCGACGGTTCGGACATCTATTCGATGCGACAGCACTGCCAGTGTGAACAATCCGACTGCCACATTGATCAGCGCGACGAAACCCTCCTGCGCGAAATCCACCAATGCGTTCAGCAGCGTGAAGATCAGCGCCGCGATTCGCAGCATTCGCAGCGGCCACAACTTACCGCTTCGAAGTCGAATCACCGAAGGAAGTGCCAATGACAGCGTGAGACAGGAGGATACGAACAGAATTCCGCTCGCGATTCCCATTTTGTCGATATCGATGGTGGTGTCGGTGGTATCGACGTGCAGGTCGCCCAACACCAATTGCACTACGCCGAACACGACGCCGACGAAAGCTGCGAGCGTCATGGCCCAGGCCACAAGCGGCACCCAGCGAGGACTCTTGAAAAATCGGGGGATCAGTCGTGGAGCGAACTTCTGTGCGTCGTACAGGCGTGAACTGCCGGTCCTGCAGTTCTCGAGCAGCAACCGCAGACCCGCGACGGTCTTCGGTTCGGCGCCCTCGGCTTCGGCACGATCGACCATCCTCAGCGCCCAGGCGCGTCGATGCTCGGGAATCCCGTGCGTGACGCCCTGCGCCGCAATATGAGCCGCATTGGCAAGAGTTTCCTCGTGTGAGGGCCGCCTGGCGTCACGGACGATGCGATTGCCGACGAGGACGACGACCACCAGGATGTACATGATCTCCGACGACGGCCCGTAGAAGTAGTCGTTGTCCTTGGTGACGAACTTGCCGACCTCGTCGAGAAACAGCCCGAAGCCGACGCCACCGAGCACGATGGCGAGCGCTCGCACCCCGAACCCGAGGAACATCCATCCGAGCAGTAGCGCCAGCATCATCAGCGCACCGCCGTACAGTGCATGTGCGATGTGCAGCGATTTGCCGCCCACCTGTGGGTAATTGGTGAGTTCGAGATACAAGCGAGTGATGAGTATCGTCGCGACGGCGATGATCATGAAGGCTTCGGCACTGGTACTGCCATACGCGTCCCGGAGTACACGCGAGCGGCGAACCGGAACGTGCGTCGCGGTAAGTTCCCTGGTCACCGCTCAAGTATGGGCGTCATCGATGGTGCGTACGCAACTTTTTCCGAACTCGATCGGCGACCGAGCGGCTTGACAAACTTCTTTGCTGAAACTGCAATGTAGGCATGAGCACCGCCGACCCGGACATCGAAGACGTCATTGCTGGCGTCGGTCCCAGACTCCGCAGCCTGCGCACCGAACGCGGAACGACTCTGGCGTCGCTGGCCGAGACCACCGGGATCTCGCTCAGCACCCTCTCACGACTGGAGTCCGGTGACCGTAAGCCGAGCCTGGAGCTGCTGCTCCCCATCGCCCGCGCACATCAGATACCACTCGACGAACTGATCAGCGCTCCTCCGGTCGAGGACCCCCGCGTGAGGTCGACTCCGGTTCGACGCGATCGCGTCATCATCCACCCGCTCACTCGTCGACCCGGCGGCATGCAGGCGTACAAGATCGTCGTCGACGGAGGCCGCCGCGAACCGGACCCACGTGTCCACGAGGGCTACGAATGGCTGTACGTCCTCAACGGCAGGCTGCGTCTCGTGCTCGGTGAACATGACATCGTCATGAAGCCCGGGGAGGCCGCCGAATTCGATACCCGCGTGCCACATTGGTTCGGCTCCGTCGACGAACGGCCCGTCGAGATCCTCAGCCTGTTCGGCCCGCAGGGTGAACGTATGCACGTCCGTGCGAAGCCGGCCGAGTCGTGAGTCACGTGCGAAAGACAGGATCCCCGCGTAGTTCCGGAAAGCGAGCAGTCATGTTGTCGATCTGGCGATACATGTCGTAGAGCTCACGGCGCAACATTGCCGCTTCCGAATCCAGCTCTTTCGCGCGTTTGGCAGCCCTGTCGGCGCGTGCGCGGAATGCTCGGGCCTGCGCGATCTCGATCGATGTCGTGCAGGTCTTTATGTACTCGACCAACCCAGCTGCGAACAACCGCGCCTGTGCGAGGTTCACTGCGTACAGGTCGTCGCCGTAGCTGTCGTCACGCCGGGTGTTGTCGATGATGGTGCCCTTGCCACTAGCAGAATATTGTCCGTCGAAACCTTACGCTCGCAGGTGACAAGCGAACCATTCTCCTACGAGAACATGATTGCCAACACGACCGACGCCGAAGTCGCTGCGATCGCCAAGATGATGAGCGCCGCTACGACGCGTTGGTGCACCGAGCGTCCGCCGAGCCCAGAGCTCCCGTCCGGAAAGTCCTCGTCGAGGAAGTCGTCGGAATCGACTCCTGTTTCGTCGAAGTAGACGGTGTCCCGCGGAGGCACCCAGTCCTGGCCGTTGATGCGAATCGCCGTCGTCAGGCGTTCGAGGCGGTTCCTGGCGTGCGTCGGGTAGTACTCCGACGGAGCGTTGATCGGAAGCGCTCGCGCGACGCCGATCGCGGACCCATGGCGTGCCTCCAATGCAGCGAACGCCGACGCCGCAGTGGGATCGTCGTCGGACTTGCCGGTCAGGAACCATGCCGCCCCTGCCGAGGCACGGTCGCCCATCACAAGGTAAGTGTAGGCAAGCAACTCGAGTATCGGTTGCGACGCAGGCTCACGACGCAATGCTGCGTACAGTCGGTCCCTCGCACCACCGTGGTCCCCACGAGCCAAGTCCTGCTGTGCCTGATCGATCACGTCCACCCGATCAGCCTAACGCCGGGGCGGCCTCACCAGCATCACAGGATCATCCGGTCGACTGTGCTGGATCGCAGAGGAACCCCCCGCGCCTCCCAAAACGAAAAATCCGACCCTCGAGGAGGATCGGGTCAGGCGAAGATGTGGTGGCCAGGGCCGGGATCGAACCGGCGACCTTCCGCTTTTCAGGCGGACGCTCGTACCAACTGAGCTACCTGGCCGGGCGGCACCGGTGACAATGCCATCTCGTGAACTACACGCAACTCGGAACTTTCGCACCGACTTTGCGACCCTGACGGGACTCGAACCCGCGACCTCCGCCGTGACAGGGCGGCGCGCTAACCAACTGCGCCACAGGGCCTTGCTGTGAAACATCTCCGTCATGGAGACTTGCCGTCGCATACTTTAGCAGGCGATCAACCTGCATCGAACCGCGGCGGCCTGCAAGAGACTGCTGTACTGCTGGCCGGTTTGTCAATTCCGACCTTTTCCTACGTACCCCCTACGGGATTCGAACCCGCGCTACCGCCTTGAAAGGGCGGCGTCCTAGGCCGCTAGACGAAGGGGGCCCGACGAAATGATCCGGTCCCACACATTCTCGAGACCGAACTGCTCCGCCGTTACCCTCAACGGCGTTCCGTTGGGAGCTGGGATAGCTTAGGACACTTTTCGCGCAAAACTCAAACCGTGAGGTCAGAGGCAGTTTCGGCCCCCTCGACGTCGAGGGGGCACCATCCTTCGGTGCGCCAGCGATCAAGCCACTGGGGCGTCGCCATCGCGTAGAGCACTATTTCCAAGGACTCTTCGAACAGCGCACGGAGGTTACTGCTGTCCGAGACGAGGTCTGCCATGTATCGCTGCCCGGCCAATGACGCCGCCAGCACACGCATGAACTTCTCCGGACCGAACTCGGCGTCGAGGTCGCCCATGTCCTGCGCACGACGTGCGAGCTCGATACCCGCCGTGCCCCAGACGCGTCCACCGCCATTTTGAACCTCGCTGTAGAACTCCGGCTCGACGATCAACCGGAACTCGGCTCGGACGATGACGTCATCCTGGAAACCTCGGGCTATGTCGTCGATGATTCCGTGGATCACGTCGAAAGGATGCCGAGTGGACGACTTCCATTTCTCGGTAATCGCCACGTACTTCTCCAGCGCGGCGCTCAGCACTGCTCTCGCCAGGTCTTCCTTCGACTGAAAGTGGAAGTACATCGCACCCTTGGTGGCATTGGAGCCCTCGAGGATCGTGTTGACCGACGCTGCCGCGTATCCGCGACGCGCGAACTCCGATGCCGCGGCCTCCACTATTGCTGCTCGAGTCCGCCGAGCGCGCTCCTGTTGTGCCATTGCTTCCGTGCCTCCGAACCCGAGCGACCTGCATCTATCAGCAGGCAATATCGCTTGCCGAGCGTACGTCAAACGACGTACACGGGACCGACCACTTGCTCGGAAAATGCATTCGAAACCGGAATTCGGACAAATCTCCAGCGGTAAGCAAACAATCCGAGTGGTACGCTCCGACAGGCTCGAGTGCGCTGCAGGGGGTGCGCACTCGAGCTTCCAATCCATGAAGCCGGTCGAATCGATTGCTGTCGAATGCGACACCGCTTCGTAGTCACGAGCAGACTTCGCTCACCTTACAAACAGGTGGATATTGTAAGGCACGAATTCGACTGCCCACCCTCGAGATCTCGACCACATCCGCGCATCGAATGTCGGTTTCGACTCGGCCGACGGCATTGTGTCCGTTTTGTCACGGGCGGCGATATCGAAACGTCGACGTCTGCGACAACGTGAATTTCCCGCTCCCACCGCGACCGACTTGCCGGATTCCCGGTTTCGACGACAAGCAGCAGACAACGGGGCGATTCCGCGATTTTTTCGAAAGCGATTGCGCAACAGCATGAAAGAACCGTTTCGGTAGCGACTTACAGCGCCAGGCCGCCATTTCGTAATTCGTTGTAGCGATTGACTATTCGACTATATTTCCGTCGGTTTCTCTGCAGCGGAGCAATTCTCAATAGGGGTTCGTATAACAGTTCCGCCTCGACCCGCGAGGGAACACCCCGACAGAGAGCCCTGCGCAATAGTGTGATCCGCAACACATCGTGGTCAACGCCGACAGCGAATTCAGGTGAGAGCATGACTCTTCGAACAGTCATCGTCCGCTCCACAGGAGCAGTTCTCGCGTGCGTCATGGCGCTGGTCGGGCCATGGACGGCCGGCGCGAATCCGATCGACGACTTTCTGAACCCTCCACAGGACCCCGCCCTTGCCGCACCGACGCCACTCGGTGAACCGTGGTTCGTGCCCCCTCCCGGTTTCGAAAATAGTTCGCCGGGAACAGTTCTCAATACTCGATCGGTCGAGGTCGGTCCACTGATCACGCCGGTTCGATCCACTCAGATCCTCTTCCGAACAACCGACTCCAAGGACCGACCAGTCGCAGCCGCGACCACTGTGATCGTGCCGAACGCCCCCTGGACAGGGCCGGGAGCGCGCCCAGTCGTGGCCTACAACATGGCCATCGACTCGCTTGGCAACACATGTGCACCGTCATGGACGCTACCACGGGGAATTGCACCGGAAATTGCTGCGGTACAACTCTTTCTGGCCAAGAACTATGCCGTCCTCGTCACCGATCACCAAGGGCCACGCCAGGCGTACGCCGCTGGACGCATGGCCGGGCATGCAGTTCTGGATGCCCTCAGAGCGATGGTCAATCTCCCCTCGCTCGGGTTACCTGCGGAATCCCCGATTGCCATGACCGGATACTCGGGAGGCGCCATCGCGTCGGGCTGGGCCGCACAACTGGCGCCTGTGTACGCACCCGAAGTCAATCTCGTCGGAACCGCCTTCGGCGGCGCACCGATCGATTATCGAATTCTGCTCGGTTCGATGAACGGCAATGCTGCATCGACTCTGTTTCTCGCTGCAGCGATGGGTGTTGCTCGCGAATACCCGGAAATGTTCCAGTTGATGAATGCAAACGGACTGCGCCTTGCGCAGATAGCCAAGGACATGTGCGTCTACCTACTCGCCCCGGGCGGCCTCGTCGCGCCGATACCGGTGCAGGCACTGTCCGATGTTCCCAATGTCGACCGGACCCCGATCGCCGAGGAGATCATCCGCCAGACTCGTATGGGCGGTGACTTGGCTCCGACGACGCCCGTATTCATCTACCACGGTCAGCAGGAATTCTGGATCCCGAAGGAAGGCGCCGAAACCCTGTACGACGAATGGTGCGCCAACGGCGCACAGGTGCGGCTGGAGGAATACTTGGGCGAGCACCTGGTCGTTGCGATATCCGGGCTCCCCGGATCGCATCAGTGGATCGACGACAGGCTCGCCGGAATACCGGCACCCGCCGGGTGCAGCAGTTTCGGCAGATAGCCGAGGTGTCCGGAGGGGCGAGTATCTCAGCGCGCACGTGGACCCATTACACTTTCGATCCGCGCCCCTATAGCTCAGTTGGTAGAGCTACGGACTTTTAATCCGCAGGTCGTAGGTTCGAGTCCTACTGGGGGCACCATTGTGACCGGTTATCCGCTGGTCGAACGGGTCCGTGCGAACAATCGACCTCTTTCCCACGAACTGCCAGCAAACTCGGAGCAGCGAACGCCCGCGTCACGCGAGCACGGCCGTACACTCGGTAACAGTTCGACGGCGGGAAGCGAACAAGTCCCGGGGGACATTCTCCGACTATCAGCCGGTAGCTGTGGCGCGCCGCGGAACTCGACAGAGTTCACAGCGAAGTTACGGTGCCGTAGGCTGGCCACGGTTATCCGCAATGTATGGAGGCAATGTAATGGCGAGGGATCTGACACAGCTGGAGCTGCTCCAGGAGCTCGTTCCGGTTGCGGAAGACAACGTCAACCGGCACATGTCGATGGCGAAGGAATGGCATCCCCACGACTACGTGCCGTGGGACGAGGGCCGTAACTTCGCCGAGCTGGGCGGCGTCGACTACAACCCCGAGCAGAGCAAGCTCTCCGACGTCGCGAAAGCTGCGATGATCACCAACCTGCTCACCGAAGACAACCTCCCCTCGTACCACCGTGAGATCGCCGAGAACTTCTCGCAGGACGGCGCCTGGGGAACGTGGGTCGGACGGTGGACCGCCGAAGAGAACCGCCACGGCATCGTCATGCGTGACTACCTCGTCGTGACCCGCGGAGTCGATCCCGTCGCGCTCGAAGAAGCGCGCATGATCCACATGACCAACGGCTTCGCATCGCCCGCCGGATCGCAGACCGGGCTGCTGCACTCGGTGTCGTACGTGACGTTCCAGGAACTCGCGACGCGCGTGTCGCACCGCAACACCGGCAAGGTGTGCGACGACCCGATCGCCGACCGCATGCTTCAGCGCATCGCGGCCGACGAGAACCTGCATATGATCTTCTACCGCAACATCAGCGCTGCGGCTCTCGACATCGCACCGGATCAGACACTCGACGCTCTGTCGGACATCGTCATGAACTTCCAGATGCCCGGTGCCGGCATGCCGAACTTCCGCCGCAACGGCGTGCTGATGGCCAAGCACGGCATCTACGACCTTCGTCAACACCTCGAGGACGTTGTGTGGCCGGTTCTGCGTAAGTGGCGGATCTTCGAGCGCGACGACTTCACCGGTCGCGGCGAGAACAGGCGTGAAGAGCTCGCCGCCTTCCTCGAAGACCTGGAGAAGCAGGCGACCAAGTTCGAGGAAATGCGCGACCGCTCGCTGGCACGCGAGGCCAAAAAGGCGGAAAAGCAGGCTTCCTAGTCGCTGCCTGACCACAGATCACGCCCGGCACCCTCACGGTGTCGGGCGTTGATCGTTGAAAAGACCGAACACGAAAACGAACGAGGCTCTTCCCCCATGACACTGCGGATCGGTTCACTCGAACTCCAGAGCCCGGTAGTGCTCGCCCCGATGGCGGGTGTGACCAATGTTGCTTTCCGCACACTGTGCCGCGAACAGGAACTCGAGCGAGCCGGGAGTACCTCTGGCCTCTACGTGTGCGAGATGGTTACCGCCCGCGCCCTCGTCGAACGCCAGCCCGCGACTATGCACATGACGACATTCGGCCCGACGGAGACTCCGCGGTCGCTCCAGCTCTACACGGTGGATCCCGAGACTACGTACGCCGCCGCGAAGATGATCGTCGACGACAATCTCGCCGATCACATCGACATGAACTTCGGCTGCCCCGTCCCGAAAGTGACCAGGAAGGGTGGCGGCGCTGCGCTGCCGTACAAGCGGAACCTCTTCGGACGGATAGTGGCCGCAGCGGTGAAAGCCACTGCAGGAACGGATATTCCGGTCACAGTGAAGTTCCGAATCGGCATCGACGACGAGCATCACACACACCTCGACGCCGGACGCATAGCAGCGTCGGAGGGTGCAGCTGCCGTCGCGCTCCACGCGCGAACCGCAGCACAGCGGTACTCCGGGACCGCAGACTGGGACGAGATCGCGCGACTGAAAGAACACGTCACCGATGTTCCCGTTCTCGGCAACGGAGATATCTTCTCCGCCTCCGACGCGGTGCGCATGATGGCCGAGACTGGCTGTGACGGCGTCGTCGTCGGCCGAGGGTGCCTCGGCCGGCCATGGCTGTTCGCCGAACTCAGTGCTCGGTTCGCCGGACGCGAAGAACCTGCCCCACCGACCCTCGGTGAGGTCGCAATCGTGATCAGACGGCACGCAGAATTGTTGGCAGCCCACCATGGCGAGGACAAAGGTCTTCGGGAGCTGCGCAAGCACGTTGCCTGGTACCTACGCGGGTTCCCAGCAGGCTCCGATCTGCGGGTGTCGATGGCGCTGGTGAAGACACTGTCCGAATTGGACGATCTTTTGGGACAACTGGACCCGACGGTCCCGTTCCCCAAGGACGCCGAAGGTCCGCGCGGCCGACAGGGTTCCCCTGGAGCGGTGTCCTTGCCGGAGGGTTGGCTCGACGATCCGGAGGACGTTTCGGTGCCCGTGGGTGCGGACATGATGCACTCGGGCGGCTGACCTGCTCCTGACGTCGCCGGTCGTCGCCGAAGTGGACCACACAGCTTTCCTAAGTATCATGGCTGGGATCGCCTGACGGACGGCGAATGATTCGCAAGGAAGGTCAGGGAAAGAACACGTGGGTGACGATCGAGATTCGGGCCCGCCTGCGTCCGACGGTCGGGCTCCGTGGGAACGCCCTATTTCGCAGATCCATCGGCCCACACCTGACCTCGTCGGACCTGCCAGTCCACCCGAGCACAAGCCCGAGACCGACAGCGGACGTCTGAGGCGTCTCGGTAAGCGATCCCCCGGGAACTCCGACGCAGTCTCGGTCGCCGAATTGATGGGTCGGGGAACCGAGGACAGGGCGCCCGCAGCACCTCGACCGCGTCCGCCTGCACCGCACCCGGACGTCGACGCTCCCACCGAGAAGATCGATCCGATCACCGCCCACACCCCACCGCCCGTCCAGGCGCAGCCAGAGGCCGTCGGTGTTCCCGCCGATGAACGCCCGGCGCTCACCCGGCTGGCGATGAGCAAGGTGCGCCGCCGAAAGCGAGTCCGCAACGTCGCCCGCGGGTTCGTCTCGATCATCGCGATTCTGGCGGTCGCACTCACGGGCGTCGTGTGGGGCTACCTTCGCAGCACAGACCGCGGTTTCGCTCAGGTTGCAGCCCTGGATCCGGACTCGACGGACGTCGTCGACGCCGCAGGCCAGTACGGCGACGAGACCTATCTGATCGTCGGAACCGACACTCGAGCCGGAGCCAGTGGCGAAATCGGCGCCGGCACAGTCGCCGACGCCGAAGGCGCGCGATCGGACACCGTCATGCTCGTCAATATTCCCGCCGATCGCAGCCGAGTCGTCGCAGTGTCGTTTCCGCGCGATCTCGACGTCGAGCGGCCCGAGTGCGAGGGCTTCGACAACGACACCAACACGTACGACGGCGAGATGTACCCCGCCGCCGACGGCGACAAGCTCAACGCCACGTACGCACTCGGTGGCCCGAAATGCCTGGTCAAGGTCATTCAGAAGATCTCTGGACTGAAGATCGGGCACTTCGTCGGCATGGACTTCGCCGGCTTCGAATCGATGGTCGACGAGGTCGGCGGCGTCGAGGTCTGCACGCCCCAACCCCTCGTGGACTACGAGCTCGGAACCGTACTGCCGAACATCGGCGAGCAGCGAATCGACGGCCGTACCGCATTGAACTATGTGCGCGCTCGTAACGTCGAATCCGAGGGCAACGGCGACTACGGTCGCATCAAGCGCCAGCAGCGATTCCTCTCCTCGTTGCTGCGGTCCGCTCTGTCGAACAACGTGCTCCTCGACCCTGGCAAGCTCAACGGTTTCGTCAGCGCCTTCACTCGAGACACGTTCGTCGAGAACGTCAAGACTCAGGACCTGGTGACGCTGGGCCGATCGCTGCAGAACGTCGACGCAGGGGCAGTCACATTCTTGACTCTCCCGACGGATGGCACCAACGACTGGGGCAACGAGATTCCCGTCGACAGCGCGATCGAGGCGCTGTTCACTGCGATCATCGACGACCTCCCGCTCCCCGGCGAAGAACGAGTCGAGCCGACACCGGCGCCCGAGGCTACGGAACCAGCCGTGGTTCCGACGCTGGCCGTGGATCCGGCGACCGTGTCCGTCCAGGTGTCCAACGCGTCGGACATTTCCGGAATGGCTGCGACTGCGTCGGCCGAACTGTCGACGTACGGATTCCAGATACTCGAGGTCGGCAACTTCGTCGGAACGGCAGCCCAAACCGTCGTTCGCTACACCCCCGGCCAGGAATCCGAAGCCGCCACGGTCGCATCCGCGATCCCGGGAGCCGTCGTCGAGCAGGCTGCAGGGCTGGACAACGTCGTCGAGGTGGTTCTGGGCGCCGACTACCCTGGCAACACCACCCCGCCGGCAGCGCCCGGTCAGCCGGTAGAGATGACGCAGGTCGACGGCAGCACCGTGGCACCGCCGTTGCCGGAGAACATCGCTTTCACCAACGCAGCCGACGACACCTGCGCCTGAGCGGATCCATTCACGCCCCGTTCACCCACGCGACCACGAATAGGTCGGTGCGACGCACTAAACTCCCATCCTATGCGCGTCGCCTACAACGAACAGATGAACGAGTTGGCCGATCTTCTCGGTGAGATGGCCTCCTTGGCCGGTTCCGCCATGGACAAGGCCACTCAGTCACTCCTTCAAGCCGATCTGGTCCTCGCGGAGCAGGTCATATCGGAACACGACAAGATCACCGAACTCAGCACTGTGTGCGAGGAGAAGGCGTTCTCGTTGCTCGCGCTCCAGGCACCAGTCGCCACCGACCTCCGCTCGGTCGTCTCCGGTATCCAGATCGTCGCCGACATCGACCGAATGGGCGCCCTTGCCCTGCACGTCGCAAAGATCACTCGTCGACGCCACCCAAACCATGCCCTCCCCGAAGAGGTCAACGGCTACTTCGCCGAGATGGGTCGTATCGCGGTCCAGCTCGGAGCCTCCGCCCGCGAGGTTCTCGAAACCCGCGACCCCGAGCGTGCGGCCAAGCTCCGCGAAGAAGACGAAGCGATGGACGATTTGCATCGTCACCTGTTCACGGTCCTCATGGACCGCGAATGGCAGCACGGTGTCGCAGCGGCGGTCGACGTCACCCTTCTCGGACGCTTCTACGAGCGATTCGCCGACCACGCAGTCGAGGTCGGCCGTCGAGTGATCTTCCTCGTTACCGGCGAGCTGCCCGTCGAACTGGGCTCCACCGCCAAGCTCCCGGGCGCCTGACACTCGAATCTGCCCGGGCCTGGTCTGCTGCTGCGCCCGAAGTCCACCGAATGACCCATTCGGTCACCACTGCCGGTGACCGAATGGGTCATTCGCTGTCTCCCCGGGTGACCGAAAGAGACATTCGCTCCGCTTAGGAGACCGAAACAGACATTCGCACACTCAGAGTGACTGAATGAGACATTCGCTCCACTCAGGTGACCGAAACAGACATTCGGTCACTCTGGGGCGATCCAACCCCGCGCACAAAAAACCCCCGCACACGCATGGCGTGCGGGGGTCCTTTCGTCGCTGCTGGCTATCCGAAGCGTCCGGAGATGTAGTCCTCGGTTGCCTTCTCGGTTGGATTCGAGAAGATCTTCTCGGTGTCGTCGATCTCGATGAGCTGTCCGGGCTTACCGGTGGCCTCGAGGTTGAAAAAGCCGGTCTGATCGCTGACCCGAGCTGCCTGCTGCATGTTGTGCGTCACGATCACGATCGTGAAGTCCTTCTTGAGCTCACCGATCAGGTCTTCGATGGCGAGCGTGGAGATCGGGTCGAGGGCCGAGCATGGCTCGTCCATGAGGAGCACGTCGGGCTGCACGGCAATTGCGCGGGCGATGCACAGACGCTGCTGCTGACCACCGGACAGTCCACCACCGGGCTTGTCGAGGCGATCCTTGACCTCGTTCCACAGGTTGGCGCCCTTGAGGGAGCGTTCGGCGATCTCGTCGAGCTCCTTCTTGCCCTTGCCGCCCTGAAGCTTGAGGCCAGCTACGACGTTGTCGCGGATGGACATCGTCGGGAATGGGTTGGGGCGCTGGAAGACCATGCCGATGGTGCGTCGCACACCAACAGGATCGACGCCATTGCCGTAGATGTCCTCGCCGTCGAGCAGAACCGATCCTTCGACGCGGGCACCTGGGGTGACCTCGTGCATACGGTTCAGCGACCGCAGAACGGTCGACTTACCGCAGCCCGAAGGTCCGATGAATGCGGTGACGCCGCGCGGCGGAACAGCAAGGGTGACGTTCTGGACGGCGTGGAACTTGCCGTAGTAGATGTTTACGTCTTTGAGGTCGAGACGCTTTGCCATGGTCGGCTCCTGTTATTTCTCGAGCAGGGTGTCTGGGTGGGATGAAGTCGTCAGAAGTTCTTGGGCGAGAAGAACTTGGAGACCAACTTCGCGCCGATGTTGAGCAGAGCAATGATCAGGATCAGCGTCAGCGCTGCTCCCCACATGCGCTCGGAGGTGAGCGCGCCGGTTCCTGCTTTCTGCAGGTCGACCATCATCAGCGGCAGTGAAGTCTGCGGCCCGGCAAAGAGATTGAAGTTGATTGCGGTGGCCGATCCCACGAGGATCAGCACCGGCGCTGTCTCACCCATCACTCGTGCGAGGGCGAGCATGATTCCGGTCACGATCCCGGACAATGCCGTTGGCACGACGATCTTCGCGATCGTCTTCCACTTCGGAACACCGAGGGCGTACGACGCTTCGCGAAGGTCCTGCGGAACGATACGCAGCATCTCCTCCGAGGACCGCACGATCACGGGGATCATGAGCAGCACGAGGGCAAAAGCCACTGCCAAGCCGGATCGTTCGAAACCGAGCGTCGCGATCCACAGTGCGTAGATGAACAGCGCCGCGACGATGGACGGCACTCCGGTGAGGATGTCAACCATGAACGTCGTCAGGCGGGCGAGACGAGTCCCGACGCCGTACTCGACGAGGTAGATGGCGACGAAGATGCCAATCGGGATGGAGATCAATGCACAGAACAAACCTTGTGTCAGCGTGCCGATGATCGCGTGGTAGGCACCTCCACCCGCGATGAACTGAGTGATGCCGGCCTGCGAGTTCTGCCACCACGCCGGTTCGACTACCGCGCTGATACCGCGAGAGACGACCGTGAACAAAACCCAGACGAGCGGAACGAGTGCGACCAACACAGCGAGACTGACAAGAACGGTTGCTGCGTTGTTCGAGATTTTGCGACGAACGCTGACGCCCTGAAAGGTCGGTTCCTTGACCGGGCGGTCCATGGTTGCGGTCATGGCCTATGCCTTCTTTCCGGCGATCGCGGCGCGGGCACTTGCGTTGACCACGAAGGTGAGGACGAACAGGACCAAGCCTGCGGCGATGTACGCGCCGGCCTGCAGCTGATTGTTGAACTCGCCTGCCGCGAGGGCGATCTTGGTGGCGAAAGTGCTACCGCCGTCGAACAGTGTCCAACCGAAGCTCGACTGGACGCTACGAATAATGATGTACAGCGCGATGGTCTCACCGAGAGCGCGACCGAGCCCTAGCATCGAGCCGCTGACGAAGCCGGACTTGCCGAACGGTATGACCGTCGTGCGGACTACTTCCCAGCGGGTGGCACCCAGAGCGAGAGCCGCTTCGATCTGCCCTCTCGGAGTCTGGACGAAGACCTCGCGGGTGACCGCGGCGATGATCGGCAGGATCATGACTGCGAGCACGATGCCGCCGGTGAAGATGGTGCCGCCACCCGCGATCGAGACCGAGCCGGTCGCGAACAGCGGGAACCACCCGAGATTGGCGTTGAGCCACTCCGCGAACGGGCTGATGGCAGGCGCCAGAACGTACAGGCCCCACAGTCCGAACACGATCGACGGCACTGCCGCAAGGAGGTCGATGACGTAGCCGAGCGGCCCCGCGACCCTCTTCGGCGCATAGTTCGTCAGATAGATGGCGATCCCGAGCGCCACCGGCATCGCCAGGATCAGAGCGAAGATCGAGACAGTCGCCGTCACCAGAAAGAGGTCGCGGATACCGAACACCATTGCTGCGGTGTCCGAAGTGTTCCACTGCCCGTTGTAGGTGAGGAAGTTGACCGTGTTGTTCCGCAGCGACGGGATCGCCCGCCACAACAAGAACGCTCCGATCGAGGCAATAAGGACGATGATGAAGACACCCGAGCCCGTGGCGAGGGTGGAGAAGATCCTGTCACCAGGGCGAGTAACAGTGCCGCCCTTGGCGTTTTTGTCCGACAATTGCGTGGGTTCTTCCGTGTTCCGCGGCGCGCCGCCCGCGGAGATGCTCGCCGCGGATGGAACGCCGGTGATCGAGTGGGTGTCGCTCATACCGCTCACGTCTCTCGTGTGGTGGTTGACGACGGGGGTCCTGCCTCGACGCCGCAGCACTCAGGCCGAGGCGTCGAAGAAGGATCTCGTCTCATTGAATCAGGCGATGGCGTTGATCGCAGTGACCAAGCGCTCTTTGAAGTTCTCGGGAAGCGGGACGTAGCCTGCTTCTTCGAGGCCCTGCTGTCCTTCGTTGGCTGCACTGAGCAGGAACGACTTGACTGCTGCCGAGGTGTCGGCGTCGTAGCCTGCCGAGCAGACGATCTCGTACGTTGCGAGAACCAACGGGTAGGTCTCGGCTTCGTTGCTGGCGTACAGAGCGTCGATGTCGATGACGAGGTCGTTGCCCTCACCACTGAACGTCGTTGCGTCGATCGCTGCGGCGGCGGTCTCGTTGGTGAGCTCCACCGGTCCGTTGCCGAAGTCGACGTTGGCGGCGCTCAGGCCTTCCTGCTCGACGAAGCCGAACTCGACATAGGTGACCGAGCCTGGGGTTGCCGCAACTGCCTGTGCGACACCGGACGAACCGTTTGCGCCCTCGCCGATGCCACCGGCCCAGTCGGAGCTGTGATCGAGGGTCCAGGACTCTGGTGCTGCCTGGGACAGGAACCGCTGGAAGTTGTCACTGGTACCCGAGGAGTCGGATCGGTAGACCGGGGTGACTGCAGTGTCGGGCAGGTCGACGCCCTCGTTCAACGCCGCGATTGCCGGATCGTTCCAAGTCGTGATGGCACCGGTGAACATCTTCGCGGTCACGTCGGGGGTCAGCACGAGGCTGTCGACGCCCTCGAGGTTGTACGCCACTGCCACGGGCCCGAAGACGAGCGGCAGGTTCCACGCCGGGTTGTTATCGCAACGCACGGCTGCCTCGGCGGCCTGGGCTTCCTTGATGGCAGAGTCGGAGCCTGCGAAGTCGACGAGGCCTGCGACGAACTGCGTCCGACCGTTTCCGGAGCCACTGGTCGTGTATTCGACGGACTTGCCGGCGCAAACGCTCGAGTAGACCGATGTGAAGTTGGACATTGCGTTCTGCTGGGCGGACGAACCTTCACCCGTGAGGGGCGACTTGCCTTCGCATGTCGCGGCCGAATCTTCCGCGCCGACCGTTTCCACGTTCGAATCGCTGCCGCATGCGGTCAGCATCATCGCGCCGATCGCTACTGCGCCTATGAGAGACGCGCTGCGCTTGAGCTTCACCTGTTTCCTCCGAGGAATCTTGTGCCGTGTTCGTTGTCCGAAAGCGGAGCCTTCGAACGACGAAGATAAAGGTGCCGGCCTCGAGATGACCCTCGCACCGGGCAGCGTCGGCGCCACCCAGTGGAAAAGGTAAGGGCAGCCGGTTGACGGCTGCCCCCACAAGGGTGAACGGAAGATGAACAGCGTGGTCAGAATGTCCGATTTAGCAACGGGTGTACGCGGCGTCGACGTGAAAACGTGTGAAACCGAGCCGTTCGTAGGTATGGACAGCGGCCGCATTGTCGGCCTCGACGTAGAGCAGAACGTCCCCGAGCCCGCGGTTCCGCAGATAGTGCAGCCCGGCGAGCGTCAGAATCCGACCGAGCCCGCGCCCCTGAGCCTGCGGATCGATGCCGACTACGTAGACCTCACCGATCTCGTTCTCGCCTGCTTCGGCAGGGTGCACTTTGGTCCAGTGGAAGCCGAGGAGTGTGTCCGTCCCCTCTTCGAAGGCGAGGAACACACCGGCCGGATCGAACCACGCTTCATCTCGACGCTCGGCGATGTCCTTCTCCGTCCACCCACCCTGCTCCGGATGCCAGGAGAATGCAGAGTTGTTGACGCGCAACAACTCCGCGTCGTCCTGGTGCCCTCGGTAAGTGCGAAGCGAGATGCCGTCCTGAACGACGACGTCGGGAAGTTCGGGTGCTCCGAGCGGACGCCGCATCTGCAACAACTCGCGCGCGATCTCCAATCCGAGTGCGTTCGCCACCGCCTGCGCCGGTGCGAGATTGCCGTGCGCCCAGACTCGTGCGCCGGTTCCGCCTTCGGACAGCGCTCGCTCGACGAGCAACCTTCCGGTACCGCGCCTGCGAAACTCGGGATCGACGACGACCTCCGCCATCGACGGCGTGCCAGCGGCGACCCCCGCATAACCGACGATCGCCGATCCGCTCGTGGCTACGAGATGTGTCACCTCATTGCCAGATGAGACCGCTTTCACCGCCTGCTCGGACAGCGGCGCAGTGCCGTCCACCTCGGTGGCACGCACCACGATGGAACGGATCTGCTGGGCCACAGTCGGCGTGATCGCGGCAGGGTCGAGCCGGGAGATATCGAACGAGACAGTCATCGTCGGTCAGTTCTTGCTTCCATGGGTCGCGCCGCCCAAAGAACTGAATTCGACGCCGTCGGTGTCAGGACCGTCCAGGTCATCGTCACCGTCGGCCTGAACGGGCCCGCCCTTCGCACTGCGACTCGGCCGAACTGCTTTGTAGCCGACGTTGCGCACAGTCCCGATGAGGGATTCGTATTCGCTGCCCAGCTTCGCCCGCAAGCGACGGACGTGGACGTCGACAGTTCGGGTGCCACCGAAGAAGTCGTAACCCCAGACCTCCTGCAGCAGCTGCGCGCGAGTGAACACCCGGCCTGCGTGCTGAGCGAGGTACTTGAGCAGCTCGAACTCTTTGTAGGTGAGGTCGAGCGGGCGACCACGAAGACGCGCCGTGTACGTGCCCTCGTCGATGACCAGTTCGCCGAGAGTGATTTTCCCGGACGCTTCAGGGCTGGCAACGCCTCCGGACCGCCCGACAAGCAATCGCAATCGTGCGTCGAGCTCGGCCGGACCGGTGCCCGGCAGCAGGATGTCGTCGAGACCCCATTCGGAGTTGACTGCGACGAGACCACCTTCGGTGAGCACCGCGACGACCGGAATTGCCGAGCCGGTGCTACCGAGAAGACGACATAGTCCGCGCGCTGCAGCAAGATCCGTGCGCGCATCCACCAGCGCAATGTCCGCAGAACCTGCTTCGAGAAGCGAGGACACCTCGGTAGGTGCGGGCCGGACATGATGCGCGAGAAGTGCAAGGGACGGTAGGACCGCCTCCGGGTTAGGGTCGGAGGTCAGAAGCAGGAGTTCCACTCGGCCTCCATTCGTACCGCTGTCACGTCGGTTCCTCCGGCGAGGTCGACTGCTTGTTCAAGCAATCAGACTAGCGTGTCTTCAGGGTCGACCGCCCGTCGCCGTGCCCGACTCGCGAGAGTGAAGCCTGCGGAACGACCCTGCTGCAGAGAGTGAAGCCTGCGGAACGACCCTGCTGCAGAGAGTGAAGCCCGCGGAACGACCCGGCTGCAGAGAGTGAAGTCCCGACGCCATCGGTCACAATGGTCGTCATGCGCAAACTGATCATCGGACTCGTGAGCCTGGCGGCTCTGGCCCTCGTCGTGGATTTCGGGGCTGCGGCGTACTCGGAGTACCGCGTATCTCGCGCGATTCGTGACGGCGGTGATCTGTCGTCCGATCCACAGGTCATCGTTCACGGCTTCCCTTTCCTGACCCAGGCCGCAGACGGCAAGTATCAGAACGTCGAGATACGAGCGCAGGATGTGCCCAACGACTATGTGGGTTCGACCACGATCGAAGCCAACCTTCGTGGCGTCGCGGTACCCCTTTCGGACCTCGTCGAGGGATCCGTGAACGCAGTGCCCGTCGACGAACTCGACGGCCGCGTGCGCATCGAAGCGACAGATCTCGGTCGGTTCCTGGACATCGTCGACCTGCAGGTGTCCGCTCCCCCGGCTGACAAGTCCGATGGCACGGGCGGGTCGGGAGGCTCGGGGATGACCACGAACGGTGGCGTCGTTCTGACCGGAACTGTGCCGGTCGGACCGATTCGTACGGAAGTGAGCGTCCAGGCCGATTTGATCCTCGACGGAGACAGCGTGGACATCGTTGCCAGCGATTTCTACTTCGGACCCGAGGGAAATGCCGACTTCACGATTCCCGATTTCGCGAAGCCGACGGTGCTCGGGCTGTTCACCAAGACCATCGACAAACAGACGCTCCCGTTCGGAGTGCTCCCGACCGATGTCTATGCGGAGGGTTCCCAGATCGTCATCGAGGGCAATGCCGAGAACGTGGTAATCGACCTGGAGCAGATCGAAGCGCCATGATCGGAATCACAGTTTTGCTCGTCGTTCTGGTAGCGGCCACAGCATTCGGGATTGTGTACCGCTCCCGCGCCGGAAAGGTGCGCGTGTCCGAATCCGCAGGTTCGCCCGAGCTGCGCGCACTGCTTCTCACTGCGGGCGCCCCACTCGACGCGCCTGTGGTGCTGCACTTCTCGGCGGACTGGTGCGGTCCGTGCGCTGCAGTCCGACGTGTAGTGGGCCAGGTCCTGAGCGACCTCGAAGGACCGGTCGACCTCGAGCTGGACATCGATGCGAATCCCGAACTCGCCCGTGCGATGAACGTCATGTCCTTGCCGACAACGTTCGTCCTCGGCGCGGGTCTCGTCGAGAGGGCACGCATCTCCGGAGTTCCGAAAGCCGAAGCACTCCGTTCCGCCCTGGTGAACCCGTAGTTTCTGCTGGTCCGACTTCTCCGGTAGGATGCTCGATGTGTTGTCCCGCCAAGAGCTGTTGCTCACCAGTCGCCGCACGGTTGACCTGTGCCGTCTGGGCGGTTGTTGCTGTCGCTGCTGCTGATCCGTTCATGCCGCCGCGCCATCGTGCGCAGGTAGGCCGCTGAGTCCGTCAGGACCCGAGCCGAGATCACCGATGAACGTGCAAATTCGTTGCCGTTCGCAGTAGCTGCACTCCCCGACGCAGGAGCATTCACTCACGATGTCCATAGACACCGCACCGTCAGTTTCCCAGGTCGATGTACGGGGCCCACGCTTCGCCGCGTGGATCACCACGGCCGTACTCGCCGCCGTTCTCGTTCTGTCCACGTTCGCCACCACCGCGGCCGGCGTTCTCCTCGCTGCACAGGCCGTGGCCTTCGCGATCGGCGCCGTTCGTGGGCCACGCAACAGTCCCTACGGCACGATCTTCGCCACTTTCGTGGCACCGCGACTTGCGCCGACGTCCGAACGTGAGCCGGTCGCACCACTGAAGTTCGCCCAGCTGGTCGGCTTCGTGTTCGCTGCTGTCGGCGTTCTCGGTTTCGCGCTCGGAGCCCCCGTCGTCGGCACTGTCGCCACCGGCTTCGCACTGTTCGCGGCCTTCTTGAACGCCGCGTTCGCATTCTGCCTCGGCTGCCAGATCTACCCCCTCGTGGCGCGGCTGCGGACACAATCCGCACGCGCCTGATCGCTCGACCCACCACTCACCGAAGTACAGAAAAGATCGAAAGGAAACCCATGGCTCGCTCCGACGTCCTGGTCTCTGCCGACTGGGCCGAGCAGAACCTGAACGCCCCCAAGACCGTCTTCATCGAGGTCGACGAAGACGCAAGCGCCTACGACGGCGGTCACATCGAAGGCGCCGTGAAGCTCGACTGGCGCAAAGACCTCCAGGACGCGGTCCGCCGCGACTTCCTGAACCAGGAGCAGTTCTCCGATCTGCTCTCGTCCAAGGGCATCGCCAACGACGACACCATCGTTCTCTACGGCGGAAACAACAATTGGTTCGCGGCGTACGCCTACTGGTACTTCAAGCTGTACGGACACAAGGACGTCAAGCTCGTCGACGGTGGCCGCAAGAAGTGGGAGCTCGACGGACGCCCCCTCTCGAAGGACGTCGTGACCCGCGAGGCGACGCAGTACCACGCCGAGGCTCCCGACCTGTCGATCCGCGCGTTCCGCGACGAGGTCATCGACGCCATCGGAAACAAGAACCTGGTCGACGTCCGTTCACCCGACGAGTTCTCCGGCAAGATTCTCGCTCCCGCGCACCTTCCGCAGGAGCAGGCACAACAGCGCGGGCACGTCCCCAGCGCCATCAACATTCCGTGGAGCACCACGGCCAACGAGGACGGCACGTTCAAGGACGACGACGCCCTCGAAGCTCTCTACAAGGACAAGGGCTACGACGACGGCAAGGCGACCATCGCCTACTGCCGCATCGGCGAGCGCTCGAGCCACACGTGGTTCGTCCTCAAGGAACTGCTCGGCAAGTCGGACGTGAAGAACTACGACGGCAGCTGGGTCGAGTACGGCTCCCTCGTCGGAGCACCCATCGAGTTGGAGGTCCACTGATTATGTGTGGTGCACCCGTTCAAGGTCAGAGCATTCCCGCAGGAGTCGACGTCGAGAAGGAAACGGTCATCACCGGCCGCGTCCTCGCAACCGACGGTGAGCCCGTAGCCGGCGCATTCGTGCGTCTGCTCGACGGCACCGGCGAGTTCACGGCAGAGGTCGTGGCATCCGGTACCGGCGATTTCCGCTTCTTCGCCGCACCGGGCACCTGGACGCTGCGCGCGCTGTCGGCGTCGGGCAACGGCCAGGCCGACATCACCCCCGAAGGCGCAGGCATCCATTCGGCGAATGTGACCGTCGGAGTCTGACTTTCAGCTGTACACCGAAGAACCCCGCACCGAGAGGTACGGGGTTCTTCGTGTTCTGAGGGTTCAGCCGACGAGGTGACCGAATGAGCCGTTCGCTGCAATCCTGGGCTGTACGCGCACCTTCCAGCCCACGCGCGCGTTGCAACCTGCGCGCTCGCTGCAACCTGCGCGTTCAGCCGACGAGGTGACCGAATGAGCCGTTCGCTGCAATCCTGGGCTTGTACGCGCACGTTGCAACCTGCGCGACCACGAAGCGCTCAGCCCTGGGCCGCCTCCGGGACGATCTCGGTCGACGGTTGCTGGGTCTGTTCGGGAACCGTCGAGTACTGCGGCGGAAAGACACCCGGGGGCACGATCCCGAGCGACTCCAGGAACGCTCCGAGATCGCTGTCGCGCGTGACGGTCCCGGGTTCCGGCACAGCCAGAGGGCTCGGCTCAGACGGCTGCCCATCGACCGGAGGCGCCTCGGTGGGAGCGAGGTCGGCGTCGTTGTTCTCCCGCTCGGTCTGTGCCAGATCTGTCACCCAGGCGACGATCTTTTCGCTCTCCCACTCCCGACCGTCACCGGGATTGTTGTTCCAGTACAGAAGGTGCTGGAGGAACCCGATGAAGATGTACGGCTCGACGACGACGTCGACGATGCCCTTGTTGTTCTCCACGAGTCCGACGCCTTCTTCGTGCAATTTTTCGCGAACCTTGCCCGCACCCGGACCCATGGCCCAGTTGAGGTCGGCGAGCAGCTGGTCCGGGGTCAGCTGCTCCCAGGCTTTCTGTTCGTCGACCTCGTAGAGCTGATCCGAGACCTTCAGAAGAACCTCGAGGAGCGTCTCGTCCGATTCGAGCCAGTTCTTGTTCGTGACGATATCGACGATGGCACGCGTCGCGATCGAGGTGACTGCGCGGGCGAAATCCGCGACAGTCTGAACCGGGTTCAGAACCGTCAATCGCATCTGCCCCAGAATGCCCAAGGCGAGTTGCAACGCGACGATGTTGTCCGGAGCGTCGCATGCCAGGTCGTATGGCCGACACGACCACGTCACCTTGTCGTTCAGTGTCCCGTAGTCCTTCGGCGTCCGAGATTGGAAACCGCCGCGCGACGGGCCTGGCTCGTCGAAGTTCGGGGCACCTGCCGGACGGTACGGGTCGCCGATCATCATGACGCCGGCAAAGTCGTCGCCGGTCACGAGGGCGTTCGGGTCGCGGTGGCCGAGTTCCATCGCAACCCGCTCGACGACCTCGGCACCGACGCTGTAGCCGAGCAGAACGAACTTCGTGTCGTCGCCGCACTTCGTCTTGTACTCGTCGAGCAAGCGGTTGGTGGAGGCTATGCCGTCCGCGACCGACTGCTGATACGTCTCGACATCGGCCAGTAGACCGACGCCATAGGTCGACGGATACGGCACGTAGAGCCACCCGACCGAGCCGGGGCTGTCGGCATTGACCTGACCGATCGGAAGTGTGACATTTCCCACCCAGTTGGATGCCACCGAGCGGGGCTCCTCGTTCAATGGATCGCGATCGGCGTCGGAGTCCGTCGCACCGGAAACCGCGAGCATCAGAACGTCGGGGCAGTCCTGGGCGTAGTTGTTCGGATCGATGTTGGGTCCGTCCGAGGAGCCGGTCCCCGCAGAACCACTGTCCGAAGACTCGGAGTCCGCAGACCCCGTACCCGGCGCCGCAGACGCTGCGCCAGGCACCACCAGCAGCAATGCTGCTGCCATCGTCACGAATACGGACAGAAACGAGCCAGCACGAAAATTGCGCGGCATCAACGGATCCTTCCCCAAGCCTGTAACTTTCGAACGCACAGCAGCGTCGGACTCGATCGACCCCCAGTCCGACGCTTCTTGGAGAAAGTACCGTGTCGAATGCGTTCTGTAGACCCAGAATGCTGCGTTCCGATCACTCGTGCGACCAAATCCTGGGACACGTCACAATCGCGGTGTGCTTCTGGCAGACCGATTTCCAGCCGCGGGCCCTCTGGGTCTAAACTCAGCGACGTGGTCATCTTCTTCGAGGTCCTGCTTGCGCTCGCCGCAGTCGCCATCATCGCGTTCTCGCTGTACGTCGTCTACCGCTTGGTCACCGACGAATCGTGAGTGAACGCGCCGCCGACGAACCGGACGGCACTCGGTCCGCCAACGACGCGATTGCCGAGGCCGCCGAGAAGTTCGCATCCACCTCGGGGCGCAATGTTCCGATTCTTCCCGATCTCCCGCACCCCGAGGACACAGCGAACCTCCGGCTCGGCCCCGATCTGAATCCCGCACTGCTTGCGCTGCTGCCGTTGGTCGGCGTTTGGCGAGGCAACGGCGAAGGTCGCGATCCCGAGACTGGAGTGGAATACGCGTTCGGGCAGCAGATCGTCGTGACACACGATGGCGGCGCCTATCTCGGCTGGGAGTCTCGCTCGTGGCGCCTGGACTCGGACGGCAACTACGCCCACCCTGACCTCCGCGAGGTCGGATTCTGGCGTGTCAGTGGCGGAGACGGCGAAAAAGGTAGCGAGAACGAAGAGGTCCTCGAGCTCCTGCTGACGCACAGCACCGGACTTGTCGAGCTGTACTACGGCCACGCACTCAATCAATCCTCGTGGGAACTCGCAACCGACGTCGTGATTCGATCTACCTCGGGCGCACTGGTCGGCGGCGCCAAACGGCTGTACGGGATCGTCGAGGGTGCCGACCTGGCCTACGTCGAGGAGCGCATCGGTGCCGACGGCGAACTTGCGCCCCGCCTGTCTGCGCGACTCACTCGCTACATCGGCTGACACCCGCTACATCGACTGCCAACGGGCACATGCGAACGGCCCCCGAGCCATTCCTGACTTGTCAGGTCTCGGTCGGACGGACCGAGGGCTCGGGGGCCGGGTAGCTGCCGGGGATTCGCTCGCCGCTCGCGCGGGTGTGAATCCGTCAGCGGTAGCGGCTAGCTGGCAGCCACCTCACGCGTCCTAGAGTTCATCAACTTCAGACCACCTCCTCTCTCGTGTACTCGACAAAGTACGCCGAGATTCGTGGGTCCGCAAAGGATTATTCGACCGTTCCGCCGGTAGCGAAATTCCGAAGTCGATCACCTGGTCAGCGAGGGTGTCGGCGGGTAGTCGATGGGTCACGAGCACGACCGTTCGGTCCCGCTCGACCACTCCGCCGTCCCGGTCGAGCAGGCGCCTGAGAAGCTCGGCACCGCTGTGCTCGTCGAGGTGTTCCGTCGGTTCGTCCAACAGCAGAACCGGTGCGCTGGACAGCACTGCCCGAGCCAGAAGGAGCCGTCGTCGTTGACCTCCCGAGACGGCACGAGCGCCCCCGATGAGCGTCGTGTCGACACCCTCGGGAAGCTCCGCAACCCACTCCCCCAGCCCCACCGTCGCGAGCGCATCACGGGCTTCGTCGACAGAGGCGTCACCGCGAGCGACCCGCAGATTCTCCAGGATCGAAGTATCGAAGAGATGCGCATCCTCGGCGAAGAACAGTGCGCCGTCGACATGCTGCGCCGACGGAATCAGGCCGGCGAGGCCCATCAGCAAGGTCGTCTTTCCCGCCCCACTCGGCCCGACGATGGCTATCCGGCTCCCCGCTGGGATATCCAACGGCTCCGCCACGACCTCACCGGCCGGCTCCGTCGTAGTGGCACGGTTGAGTTCACCCTGATGCGCTTTTCCGTGCCACTGGGCCGCGTCGAGCAGCCCGACAATGCGTGTCGCCGCCACCCGAGCCCTCGTCAGCGCCACGGCTGCGGCAGGCAACACCGAAGTCGCCTCGAACGCAGCCAGCGGGACGAGCACGATGATGGCCAGGGCCATCGGCGTCATCCCACCTTCGGTACCCCCGGTCGGGCCGTACAACGAGATCCCGACGAGCAAGGATCCGAGCACCGACGCCCCGATCGACAACGGCAGCGCGGCATCGGCGAAAGCACCAGGCAGTGCAGCACGATCCCGCGACGTCACCGAGGAACGGTTGGCCGCTGCGGCCTCGCCGAGGGTGTCGTCGAGTCGGCCCGCGACCCGAAGCTCCGCCCCATGATCGAGAGCACGAACCGCCGCTTCGGAGAACTCGGCACGGGCCGTCGCGCCCTCGGTCTCGGCGATGCGCGCTGCCCGCCCCGCGAGAACAGGGGCAATCACACCAGCCAGCAGCAAAGCCAGGAACAGAATCAGTGCAGCCGCGGGCGATACGAATGCCACCAACGCCACCGCAGCGACCATCATGATCACCGACACACAGATCGGCACGATCGCGCGCACCACCACGTCACCCAGCGCATCGACGTCGGCGCCCGCCCTGGCCATCAGATCACCGCGGCGGAGCGTCAGTGTTGCGGCCGGGGGTCCGTCGGCGAGGCGTTCGTACAGGCGAGTTCGTGCGGACGTCATTCCGCGCAATGCAGTGTCGTGCGTAGCAAGCCGCTCCAGATAACGGAAGACTCCACGAGAAATTCCGAGAGCGCGCACTGCCACGACCGCAACCGTGAGGTCGAGGACCGGCGGCATCTGCCACGCTCGCGTGATCAACCACGCCGATACCGCAGCCAGCGTCAGCGCGCTACCGAGCGTGGCGACGCCGGCGAGGGTCGCAACGGCAACTCGGCCAGGTCGAAGCTCGAACAATCCGAGCGCGCGCCGCAGATCAGTGAACATGACGCGCGCTCACTTCCACGATAGTGTCTGCGGCTGCGAGCACCGCAGGTCGATGTCCCACCATGATCACCGTGCGGCCCTGCTCGGCAAGCGCCCGGATCGCACCGATTACACGCGCTTCGGCTGCGTCGTCGAGGTGGGCGGTCGGCTCGTCGAGCAGCACCACGGGCGCGGACGAACTCAGGACACGCACCAACGCGAGACGCTGGAGCTGACCCAGGGACAGTCCTACTCCTCCGGATCCGACCGCCGTCTGCCAGCCGAACGGAAGCTCGTCCAGTACCTCATCGAATCCCGTTGCTGTGCAGATTCGTTCGAGAATTCGGGCGTCGGGCCGAGTGCCGGTGAGTACGAGGTTGTCATCGAGGGTCCCCGGCAAGAGCAAAGGACGCTGCGGCAACCAGGCGACCTGGGACCACCACGAAACAAGGTCCACATCTGCAAGGTCGGTGCCGCCGATCGTGACAGTCCCCTCGCTCGCGGCCGTCAGACCCAGCAGCACGTTCAACGCCGTCGTCTTTCCTGCGCCGTTCGGCCCCGCCAGCACGGTCACGGCACCGGGAGCGAGCACCGCGTCGAGACGATGTGGAGCACTTCCGCTGCGCGCGTCAGCCGAGATGGACCTCAGCGTGATCGTTGCTCCCCGTGCGTCGACGATGCCCGTTCCATCCGGTACATACCGAGGACGATCCAGGATCCCGAATGCCTGGTCGGCCGCCGCGACACCATCCTCGGCCGCATGGAACTGCGCCCCGACGCGTCGAAGTGGGACATACACCTCCGGCGCCAGGACGAGCGCGATGATCCCAGCTTCGAGCGCCATGTCGCCGAACACCAGCCGCAATCCGATACTCACCGCGACGAGTGCAACACACAGTGTCGCAAGTAGTTCCAGGACCATCGAGGACAAGAATGCGATCTTCAACGCCTTCATCGTCGCGCGCCGATGTGCATCTCCGAGCGCCCGTACGCGGACCGCCGGTCCCCGCTCACGCCCCAGAGCACGAAGCGTCGGCAATCCGGCCAACAAGTCCAACAGCTGCGCCGACAACCGCGTCATCGACTCCAGTGTTTTCTCGGCTCGTCCCCTGGTCAACAAGCCGATCAGGATCATGAAGATCGGAATCAGAGGCAACGTGAAGAAGATGATCAGCGCCGACGTCAGATCCTGCGTCACGATCACCACGAGCGTCAGAGGTGTGAGCGTTGCGGCCAGGACCAGCGAGGGAACATACCCGGTCAGATACGGCGCCAGGCCTGCGAGCGCCCGAGTGACGACGGTGGCAATGGACTCCCGCTCGGCGTCGAGATCCCGCGGATCCATGTTCGACGCCACCGCGAGGACCTCGTTCTCGAGTTCCTCGACGACCCTGGACGCAGCACGGTGGCCGTATCTCGATTGCGCCCACGACGCGACGGTACGAACAGTGATGGCCCCGAACAGTATCCACAGTTGCATCGACCAGTCCGAGACCGAACGCGCGTCCGAGGTAATGACGCCCGCCAGCACTGTGCCGAGGGTCACCGCGGTGACGATGATCGCTGCGGTATCGATCAGTGCAAGAACGACAATCAGTACCAGATAACGGCGAGCCGACCGCGAGTAGCGCCACAGCCGTGGGTCGACTGGTCCGCGTGACGTTCGCTCGGTGGTGGTCACTTGGGGCGGCCGAGCGACAATCCGATCGAATCCGGAATATGCGTGGTCGAGATGCGCTTGCGGAACACCCAATACGTCCACGCCTGGTAGCCGATGACGACCGGTGCCATGAACGCGGCGGCCCACGTCATCACCTTCAGCGTGTACGGACTCGACGACGCATTCTCGATGGTGAGACTGTAGGCGGCGTCGGTGGTGGAGGGCATGACATCCGGAAACAGCGAGCCGAACAGCAGTACGACGACGGAGATGATCGCAATCGACGTGAACAAGAATGCCCACCCCTCACGGACCCGCGCGGTGAGCGCGACGACGGCGACAAGCGACACTGCAGCGAGCGCGACCATGATCCACGTCCACGACGTGCCGTAGGCGAGCTGCGTCCACACTGCGAATCCGCCGCCTACCAAGACCGCTGGAATCGAAAGCCGCACAGCCATTTTCACGGCATCTTCGTGGACGTCGCCGGAGGTCTTGAGTGCGATGAACACTGCTCCGTGCAGCGCGAATACCAGCGCCAACGTCACACCACCGAGCAGCGCGTACGGTCCGAGCAGGTCGAAGAAGCCCGCTGTGACCTTCTTGTTCTCGTCGATCGCCACCCCACTGACGATATTGGCGAATGCAACACCCCACAACACCGCCGGGACCCAGGATCCGATCCCGATGCCGATGTCGCAGCGTCGACGCCACACCGGGTTGTCGATCTTTCCGCGGTATTCGATGGCGCAGATACGCAGAATCAGTGCCACGAGGATGAGCAGCAGCGGAATGTAGAAGCCCGAGAAGAGCGTCGCATACCACTCGGGAAACGCGGCGAACAGCGCTCCACCTGCGGTGATGAGCCACACCTCGTTCCCGTCCCACACCGGGCCGATGGTGTTCAGCACCGCGCGACGACGCTTTTCGCCCATCTCCGGGTCAGCGTGCCGACCGAACACCGGCATCAGCATCCCGACGCCGAAATCGAATCCTTCGAGTACGAAGTATCCGGTGAACAGAACCGCTATCGCGACGAACCAGAATTCTTGAAGTCCCATGGTCTTCTTCCTCAGTACGCGAACGAAAGTTGCGTGGTCTCATCGTCGTCCGACTCATCCGCCGCGTGCGGGTGCGCGTCGTGCTCGAGCGGCCCCTCGATCACGTATCGGCGGAGGAGGAAGAACCAGACGCCGCCGAGGGCCGCGTAGATCAGGGTGAACGTAATTAGCGAGGCGACTACCAACGTCACGGGATGATCGGATACCCCTTGGTCGACGGTGAGTCTGATCTGGTCGATTCCGTTGAGATTGGGTGCCACGACCCATGGTTGGCGGCCCATCTCGGTGAAGATCCAGCCTGCACTGTTGGCCAGGAAGGGCGTCGGGATGGCTGCGAGGCTGAGCCACGCGAACCATCGTTGGTCGGGGATTCTGCCACCCCTCGTCACCCACAGCCCCGCGAGGGCCAGCAGCGCCGATCCGGCTGCGAGGCCGATCATCATGCGGAACGCCCAGTAGGTGACGAACAGGTTCGGCTTGTAGTTGCCTGGTCCGAATTGCTGCTCGTACTGCTCCTGCAGCTGATTGACGCCCTGCACTGTCGCGTCGAAGTCGTTCTCGGCGAGGAACGAGGTCAGGCCCGGAATCGAGATCAAGTGGCTCACGGACTCGCAGTTGTTGTGCGTGCCGACCGTCAGCAGCGAGAACGCTGCCCCGGTTTCGGTGTCGCACAGCGATTCTGCCGATGCCATCTTCATCGGTTGCTGCTCGAACATCAGCTTGCCCTGGATGTCACCGGTGATCGCGAGCGCTGCGCCGGCAACGATCATCACCACGAACGACATCCGTGCAGCCGGTCGGAACATACTGCGCGAGTCCGTCTGCTTGCCCCGGCGTGACTCTCGCACCATCCACCAACCCGAGATTCCGGCGACGAACGTGGCCGCCGTCAGGAATGCGCCGGCAACGGCGTGCGGGAATGCCGCCAGTGCAGTGCTGTTGGTCATCAACTCCCAGATGCTCGTCAGTTCCGCGCGGCCGGTCTCGGGGTTGTACCGGGCGCCGACGGGATGCTGCATCCAGGAATTGGCGGCAATGATGAAGTACGCGGAGGCATTGACGCCGATCGCCACCAGCCAGATCGTCGCCAGGTGAACAAGTTTCGGAAGCCGATTCCACCCGAAGATCCACAACCCGAGGAACGTCGATTCGAGGAAGAATGCGACGAGCCCCTCCAGCGCGAGCGGTGCGCCGAAGACGTCCCCCACGAACCGGGAGTATTCGCTCCAGTTCATTCCGAACTGGAATTCCTGCACGATTCCGGTGGCCACACCGAGAGCGAAGTTGATCAGGAAGAGCTTGCCGAAGAACTTGGTGAGCCGGTACCAGGAGTCCTTCTTGGTGATGACCCACATCGTCTGCATGGCGGCGATCATCGGCGCAAGGCCGATCGTCAGCGGAACGAGGATGAAGTGGTAGACGGTGGTGATGCCGAACTGCCACCTCGAGACGTCCAAGGCGTCCATGGCTACTCCGAACTCTCGGCCCCGCGGGAAGGTAACGGTGCGTTACCGCTGCGCAAGGGCTTGCCGCAGCGAGTTCGAGAGTACTACTACGTGTAGTAGTAGTTCAACCGGTGCTCGTCTCGTCGCCGATCGTCTCGACCGCCACATCGACCATCGAGCGGACCTCGTCGGCGACGGCAGGCGTACCGAGCACAACGCCGTTCAGCGAGACCACCCGAGCCGCAAGCGTGATACTCGAGATCAGCCAAACACCATCTGCCGCAATGAGATCTGCCGGGAACACATCGGAGCGCTCGCAGGTGTATCCCTTGTCGGCAGCAACGCGGAACAAGGCATCCACCGTCGTGCCGGGGAGAATGCCATGATCGGCGGGAGGTGTGATGAGAGTCTTACCCCGGGCGATCACCACCGTCGACCGCGGCCCTTCCAGGACTCGCCCCTCACTGCTGGTGAAGATCACGTCGTCGGCGCCTTGACGCGCCGCGTGGCGCAGTGCCGCCATGTTCGTTGCGTACGACAAAGTCTTCGCGCCGAGCAGCTGCCAGGGCGCCTTGGCCGCGAAGTCCACCGAATACCCGCGCTCGAGGGTGATCGCCGCCACGCCCTCGGTCCGTGCCTTGGCTACGCGCTCGTGCAGCGGACCCACCGTCGCGTAGCCGGTAGGTTCGCCGCCGCTTTCACGCCCGCGACTCAGTACTAGACGCAGGACCCCCTCGTCCTCGGACGTCCGCGTCCATTCGTCGACGGCGAGTCCTATCACCAGACGCCACTCGTCCGGATCGGGCGCCGGAAGGTCCAGGGCCCGCGCCGACGCTTGCAGTCGTTCCAGATGCAGTTCGACGGTGCACGGCGCACCACCGCGTACCAGAATCGTCTCGAAGATTCCGTCGCCGCGCACTGCCGCCAGATCGTCTGCATACAGAAGCGGCGTGTCTGCGTCGTGAACCTGCCCGTCGAGGGTGACTACTACGCGTTCGGACATGCCGCCACACTAGAGCAGCGAGGTCAGTCGGCCCGATCCGCTTGGGCCATGACGTCGCGGTACTCGTCGAGATCGATCTCCTCTGCGACGACCGTCTTCGTGCCGTTGTACACGTCGCGGTCGATCTCGTCGTCGGCATTGGCCACCAGCATCGCGACGAACGTGTCGCCGTTGACGTTGAGGAAGGTACGGAAGATCCCCGCGAACCAGTCGACAGCGATCAGCAGGCCAACCGCCTCGAACGGCAGATCCAACGACGTCGCGAGGAACATCGCGACGACCGGGAACCCACCGGGCACCGTGATGGTGCCCATGTTCAGCAGGATCGCCAGACCCATCCCAAGGGCGATCTGACCGAAACTCAAACTTATGTCGCCGGCCTGCGCGAGGAACATGACCACGATCATGTAGTTGAGGACCGCTCCGTACGAGCCCATCGTCAACCCGATCGAGAGTGTGAAGTTCGCGACCTTCTGACTGACGCCGACCTTCTCCACGGTGTTCTTGAGAACCGTCGGGAACGTGACTGCCGAACTCGTGGTGGTCACTGCGATCGCTGTCTGTTCGGTGAGCTTGCCCGGCAATTTCCGGGGGTCCAGCCGGGTGCGAACGGTCACGACCACCACGAACAGAACGAACAGGATGAGGACGCCGAGGAGAGTGGTCCCCAGGTAGCTCAGTGCAGTCGAGACGACGGAGACACCGACATCACCGGCGAGAGCGGCGAGCAGACAGAACACACCGACTGGCGCGATGAGCATCACCAGACGGATCATCGTCAGCACGATCTGCTGGATCTGATCGATGAACGTGAGTACTCCGGTGTCGCCGGTCTTGTTGATATGACTTCGCAGTGCAATCCCGAAGAGCAGCGAGAAGACGATGATAGGCACCATCGTCGCTGTCGACATCGCGCTGAAGATGTTGGTCGAGACGAAGTTCAGCAGCGTGTCCTGCCAGCCCAACGCCTCACTGGCCGATTCCTCGAGACTGGGGTCGAGGGACTGACTGAAGACCATGCCGGCGCCGGGCTTGATGAGGGTGCTGAGCAACCACGCCAAGACGGCAGCAACGACGGAGAAGCCGAGCATCCACTTGAAGGTCCGCAACGCGATCTTGCCGGTGCCCGTGCCGGACATGGATCCGGTTGCCACGATCACCGACGCCATCACCAGCGGAACGATCGACATCTGGATCAGCCGGATGAACAGATCGCCGATGAATTTCAGGTTGGCGGCCCAGTCGCCGACCACAAGACCGAATACGATTCCTCCGACTGCAGCGAGACCGATCTGCGCTGCCGGGTGACCCATGATTTTCACGTTCACGAAACTAGATCCGACGAATCGCGAGACGGTATCGGACGTATTGCGCACACGTAAATCGTCGATCAGGTACCGCCGGCGACCGGGGGTATCCAACGGTGCTCCTACTATGGAGTCGTGTCCGATTCCGCCGTGATCAGTCCGAGCCCGCTTCTCACTCTCCCCGGCGCTGTGCCGTCACCGGAAGACACCGCCGACAGCGCTGTCGCCTGGCATTACGGCAACCCGTTCGGTGAGCAGCGCGACGCGACATCGTCAGCAGCGATCATCGACCGCTCGAACCGCTTCGTCATCGCGATCAGCGGCGAGGAACGACTCACATGGCTCAACACCATCTCCAGTCAGCTCGTCTCCGACCTTCCCGACGGACGATCCGCCGAGAACCTGTCGTTGGACGTCAATGGACGCGTCGAGCACCACTTCGTCCAGACCGACCTGGACGGTGTGACGTGGATCGACACCGAAGCCACGTCGGGCCCCGATCTTCTGTCGTTTCTGAAGAAAATGGTGTTCTGGTCCAAGGCCGAACCTCGGGAGGGCAGCGAACTCGCCGTCGTGAGCATGCTGGGAGCCGAGTCGGCCCGGATCCTCGGATCGGTCGGTGTCACCGTACCGGCCGAGGTGTACGACGCCATCGCGCTCGAGGGCGGCGGTTTCGTCCGACGGATGCCATGGCCGGGCCCGACTGCTTTCGACCTGCTGGTCCCCCGCGCCGCGCTGACCGAGTGGTTCACCCGGCTGCGCGACGCCGGCGCCACACCTGCCGGAACGTGGACGTACGACGCTCTCCGCGTCGAATCCATCCGACCCCGCGTCGGCATCGACACCGACGAGAAGACCATCCCGCACGAGGTCCGGTGGATCGGCGGCGTCGCCGAACTCGGAGCGGTACACCTCGAGAAGGGGTGCTACCGCGGCCAGGAGACGGTGTCGCGGGTGCACAACCTCGGTCGGCCGCCTCGGCACCTCGTTCTACTGCATCTCGATGGTTCCGCAGACGGCAGGCCGGTCACCGGTGACCCGGTGACCGCGGCAGGACGTACGGTCGGTCGACTCGGCACCGTCATCGATCATTTCGAGCTGGGCCCTGTTGCTCTTGCCCTGATCAAACGCACCGTCCCGACCGACACCGAACTCGCCGCCGGGCCGTGCGCCGCATCGATCGACCCGGACTCGGTTCCGAGCTACGACGACGTTCAGGCGGGTCGGGCTGCCGTCGACCGGTTGCGCGGCCGGTGACGGGACGGGTCGAGGCCGTGTGCGTCGTGCACGCCGATGTTCCGCTGGGCCGACGTGGGGTCGTGAACAGTGCCATCGACAAGAGGCCGGTGGACGGTCCCGTCGACGTCCACGAGCTCGGTCTTGCCGGCGATCACAGCAGCGATACCACGTTCCACGGTGGCGTCGACCAAGCCGTGTACGCCTACGACGAAGCCGAGGCCCAGCGGTGGGCATCGGAACTGGGCCGCGACATTCGATCAGGCTGGTTCGGTGAGAATCTCAGGACCTCCGGCGTACCGGTTACCGACGCCGTCGTCGGCTCGCGCTGGCACGTCGGCGACGTAGTGCTGGAAGTGACCGTCGCGCGGACGCCGTGCGGGACGTTCGCTCGCTGGGTCGGCGAATCCGGTTGGGTCAAACGGTTCACGGAGCAGGGGGATGTGGGCGCCTACTTGCGGGTGGTGAAGCCGGGCACAGTCGAACGCGGGGCACCGATCGTCGTCGGCCACGTTCCGACGCACGGAGTCACCGTCAGGGACCTCTTCCGGGGCACCAACAAGTCGGGGTTGACGCGGCTTCTCGAAGACGCGAAACTGCCGGTGAAAGTCGCACGGGACGCGAGGGCTGCGCTGAGAAGACCTGCATGAGTCGAAATCGTTACCTTAGCAATGGGTATTTGTGCTGGTAAAGGGTACTGAGAGCAACCGAACAGCGACCGACACGGACTCCGTATGAGCATCTGAGCGATTCGCGCGCTAGAGTGTGTGCCAGGAAGAAATACCAAATCTAACGGGGCGCCCAAATTTCCCCAGGCCGCCCCGCAAGTCCGCGAGGGGGCAACGCCATGGGCCGAGGCAGGGCTAAGGCAAAGCAGACAAAGGTCGCTCGTGAGCTCAAGTACAGCTCGCCGACAACGGACTTGGAGAGTCTGCAAAGAGAGCTCTCCGGTGGTTCGTCCAACTCCCACCGTGGCGGTATCACCTCGGGCGGCATCTCTTCTTCTGACGCGGACGGCTATTCCCGCGTCGAAGAAGATGAATACGAGGACTGGCGACGCTGACAAGCGATAGACACGAATGAGGGGGAGCCGCACAGCGGCTCCCCCTCATTCGTGTCTGTTCTACTCAGAATCGCGGATGGTTGCCCACGAGCAGCGCACGTTCTGTGGTGGCAGTCTTGTCCGTCGACTTCTTGACCGTTCCAAGGGTCCAGCAATCGATGTGGCGAGCCGTCAGCACGGCGAGAGCGCGATCGACATCCTCGGGAGCGACGATGGCGACCATTCCGACGCCCATGTTGAACGTCTGCTCCATCTCGGCGCGCTCGACGCGTCCGCGCTGCGCGATGAGCGAGAACACCGGTGCCGGACTCCACGTGGTGCGGTCCAGTTCGGCGACCAGACCCACAGGCATGACCCGTCCGAGGTTGTTCGCAAGTCCACCGCCGGTGACGTGACAGAACGTCCGCACGTCGGTTTCCGCGGCGAGCGCAAGGCAGTCCTTGGCGTAGATCTTCGTCGGCTCGAGCAGCTCCTCGCCCAGGGTGCGACCGAACTCTTCGACGTGACTTCCCAGGTCCATGTGGTTGATCTCGAGCAGGACCTTGCGGGCAAGCGAGTAACCATTGGAGTGCAGGCCCGAGGAGCCCATTGCGATGACGACGTCGCCCGGGCGCACACGATCGGGTCCGAGCACTGCGTCCGCCTCCACGACGCCGACTCCGGTGGCCGAGAGGTCGTAGTCACCGTCTGCCATCAGGCCGGGATGCTCAGCGGTCTCGCCACCCAGCAATGCACATCCGGCGATGATGCAACCCTCAGCGATGCCTTTGACGAGCTCGGCGACCATCTCCGGGACGACCCGTCCGACAGCGATGTAATCCTGCAGGAACAGTGGCTCCGCGCCGCAGACGACAAGATCGTCGACGACCATCGCGACGAGGTCGAGGCCGAGGGTGTCGTGCTTACCGAGGGCCTGCGCGACGGCAACCTTGGTCCCGACGCCGTCCGTCGATGCGGCCAGGATCGGCTCGCGGTAGTCGCCCTTGAGCGCGAACAGTCCGGCGAAGCCGCCGAGTCCGCCCATGACCTCGGGGCGGGATGCCTTCTTCGCGAGCGGCGCGAACAGCTCGACCGCCCGATCACCTGCGGCGATGTCGACACCTGCCGCGGCGTAGGAAGCACCACCCGAGGAGGTTGCGCGGGGTGGTCGGGTTTCCTCGGTCATGCGGCTCCAGCCCTTGTACTCGTTTTCGGGTTGCGCGTTGTCTGCACGCAATTGCGCTCTAACGGTACCGGAGCCGGAATACGGCGCGGCGACTCCGTCGCCAGTGGCACGACTGAGTGCGCCAGGACACACTTAACCGCGCCACTGGCGCGGAGCGCCACGGACCGCCGGAATCGCTGCTTCGGGCACAATCGCCCTACGGCCGGCTGAGTGCACTCACGTTGGCGTTGGTGGACTCAGAGGGCTGACCGGCTGCGGTCGCGAGCATCCCTTCGAGAACGTGCTTGCCCAGCGCATTGTCCGCGGGAAGTTCGATGGGGTACTTGCCGGTGAAACAGGCTGTGCACAGCCGAGATTCAGGCTGCTCCGATGCCGCGATCATGCCCTCGGTCGAGATGTACCCGAGCGAATCGGCTCCGATCGCTTGCCGCACCCCTTCGAGGATGCCGTCCTCGGAGTCGACACCGTTTGCGATCAACTCTGCGGGAGAAGCGAAGTCGATGCCGTAGAAGCACGGCCACCGTACCGGCGGAGACGCGATGCGGACGTGTATCTCCAATGCACCGGCTTCACGCAACATGCGGATGAGCGCGCGCTGAGTATTTCCGCGGACGATCGAATCATCCACGACCACGAGCCTTTTGCCGCGAATGACCTCTTTGAGAGGATTGAGCTTGAGTCTGATGCCGAGCTGACGAATGGTCTGCGACGGCTGGATGAAGGTACGTCCGACGTAAGCGTTCTTCATCAAACCCTGGCCGTAGGGAATCCCCGAGCCCTGCGCGAAGCCCACGGCCGCGGGCGTACCGGACTCCGGCACAGGAATGACGAGATCTCCCTCGGCGGGGTGCTCCTTGGCGAGCCGCCGACCGATCTCGACACGAGTGGAGTGCACCGACCGTCCGGCGATGACACTGTCCGGACGCGCGAGGTAGACGTACTCGAACACGCACCCCTTCGGCTCGGGCGCGGAGAACCGCGAGGAGCGAACTCCGTCGGCGTCGATCGCGAGCAGCTCGCCCGGTTCGATGTCGCGGACGTACGCAGCGCCGACGATGTCGAGCGCGGCAGTCTCGCTGGCGACCACCCAACCGCGGTCGAGACGCCCGAGACACAGCGGGCGAACCCCGTGCGGGTCACGCGCGGCATAGAGGGTGTGCTCGTCCATGAACGTGAGACAGAAAGCGCCCTTCAGCGTCGGCAGGAGTTCCATCGCGGCTTGCTCGATGGTGCAGTCGGCCGCCTTGTGCGCCAGAAGGGCTGCCACTACATCGGAATCCGACGTGCCGTTGCCCTGCAGACGGTCACTGATGAGTCCCTGCTCGCGGGCACGCGTCGCGAGTTCGGCGAAGTTGACCAGGTTGCCGTTGTGTCCGAGGGCGATACCCGTCCCCGCTTTGGTGGTGCGGAAGATCGGTTGCGCATTCTCCCAGGTGACCGAGCCGCTGGTGGAGTAGCGGCAGTGTCCGATAGCGACATGCCCCGGCATCGCGCCGAGAGTCTGCTCGTCGAACACCTGGCTGACCAGGCCGAGATCCTTGAAGACCAACACCTGCGAACCGTCGGATACTGCAATACCCGCAGCTTCCTGTCCCCTGTGCTGCAGGGCATAAAGTCCGTAATACGAGAGCTTCGCCACATCCTCCCCCGGAGCCCAAACACCGAAGACGCCACACTCTTCACGAGGCTCGTTCTCGGGTTCGTCCACGGGTTTGCCTAGCAGAAGATTTGGACTTGATACCGATACATCGGCAGAGGTCACAGCACTGCTCCCTAAGGGGGCCGGGGCGGGGGGCACGGCCTAGTCTACGGGCCGTCAGGGCGTAGCAACGCATCGTGGGCGTTCTTCCATTCCCGAGTCGGACATCTGCTGTCCATGTGGCTCAGGCACGAAGGATCGGCAGCCAATGCCCCACTTCGCTCGCGCGGCTTCCCGACGCGGTGATCGACCCGTCTTTCAGTGCGTCCTCGAACGCTCTGACTCCCGTGGCGACCTCGAGCCAGGTGCGCGCATCGGTCTCGACGACGTTCGGCGGCGTCCCACGGGTGTGACGCGGTCCGGGTATGCACTGGACTGCGACGAACGGCGGCACGCGCACCTCCACGCTCGAACCGGGCGCGACCTGCGCGAGCGTGCGGGCGGTGGTGCGAACGGCATCCGCGAGGACGGCGCGGGGCGGGGCGTCGCGTTTGCCGTCGCGCACCCAGTCCGCGACGGCGAGCACGGCCGCTCGGACTTGTTCGGGGGTGACGGTCTTGCTCGGAGCCATGCCGATCAGCCTAGAACTGTGGATGCAGGGCGGGTGCGTCGCGCAGCCAACACCGCTCCCGACGCATTCACCGCATAGTGCAGCAGAGCGGGCGCCAGCACACTGCCGCTTCGCCGACGCAGCCACGAGAACACCCATCCCGCCAGGGCAGTGCCGACGACGGTCCCCAGCACCGAATCTCCGGCCGCTCGAGCCGGGTGAATGTGCCACAGCCCGAAGAAGATCGGCGACAACGTGGGCGACACCGCGTCGAAGACGCTGCGAAACGCCAGCTCCTCGGCGAGAACCGTCCCGACGGGTATCCGCAGCAGCACCCACTCGGCGAGATCGTCGTCCGACGGCCGTACACGTTGTGCCAGAGCCGGGACGGAGACGACTACCGCAGCACCCACGACGGGCACCGCTGCAGCCCCGAGGCCCCACCACAGTCCGCTTCGCCAGCGAGTGAGCCCCAGTTCGACAGCTGTGAGTCCACTGGCGCAGGTCAATCCGATCCCGAAGCCGGAGTTGACCACCGCTCGGCGGCGGTCGGTGAGACGCTGCGCAGGAAGGAGCACTGTGCTCCACGCCGTCGTCACGGCCCCAAGAACGAGCGGCCTCACTTCTCCGGACCGTCCCGGCCCGCGTACTCATCCATGACGGCGCGAACCTTCTCGGTGTCCTCGGCCGTCCAACCTTCCGGTGCGGCGATCGCGACCCAGCCGTCGAGCACGAGCGTTCCGTAGTTGTGCCCGTGCCCGTCGGGGACTCCCGCAGCGTTCGTGAGGTCGGCGGCGACCTGCCAGAACGTGACGATCGGGAACCAGCGCATGTCCGGCAGGCGATCCGGTCCCGGAGCCTCGGACAGCCAGTCGGGGCGGGAGAACAGCAGATCGGGTGACCACCACACCACCGGGTCCGACGCGTGTTGGACGTACAGGACTCGCGGGCTCAGCCACGGCTCACCCTCGGGCGGGATACCCGACGAATTGTCGGCGAATCGGACGACGAGGCCATCGGCATAGACGGGTCGAACCTCGGGGCTGCCGGGATCCCGGCGGGTGACGAATTGCCCCCACAGCCGGTTCGCGTTCGGTGGGCCGACCCACAGGACACCGTCGACGCTGTCGCGGATCTCGGCCAGTCCGTCGAACGCACCCTCACCGGATTGGGTGCCGAGGCTTTCGCCGTACACGTACAGGCGCGGACGGGTGTCCTCCGGTTCCTGCAGCCAGCGCGCGCGAACCTTGTCGATCAGCGCTTGTCCGGCTTCCGCGGCTTTTTCGCGCTCGGCGAGGAACGATATCCAACTCGGTAGGTACGAATACTGCGCGGCGACGGTGGCGACATCGCCGCCGAACATCAACTCTTCCGCTTCGATCGCGGTCGGGTTGACCCATCCGGTGCCGGTGGTGGGGACGACAACCAGGGCTTGTCGCTCGAATGCGCCGGTTCGTTCGAGTTCCCGCACGACGATGTCGAGCCGATCATTTTGTGTTCGAGCGGTTTCCAGACCGGCGTATGCACGAATCGGCTCGAGCGCAGGCCTGCCGAGCCCGTCGGATATCTCCTCGGCGCTGAGTCCGCTGGAGACGAAATTGCGACCCTCGAACCCGAGCGTGTCCCACGGCGCCAACGATTGTGGACTACCCGAACGTTCGGGCTGCATCGGTTGTTCTACGCCCTCGCGAGTTTCGTTGTTCTGCAAGCTGAAAACGGAGTTGGTGACGTCCGAGACAGCACGCAGCAGTACGCCCTGCACGAGTGCGATGACGAGCACCACGACCAGCACCACACCGATGACGTTGGCGACCTCGCGCGGCATCTTGACGACCCGGTTGATCTGACGGGCCACGAAACGAACCAGATCTCGCAGCACACGCGTCGCCGAGATCGACAGCGTACCGACAACAATGCTGAGAACACCGGTACGGAAGTACCCGGTAGTCGTCGTGCCCTCGGCATCCATCAGTTCGGCTAACTCTCGTTGCCAACCCGCAGACAGGAAGAGCATGTACAGAGCTGCGATCGTCGCCACCGGAGGGATGGCGAACTTGATCCACAGTTCGACCCTCCTCGGTAGCGGCCACCACGACTTGCCTGCGAGGAACCATCGGCGCACCGACCAACCCACTGCGACGCCGAAGCCGTACCCGATAGCGGCATTGATGCCGCCGATCAGCCCCTGAAACAACCAATCTCGCGGCAGCAGCGACGGAGTCAGAGACCAACAGAAGAACAGAGCGCCGAACGCGATACCGGTGAAGTCGAGCTGAAGCAGCCCCCACAGCCACATGACGAAGGGATGCTTGTCGGGAGAGGGTACGGCGAACTCGAGCGCATGCCGGTGGTTCCTGTGCTCGTGCTCGACCGTGTCGGTACCGGCGCCGGACGCCTCCGGGTTGTCCGGGGTGTCCGACGCCTCCGGGGCTTCCGAAGCCTCTCCCCTGGACATAGACCTACCCGAAAAGTCTGGGAAGTGTGCTCTCGAAGGTGTCACGGAGTTCGGTCATCTTGACCGCGAACTGACCCTGTACCTCGATCTCGTCCGAGCCTTCGTCGACAACGCCGATGCGCGTCCACGGCAGACCACGGGCGGTGCACATGCCGGTGAACCGAGTCTCCTCGGTGCGCGGGACAGCAACGAGAACGCGACCGGAGGACTCGGAGAACAACATGACGAACGGGTCCGCACCTTCGGGAAGCAAAATGCGGCAACCGGTTTCGCCGGCCAAGGCGGCCTCGACGACGGCCTGCGCCAAACCACCTTCGGACAGGTCGTGGGCGGCGCTGACGAGACCGTCGCGTGATCCTGCCAACAAAATGTCGGAGAGCAACTGCTCGCGAGCCAGGTCGACTCTCGGCGGAACTCCACCGAGGTGATCGTGCTCCACCTGCGCCCAGATGGAGCCGTCGAACTCGTCGTGGGTGTCCCCGAGCAGAATCAACGTTTCGCCCGGTTCCAGACCGAGGCCCGTCGGAATGCGTCGATGCACGTCGTCGATGACTCCGAGGACGCCGACCACCGGCGTCGGAAGGATGGGTTCGGAACCGGTCTGGTTGTAGAAGCTGACGTTTCCGCCGGTGACCGGGATACCGAGCGTGACGCAGCCGTCGGCGAGGCCGCGAACAGCCTGCTGGAACTGCCACATGACGCCCGGGTCCTCGGGCGATCCGAAGTTGAGGCAGTTGGTGACGGCTTTCGGCGTCGCGCCGGTGACGGAAACGTTGCGGAACGCCTCGGCCAACGCGAGCTGGGCACCCTGGTATGGGTCGAGGGCCGTGTAGCGACCGGATGCGTCTGTGGCGAGCGCGATTCCGCGGCCCGTCTTCTCGTCGATCCGAATCACTCCGGCATCAGCGTTCTCGGCAAGCACGGTATTCCCGCGGACATAGCGGTCGTACTGTTCGGTGATGAACTTGCGGCTGCACAGCTGTGGCGAGCCGATCATCTTCAGCAGCGTCGCTTTGAGCTCGTCGGCGGTCCCGGGCCGCTTCAACGAGGCCGTGGTGTTCGCAACGAGCGCGTCCTGCGTAGCCGGACGCTGCACGGGACGCGAGTAGACCGGGCCGTCGTGCGCAACGGTCTTCGGCGGGACGTCGACGACCGTCTCGCCGTGCCAGGTGATCTCGAGGTTGTCACCGTCGGTGACCTCTCCGATGACCGTCGCGAGCACATCCCATTTCTTGCAGACAGCCATGAACTTCTCGACGTTGTCCGGCGTCACCACGGCGCACATACGCTCCTGGGATTCGCTCGACAGCACCTCGGCGGGCGTCATACCGGTGGCGCGCATCGGCACCTGCTCGAGCGTGATGTGCATGCCGCCACTGCCTGCGGACGCGAGTTCCGAAGTGGCACAGGACAAGCCGGCGCCGCCCAGATCCTGGATGCCGACGACGAGCTTGTTGGAGTACAGCTCGAGGCAGGCTTCGATGAGCACCTTCTCGGTGAAGGGGTCCCCGACCTGAACCGCCGGAAGCTTCTTCCGGCCCCCTCCCGTCTCGTCACCGTCGAAGGTCTCCGAGGCCAGGACGGACACGCCGCCGATGCCGTCGAGACCCGTGCGAGCGCCGAACAGGATGATCTTGTTGCCCACGCCCGACGCGAACGCAAGGTGCATGTCCTCGACGCGCATGACACCTGCACACAGTGCGTTGAGCAACGGGTTGCCGGCGTAGGAGGCGTCGAACACCGTCTCGCCGCCGACGTTGGGGAGGCCGAGGGAGTTTCCGTACCCGCCGACACCCCGCACGATGCCTTCGAGTACGCGTCGGGTGTCGGGCGCGTCCGCAGCACCGAAACGCAGCTGGTCCATCACCGCAATCGGGCGTGCACCCATGGCCATGATGTCGCGGACGATGCCGCCGACACCGGTCGCGGCGCCCTGGTAGGGCTCGACGTACGACGGGTGATTGTGGCTTTCGACCTTGAACGTGACGGCCCACCCGTCGCCGACGTCGACGACGCCCGCGTTCTCGCCGATACCTGCGAGCATGGACGTGCGCATCTCGTCGGTCGTGGTCTCACCGAAATACTTCAGGTGGACCTTCGAGGACTTGTACGAGCAGTGCTCGCTCCACATGACCGAGTACATCGCCAGCTCGGCGTCGGTGGGGCGACGGCCGAGGATCTCCCTGATACGGGCATACTCGTCGTCCTTGAGTCCGAGTTCTCGGTACGGCTGCGCCACATCGGGCGTAGCAGTAGCGATCGAAACAGTGTCGGTCTTTGCTGAGCTAGCGGACACGAGGAGTGGGGTCCCTTCCTGGAGCGAAATGCCAGTGGGAGTCTATCCGTGCAGGGTGACAGGCCCCAAAATGAGCATGCGAACATACCCTCGTGGACATTGCATTGACGGAGAACGATCTGGCGTTTCCGGGCGTCCTGACGCCTCAGATGGTGGTCAAGGGTGTCGATATCCCCAGCAAGGCCGTCGTGTGCTTCTTTGCCGAAGTGATCGAATCCATAGCCGGTCAGGGACGAGCGCGAGTGTTGTCGATCCTGCGATCCGAGCACGGTGAGCATCCTGTGTACGAGATCGAGCGCGGCGGCGAGCGGCTCGCGGTGTTCCATCCAGGCGTCGGCGCACCCCTTGCAGCGCTGTTTCTCGAAGAAGCCATCGCGCTCGGGTGCTCGGAATTCGTGGCTGTCGGCGGCGCTGGAGCGTTGACCGATCAGCTCGGGATGGGCCACGTCATGGTTGTCGACAGTGCAGTTCGCGACGAGGGCACCTCGTTCCACTACCTGGCGCCGGGACGTGTCGTCGACGCCGACCCCGACGGGGTGACGGTACTACAGCAGGTGCTGACCGAGGCCGGTATCGATCATGTCACGGGCCGATCGTGGACGACCGATGCGCTGTACCGCGAGACCCGCAGCCGGGTGTCGCGGCGCGTCGAGGAGGGGTGCTTGACGGTCGACATGGAGGCGTCGGCGTTCTGCGCGGTCGCGCAGTACCGCGGAGTGCGATTTGCGCAGCTGCTGTACGCGGGTGATTCGTTGGCCGCCGACTGGGAGCACCGCGGCTGGACCAAGGCCGGCAGCGTCCGCGAGCAGCTGTTCTGGCTCGCGGCCGATGCGTGCCTGCGGTTGGAGCCTCAGGTGTCGAGCTAGGACGCTTTTTGCCGAGCGTGGACCCCTACTCGGAAGCTAGAGGGGGTCCAAGGTCGGCAAAACAGGTGCTAGCTACACCGCAGGCGCAAGGAAAGCCCCGAGCGCATCGGCGTACGCAGCGACGTCCGACGCCCCCATCAGCTCGCGCGAACTGTGCATCGCCAACTGAGCGGCGCCGACGTCGACGGTCGACAACCCCGTGCGTGACGCGGTGATCGGTCCGATCGTCGACCCGCAGGGCAGATCGGCTCGGTGGACGTACCTCTGCAGCGGCACGTTCGCCTGATCACAGGCCAGCGCGAACGCACCCGCACCGGCGGAATCCGTTGCATACCTTAGATTCTGGTTCACCTTGAGCACCGGTCCACCGCCAAGTTCGATGCGATGGGAGGGCTCGTGCCGGTCCGGATAGTTCGGATGCGTCGCGTGTGCCATGTCCCCGGATGCGCAGACGGAACCGGCCATGGTTCGCAGAAAGTCCTCGCGCCCGCCGCCACGTCCGAGAACGATGCGCTCGAGCACCGTGTTCAACAGATCCGAGAATGCCCCCCGGTCGGACATACTGCCGACTTCCTCGTGATCGAACAGCGCGAGGACAGGCGTCACCGCGGTCGGATTCTCCACTGCCGCAATCAAAGCCTGAGTTCCGGCGTAGCAGGTCCCCTGATTGTCCAGCCGCGGCGCACTGACCAATTCGGACTCGACTCCGACCACTGCGCTCGGAGCGAGATCGTGCGTCATCAGTTCCCACCCCAACACTGCCGAGGGGTCGACTCCTTCACGTTCGGCGACGTATCCCAGGAACGATCGGGGCGAATTCCCCACTCCCCAGACGGCATTGACGTGGCGCTGCGGATCGAGAGTGACGCCTTTGCGGTCCTCGGACAGGTGAATCGCCAACTGGGGTACCCGAAGGATCGGTTCGTCGACCTTGACGAGAACCTCACGCAAGCCATTGCCGTCACGAACGCTCAGTCGACCGGAAATGCCGAGATCGCGGTCGAGCCACGAGTTGAGCCACGCTCCGCCGTACGGCTCGAGCCCGACCATCTGCCACCCTGCGGACTCGAGGTCTGGATGCTGCTTGACCCGCAAATTCGGACTGTCGGTATGACCGCCGATGATACGGAACGGTCCAGAGCTTTCGGTGCTCCACGCGACGAGGGAACCGCCGCGAATGAGGTAGTAACGCCCGGCCTCGGTCGGCCAGGCGTCGGTCTCGTCGACGCGCACGAATCCCACCTCCTCGAGCTGCACCGACACCGTCCGACACACATGGAACGGCGAGGGTGACACATCGACGAAATTGCACAGACCGACAGCAGACGCGTTGGACGACATGGGAACCATTGTGTCAGTCGCTGCGTCGAACAGACCAAGGAGCACAGAACCAAGCCACAAACCTCGGGGGAACAGTGAAATTCGAACAGTCGTTGGCCGAGCAGGCCTCGCACGCAACAACCGTCGCGTTGATCCGCAGGAAGGTGATCGCCGCGTTCGATCGGCACGGCGTCAAGGTGACGAAGGTCGACGCCATGACCTTGAAGTCCGGCCCCGATGGCTACATGGGACTGGACAACCTGGTCGAACGGTGTCGAAACGCGCAACGCCGGTATTGGGACGACATCATCGAAGCGCACGTGACGGTCATGCTGGAGTCGCAGAAACTCAGCGCCCCGGACTACGTGCTCGGCCTTCCCGACGAGGAGTTCTACATGCGGCTCCGCGAGCGCGTTGCACCCCTGGGCGTCCTTCGGAAGATCGAAGAATTCCAATACTCTCGGCCGCTGGTGGACACTCCGTATTCACCGAGGCGGGTACTCAATCTGACGTTTCCGGACCTCGCCCTGACCCTGTCGGATCGATATCTGAAGAACCGAGACATGAAGGCCGCGTGGGCATTCGGCCGCGAAAACACCGGAGCGATGGCGTTCGACACCTGTGAAGCCATGACCAAAGACGGCATAGCCATCGAAGTGCAGCGCGGCGACTCGATCTACCTGGCGTCGAAGATTGCCGACATGCCCACCCTCATAGCAAACCATCTGGGAGAGGCGCCGTTCGGCGTGCTGTTCGCGATTCCGAACGCGTACGAGATCGACTACTACCGCCCGAGTGATCTCGACGAGATCACTCGGGCAACAGAGCTTTTGGTCGTTCTTGCACAGATGTTGTCCAGAAACACCCCGAACCCGCTGTCACAAGAGGTGTACTTCTGGAGGAACGGCGAATTTTGCCAAGTGTCCGATCGAGAGGAGATCACGCCAAACGGGGTCTTCGCAGACACACTCGTCGAACTCGCGGACCGATGAGGTCTAGTGCGCACCCGAAATACAGAAGACGTTGCCGTCCGGGTCTGCCAGGGTGACCCACCTGAAGTCACCCATCGTGTGTTGTTCTTTCTCCGACGCACCTGCTTCGACGAGTCGAGCGAGTTCGCTGTCCAGATCGGATGTCGTCAGATCCAGATGGATGCGATTCTTGCCCGGCGTCGGATCGTCGACCCTCTGAAACGCAAGCCGACACGGGGCCGAGGCGAGAGCGACGACGTAGAACCAGCCCTCGTTCTCCTCGACGACCTCCCCGCCGGTCTGCTCCGCCCACCACCGCGCAAGCGGGCCCGGGTCCAAGGAATCCATCGTGATCATGCCAAGTGTCAGGGTCATAGCAGCAGACTAATCCGAGCTACCGACACATCAGGCGGAGACGATTGCGTCCAATGCCGAGTAGAAGATGCCGAGGCCGTCATCGCTGGGGCCGGTGAGCGGCTCGGTCGCGTGCTCGGGGTGTGGCATGAGTCCGACGACGCGCCCGTTGGCCGAGGAGATGCCGGCGATGTCTCGCTGGGATCCGTTCGGATTGGTTCCGCTGTAGCGGAAAACCACGCGACCTTCGCCTTCCAGCTCGTCAAGCACATCCTTCGACGCCTGAAAACGGCCCTCGGCGTTCTTGACCGGAATGAGAATCTCGGCACCGGTTTCGTAGCGCGAAGACCACGCGGTGCCGCTGTTCTCGACCTTCAACCACTGGTCACGGCACACGAAGTGCAGTCCTTCGTTGCGAGTCAGTGCACCTGGAAGCAAACCGACCTCGCAGAGGACCTGAAACCCGTTGCAGATGCCGAGCACCGGCATACCGCCCTCGGCTGCTTTCACGACCGATTCCATGACGGGAGCGAACCGGGCGATGGCGCCTGCGCGCAGGTAGTCACCGTAGGAGAACCCGCCGGGGACGACGATGGCGTCGACGTTCTTCAAGTCGGCGTCGGCATGCCACAGGCTGACAGCCTCACCGCCTGCGAGGGTGACTGCGCGGGAGGCGTCGACGTCGTCGAGAGTCCCGGGAAAAGTGATGACACCGATGCGTGCACTCATGAGAGACGGGTTACCTTCCAGTCCTCGATCACCGTGTTGGCGAGCAGGGACTCGGCGATCTTCTCGAGTTCGGCGTCGTCGACACTGTCGTCGACCTCGAGCTCGAAGCGCTTGCCCTGACGGACATCGGACACTCCGGCCACGCCGAGACGTCCGAGCGCACCTGCAATGGCCTGACCCTGCGGGTCGAGAATTTCGGCCTTGGGCATGACGTCGACAACAACACGGGCCACGTGGGAGCTCCTCGAGATATAGGTACCGGCAGGTGGAGAGTCTACGCAGGACCTCGTGCAGGCGCGAAACTGCGCTTACTGTGGAGGCATGCGGCTGACTCACTTCGGACATTCCTGTGTACTCGTCGAACTCAACGGAACGACCGTCCTCATCGACCCCGGCAATTTTTCGCACGGGTTCGACGGAATCACCGATCTCGACGCCATTCTCATCACCCACCAGCATCCGGATCACGTCGACCTGGAACGACTTCCGGCTCTACTGGAGGGCAATCCGAGTGCAGCGCTCTACGCCGACCCGATGACGGCGTCACAGCTCGGGACACGGTGGACGGCCACTCACGCGGGCGATGTCTTCTCTGTCGGCGGCATTCAGGTGACGGGCGTGGGCGGCACCCACGCCGTCATTCATCCCGAGCTGCCCGTGATCGACAACACTGGCTACCTACTCGGTACCCCGGAGAATCCCGGTCAACTCCTACATCCGGGTGACTCGCTGTTCGTCCCCGAGCAGAAGGTCGACGTTCTTGCGCTGCCTACCGCCGCGCCGTGGTCGAAGCTGTCGGAGACGATCGAGTTCCTCCGCGCCGTGGCGCCCCGGACGGCCTTCCCGATCCACCAGGCCGTCGTCGCAGAGCAAGCGCGCGGCATCTACTACGGCCGATTCAAGGACATGGCCGACGAGAACACGGAGTTCCGCACGTTCGACGAGGAAACGAGCGTGCAGATCTAGCCGGTGACCTCGGGCGGCAGCGCGTCGAGCATCGTGACCTGCGAACCGTTGCACTGGTAGCGGATGGCCACCGGGCCGCCCTCAGGGGCGGCAAAAGCTTCGTCGCCGAGGAGCCAGCGGTAACTCACGGTCACGGTGTCGAAGGTCTGGTCCACTACCGACGAGAAGCTGTACGGCTCGGCTGTCGCCGTACCGAGGTAGACCCCGTCGTGGAAGAAGAGATGGTGGTCGGGGGTGCTGGCCGTCGCACGCTCCGACGTCGCGGAAACCCAGGTGAACGACGCGCACGGGTCGCCCATCTCGTAGGCAACCCACGGCGCGTCGTCGAAATACGGCGGTAACGACGCCACTGCGTCCGCCACGACGGGCGACGCGATGCCCGGGCACACGACTGGCGGCCCCGGTAGAGCTTCCGGTTCCGCAGCTGGAACAGTCGGGATCCGAACCTGCGGTGGGAGGGCTGGAATCTGATCGCTGACGTCCGGTCGCGCTCCGACCGACGGCGCGATGGTCTGGGTGACGTTCTGTTGCCCCGGTGCAGCGGACGATTCCGAGACAGCCGTTGCCGTCCCTCCATCCGAGTCTCCGCATGCCACAAGGGCAGTCGCACCGAGTCCCACGAGCAGAAGTCGTTTCATGAGCCACCTCGAGTTCGTTTGCACGTCCCGAGGAAACATCGTCCAGACCTGACGGTCTGTTACGGGCGGCATCCTGCCCAGTGGCACGTTCGAGCGCGTCGGAGTGCACTTAACCGCGCCACTGGCGGCGGAGCCGAACCTTCGGCTAGGCCGCCCGACCGATCTTCCGGACGTGCTCGTACACGCCGGGCGTCGCTCCGCTGTACAGCGCGAGGTCGATGGCGTCGAGAATGGCTTGCTTCGGACCGGAGCGGCCGAGTTGCTTGGCGCTCACGGCCAGACGAACCAACCCACCGCGGCGCGCGGTGCGCCCTGCGCCGATCACGAGGGCGCGACACCACCACGGTTCGGCCTTGAAGCCCTCACCGATTCCCAGAACACGGCCTCGCACATGCGAACCCGATTCGAGATCGTGAATTGCGGTCACCCCGGCAATCATTCGGAAACCGGCATCCGGCAGAGCCGACACAGCGCCGGGCGAGGCGATCCACCGAGGCGCCGCGAAAACCCGTGTACGCAACCCGGTCTGCTCCATGACGCGGTCGGCGGCCATCAATCGAAGTCGGGCTTCGTGCCGTGGCAGAGTCGCGAACTCCGCGCGACGACGCTTGGTCGCGGCCTGGTCGTAGCCGTGCAGGATGATTGCATCGCCCTGATCCCGACGCCCCCGCAGCCAGTCCTGAGTGCTCTCGTCCTGCGTCAAGCGATACTTGTCTTTGAGCCTCGGCGCAACGAGAAGCGAGAGCGCAACGCCACGCTTGTCCAGTTCACGGGCGAACTCCGCCGCGTTCTCGCAAGTGTCGTCCTTGATTCCGCTCACCGACACGATCAATGCTCCAGACATGCGTCGAGCCTCGCACACCAGGGTGAACGAGGCTCGACGGCAGAATTGATCGCGTCTAAACGGCGATAGTTTCCTTCGGCAGGATCTTGTCGATCGCAGCGAGGACCTCGGGCGCATCCGGTTCCGTGCGCGGACGGAATCGATTGGTGACCACACCGTCCGGAGAGATGAGGAACTTCTCGAAGTTCCACTGAATGTCTCCCGCAGTGCCGTCGGCATCCTCGGTTTTGGTGAGTTCGGCGTACAGCGGATGCCGGTTTTCGCCGTTGACGTCCACTTTCTCCATCATCGGGAAGGTGACGCCGTAGGTGGTGGAGCAGAACGTCTCGATCTCCTCCGCGGTGCCCGGCTCCTGTCCACCGAACTGGTTGCACGGGATGCCGATAACCGACAGACCCTGCGCCGAGTAGTCGGTGGCGAGCTTCTCGAGCGTGGCGTACTGGGGGGTCAATCCACACTTCGAGGCAACATTGACGACCAGGACCGCCCTGCCTGCATACTCATCGAGCGAGGTGGGCGCACCGCCCAGCGTATTGATGCCGATATTCTGGACTTCAGTCATTTCTTGAACTTACCTGTGAGTACCGACATGTGGTGAGTCGGCATGCGAGAACACAAAAGAGCGACCCTCATGGTGCGAGGATCGCTCTTTTGCTACACACCTGATGACGGGGGGTGCGCGTCACCAGGTGGGGCACTACGCCTTGACGGCGGTCTTCTCCAGTTCGACGTACTTGTCGTCTTCCGGCAGGTGGTCGTCGACCATGGTCTCCTCGTCGAACGGCAACTTGCCGCTGAGGACTTCGTTCACCCGGCCTGCGTCGATGGTCTTGGTCCATGTTCCGACCAGCAGGGTAGCGACGGCGTTGCCCGAGAAGTTCGTCAGTGCACGGGCCTCGGACATGAACCGGTCGATCCCGACGATGAGGCCGACCCCGTCGAGCAATTCGGGGCGGTGGCTCTGCAATCCACCGGCCAGCGTCGCCAAGCCGGCTCCGGAGACACCCGCCGCGCCCTTGGAGGCGATGATCATGAACAGCAGGAGCGAGAACTGCTCGCCGAGCGAGAGCGGCATGTTCATGGCGTCGGCGATGAAGATGGAGGCCATCGTCAGGTAGATCGCGGTGCCGTCGAGGTTGAACGAGTAGCCGGTCGGGACGACGATTCCGACGGTGGTGCGCTCGACACCGACGTGCTCCATCTTGGCGATCAGACGCGGCAGTGCCGACTCGGAGGAGCTGGTAGCGACGATGAGCAGGTACTCACGGGCCAGGTACTTGACCAGCTTGAAGATCGAGAAGCCGGAGACGAACTTCAGGATCAGGCCGAGGAAGAAGAAGACGAAGATGAAGCAGGTGATGTAGAACGCCAGCATCAAGGTGCCGAGCTGGATGACGGCGTCGAACCCCGTCTTACCGACCACGCCTGCAATCGCGCCGAACGCACCGATCGGGGCGAGCCACAGGATCATCGTCAAGATGCGGAACACCAGCTTCTGCACTCCTCCGATGCCCTTGAGGATGCCTTCACCCTGCTTACCCATCGCCTGCAGAGCGAAGCCGACGAGGATGGCGACGAACAGAGTCTGCAGGACGGAACCGGCCGTGAGCGACGACACCAACGTGTCCGGAATGATCCCGGCGATGAAGTCCATGGTGCCGCCGGCCTCGTGGGCCTTGTCCGCCAACTCCGCACCCGCGCTGTTCGGCTCGATGTTCAGCCCGTCACCGGGCTTGATCAAGTTGCCGACGACCATGCCGATGCCGAGCGCGATGGTCGACATACCGATGAAGTAGGCGAGTGCAAGGCCACCGACTCGGCCGACGCTCGCCGCGGCCCGCACCGAACCGATGCCAAGAACGATGGTGCAGAAGATGACCGGGCTGATCATCATCTTGATCAAGCTGACGAACAGCGTTCCGAGAATGGACAGGTCCGAGGCGAAATCTTTGGCCACCAGTCCGACGATGACGCCGGCGATGACCGCGATGATCACCGCGATGTAGAGCCAGTGGGTCTTGTCGCGCTTCTTCTTGGGTTCGGGAGCCGGGTTCCGGTTCTCGTCAGCAACGATGCTGGTAGTCATGGTTACGTCCTTTGTGACTTATGGAGTGAGTTGGATCACGCCTTGCTAAGGGACGATGTTGGTAGAGATCGTGATGGCAGTCACGAATACGTTCATTCTGTTCACACGGCAGGTTCACGAAACGAGGCAGCACGTGGCAAAACGCCCGACGAGCGTCGCAGGGCAGGTTCTGGTTCTGCAGTTGATCGTCATGGCCGTGATCGTCTTCGCCGGTGGTGTGCTGACGATCATCAACGAGAGGACCAACAGCGACGAAGCCACGCGCCGCGAAGTGATCGCAGTAGCCGCGAGTATCGCGAACGAACCGTCGACGCCGATCTCGATCCGATCCGAGAATCCGAGTGCCGTTCTGCAACCGGAGACCGAACGAATTCGAATGATCACGGGCGTCGACTTCATCGTCGTCATGGCGCCGGACCGCACCCGATTCACGCACACGACCGTCGACCTGATCGGCAAGCCGTTCAGCGGCAACATCGACCGAGCGCTGGCAGGCGAGACGTTCACCGAGACATACGTCGGGTCGCTCGGCCCGTCGATACGGTCGGTCACCCCGGTTACCGACGTGAACGGCGACATCGTCGGACTCGTGTCGGCCGGCGTGACGCGAGACAAGATAAGCGACCAGTTCGTCTCGGGTCTGCCGCTGATCATCGGCGTCGTCTTCGCGGCCTTCATCGTCGCGGCGATCGGTTCGGTGGCCCTCAGCCGCAGATTGCGCCGTCAGACATTGGGGATGGCGCCGGATGAGCTGCGGTCGATGTACGAGCATCACGACGCCGTCCTCCACTCCATCAGTGAGGGTCTGCTCGTGTTCGGGAAGAACGGGACCGCGGAGATCGTCAACGACGAGGCCCGACGCCTGCTCGACCTTCCGGATGGTCCGGTCCGTCGCGAAGATCTACCGGAATCGTTGCAGCACATGTCTTCCGGTGGTGAACTGCACTTGACGGACACGAGGGTCCTGGTGGTCAACCAAGATCCGGTGATGTGGGAAGGACGCACGCTCGGTGACGTCCTCACCATTCGCGATCGAACCGAACTGCAGGGCATGATCGGCGAACTCGACTCGGTGCGCAGCTTCGCCGAATCCTTGCGATCGCAGGCACACGAGTCGGCAAACCGTCTCCACGCGGTCATCACGATGGTCGAGCTCGGCCGTCCCCAGGAGGCAGTGGCATTCGCGACGGCGGACCTCGAGCTGTCGCAACATCTCATCGACAGGTTGATGGGGGCGGTGAACGAGCCTGCACTGGCCGCGCTACTGCTCGGCAAGGTGAGCCAGGCGGCAGAGCAAGGCGTCGAATTGACGATCACCGAGGACACCGCGCTCGATCATGCAGGAATAGTCACTCCACGCGAATTGGTCACGCTGGTCGGCAATCTGATAGACAATGCAATCGATGCGTCGAAGGAGTCCGAACAGCCGTGGGTCGAAGTAACAGTGCGTGACTCGACGTCCGAACTAGTGGTCCGTGTGTCGGACAGCGGTCCCGGAATGCCCACCGAGGTGCTCGAGACCGCGTTGACGCGAGGATACTCGACCAAATCCGGCTCTCGCGGCCTCGGACTCGCGCTCGTCACCCAGGTCGTGACTCGCTATCGCGGGACGTTGACGTCCGAGGTGACGTACGGATCCGTGCTGACAGCGACGATTCCTACGGAGCCCACGACGTGATCCGCGTACTGATCGTCGAGGACGAGCCACTCATCGCCGAAGCGCACCGCACCTACGTCGAGCGCATGCCGGGCTTCACCGTCGCCGGTATGGTCCACACCGGATCCGCGGCGCTCCGAGCGGCAAGTGAGGCCACTGAACCGATCGACCTCGTGCTGCTCGACATCGGGCTGCCCGACTCCAACGGAATCGACGTCGCCGCTGCGCTCGGCGGGCTACGTCCGAGCCCCGACGTCATCGCGATCACGTCGGAGCGAGATCTGTCGGTGGTGCGTTCGGCGGTCGCCCACGGTGTTGTGCTGTACCTGCTGAAGCCGTTCACCTTCGCCGCGTTTCGTGACAAGCTCGAACGCTACAGCGAATTTCACGATGCGCTGGCAGCGGGCGAGAACGCCGCGAGTCAACGTGACATCGACCGAGCAATGTCACATCTGCGCACCGCGGACGAGCGATTGTCGACGCCGAAAGGCATTGCGCCGCAAACCATGGACGGCGTCACCGCGATCGTCCGAGACGCACCGGGAGGCCTGAATGCATCCGAGGCCGCCAAGCTGGTCGGGGTGTCGCGGGTGACGGCATGGCGATACCTGGAGCGTCTCGCTGACGACGGTCTGGTTGTTCGAAACACCGAGTACGGCAAGGCCGGTCGCCCCCAGGTGCGGTATGTGTGGCGGTAGGCGCTCCGCGCCCTGAGCCCCGGGGGCGGGACAGCCGGACGCCCTACGTAGCGCCGGTCTGCTGCACGATCCAGGCGTACTCGAAGGCCGCTTCCTTCCACTTCTCGTACCGCCCACTGACACCGCCGTGGCCGGCGCTCATCTCGGTCTTCAGGAGCAACTCGGAGTCACCCGTCTTCGTCGCTCGCAGTGCAGCAACCCATTTGGCGGGCTCGACGTACAGAACGCGAGTGTCGTTGATGGAAGTGATCGCCAGAATCGACGGATAGTCCTTGGCCTCGACGTTCTCGTAGGGGCTGTACGACTTCATGTACTCGTACACCTCCCTGTCCGCCAACGGATTACCCCACTCGTCCCACTCGATGACGGTGAGCGGCAGCGACGGGTCGAGGATCGAGGTCAGTGGGTCGACGAACGGTACGTTCGCGAGGATCCCGTTGAACAACTCCGGTGCCAGGTTGGCCACTGCGCCCATCAGCAGTCCGCCCGCACTGCCACCGTCGGCGACAAGATGTTTCGGCGACGTGCGTCCCGTATCGATCAGGTGCTGTGCCGCTGCGACGAAGTCGGTGAACGTGTTCATCTTCGTCAGCGTCTTGCCGTTCTCGTACCAGTGCCGCCCCATTTCGCCTCCACCACGAACGTGCGCGACAACGAAGACGATCCCGCGGTCCAGCAGCGAGAGCCGAGCCACGGAGAACGCCGGGTCCATCGACGCCTCGTAGGACCCGTAGCCGTACAGCAGCGTCGGAGCAGGCCCCTCGGGAACGTCCTTGCGCACTACGATCGACAGAGGAATGCGCGTACCGTCCGACGCCACTGCCCAATCACGGTGCTGCACGTAGTCGTTCGCGTCGAAATCACCGAGAACAGGCTGCGACTTGCGGAGCAGCAACTCACCGGTCGACAGGTCGTAGTCGTAGACCTGCCCCGGCGTGATGAACGAGGTGTACACCATGCGCAGCATGGGCTGCTTCCACTCCGGGTTCGACCCTGCGCCGACGGCGAATAGTTCTTCCTCGAACTCGAGTTCGCGATACTCGCCGTACCCGTCGGCACCGAGCGGCCAGATCGCCAATCGCGTCAGCGCTTCCCGGCGATAGTTGAGCACGAGGTGGTCGGCGAACGCGTCGACATCCTCGAGTCGAACGTCGTCCCGATGCGGAATCAGGATGGTCTGATTCGACGGATCGTCGACGGGCGCGTCGGCGAGCAGGAAGTTCTCGGCCTTCTCCCCCTCGGTGCCCCAGCCGTTGACGGATCCGTTGTGCTGGATGAGAAATCGATCCTCACCCTTGACCACCGCATGCTCGACGCTGTACTCGACGCCGGCAACCCGAGGGAGTACGACGCGGAATTCGCCTTCGGGATTCTCGGATTCGAGGACGAGGCATTCGGAGGTGATTTTCGAGCCGACCCAGATCATCAAGTACTTCTCGCTACGAGTCGACCCGAATCCGACCCAGTAGCTCTCGTCGGGCTCGTGGAAGACCTTGACGTCCGACTCGGACGGCGTTCCTAGCTTGTGCCGCCACACGGTGTCCGGCCGCCAGGATTCGTCGACGGTCTGGTAGAAAACGTGGCCGTGATCGAAAGACCAGGTTGCGCCGGTAGAGACCTTCTCGATCTCGTCGGGGAGCATCTCTCCGGTCCGAAGATCCTTGAAACGCAGCGTGTACCGCTCATCGCCCTCGGTGTCGGTGGAGTACGCCAGCAGGTTGCCGTCCTGGCTGATGGAGAATGCACCGAGCGAGAAGAAACTGTGCCCCTCGGCTTCGAGATTCGAATCGAGGAGAATCTGCTCGTTCGGCACCGCAGCGTGGCCGGAGAGGTCGGGAGGCGTCCAGTCGTCGGGCGAGGCAACAGGGCAACGGCATTGCAGGCCATAGGACTTGCCTTCGATAGTCCGCGAGTAGTACCACCAGTCACCCATTCTTGTCGGAACGGACAGGTCCGTTTCCTGGGTACGTGACTTGATCTCGTCGAATATCTTTCCGCGAAGTTCCTCGAGGCCGGCAGTCTGCTGCTCGGTGTACGCGTTCTCTGCCTCGAGGTAGGCGATGACCTCGGGGTCTTCCTTCTCACGCAACCACTCGTAGTTGTCGACGAACGTGTCTCCGTGGTGCGTCCGCTCGAGCGGCACTTTCTTGGCAATGGGTGGAGTTACTGTCATGGCTTGACCCAATCGTCGAAGTTGAGGCCCGAAATACGTTCGTAGGCCTCGATGTACCGTGCTCTGGTCGCAGCGACGACCTCGTCCGGAAGCGCGGGAGGGGGTGCGTCACTTCGTCGGTCCCACCCCGACTCCCCCGTCAGCCAGTCGCGGACGTACTGCTTGTCGAAACTCGGTTGCGTTCGACCCGCTTCGTATCCATCGGCGGGCCAATAGCGAGAGGAGTCGGGAGTGAGCACCTCGTCGGCGAGCACGAGATTGCCATCGGAGTCCCGGCCGAATTCGAACTTCGTGTCTGCCAGGATGATTCCGCGGTCCAGCGCGAAGTTTGCGGCGCGAACGTAGATTTCGAGTGTGTCCTCACGGAGCTTGAATGCGAGCTCCTCGCCGACCTTGTCCACCACGGCGGCGAAGTCGACGTTCTCGTCGTGCTCGCCGAGCGCAGCTTTGGCCGCGGGCGTGAAGATCGGTTCGTCGAGTTTGCTCGACTCGACCAGACCGTCGGGCAACGCGACGCCGCACACCGCACCGGTGCTCTGGTAGTCGGCCAGTCCCGATCCGGTGAGGTAACCGCGGGCAACGCATTCGATCGGCACCATCTGCAACCGCTTCACCACGAGGGCCCGGCCGAGCAACTCCCGCGGGATTCGCTCGTCGAGTGGGTCGCCGGCGAGATGATTCACGCCGCCGAGTTGGTCGAAGAAGAACACGCTCATCGCCGTCAGGACGCGTCCCTTGTCGGGTATCGGCGTATCGAGAACGTGGTCGTAGGCGGAGATGCGATCGCTCGCGACGAGCAGCAGATGGTCGTCGTCGACGATGTACAGATCGCGAACCTTGCCGCCGGCCAGATGCTGGTAGCTACTGAGAGTTGGGCGCACGCAGTCAACCCTATCCGGGCCTGGTTTCGGGCCTTCCCGGCGACAGGAGAAGAATGGTTGGTGATGGCAACGAAACAAGAGGTGGCAGGAGTCGGATTCCGCTCCGAACGCGGACCGGTACTCATCGCGTTGATGCTCAGCACGTCCCTCGTCGCGCTGGATTCCACGATCATCGCGACGGCAGTGTTGACGATCGTCGGCGATCTCGGTGGCTTCAGTCAGTTCCCGTGGTTGTTCTCGATCTACCTGCTGGCGCAGGCCGTGTCGGTGCCGTTGTACGGCAAACTCGCCGACCTCTTCGGGCGCAAGAAAGTCATGCTGTGGGGAATCGGACTGTTTCTTCTCGGCTCGATTCTGTGCGGCCTGGCGTGGAGCATGCCCGCGCTGATCGTGTTCCGCGCCATCCAGGGACTGGGCGCTGGAGCCGTCCAACCGATGTCGATAACCATCGCCGGCGACATCTACACGCTGCAGGAGCGTGCGAAAGCACAGGGCTACCTCGCCAGCGTGTGGGCAATGTCCTCGGTGCTCGGACCTGCCCTCGGCGGTTTCTTCTCCGAGTTCCTGTCATGGCGATGGATCTTCTTCGTCAACATTGCGCTGTGCGCGCTCGCAGCGTGGATGCTGATCAGGCGGTTCCACGAAGAACCGGTCAGCGGTCCCAGACCCAAGATCGACTATCTCGGCGCCGGATTGTTGACGGTTGGGGCTACTGCAGTGCTGCTCGGCCTGCTGGAGGGCGGACAGTCCTGGGCCTGGGGGTCTGGCATGTCCGTCGGTATCTTCGCCGCCGGAATCGTCTCGCTTGCGCTCTTCACGTGGCAACAGACCCGCGCCGAAGAGCCCATCCTGCCGTTGTGGGTGTTCACTCGACGCGTCCTCGTCGTCAGTAGCCTGATTTCACTGCTCGTCGGCGCGATCGTGCTCGGTCTGACGTCGTACGTTCCGACGTTCGTCCAAGGTGTTCTCGGCACGGGTGCCATCGTGGCGGGCTTCGCGCTGGCGACCCTGACGCTCGGGTGGCCGATCGCCGCGTCACTGTCGGGCAAGTTCTACCTCCGCTTCGGCTTCCGGGCGACAGCCTTGACCGGCGGCTCGATCGCAGTCGTCGGAACCGGACTTGGCGTACTTATCGGCGCCGACTCGCAGATCTGGATGATCGCGGCCGTCTGCTTCGTCGTCGGACTGGGCATGGGGCTCATCGCCAGTCCGACGCTCATCGCGGCGCAATCGAGCGTCGAGTGGGACGAGCGAGGTGTCGCAACCTCGACGAACATGTTCGCCCGATCCATCGGCAGCGCGGTCGGCGTCGCGATCTTCGGCGCCATCGTCAACTCGCGAGTCTCCGGGGATCCAGCGCCCGAACAGCTGTCCGACGCCATCCACCTGGTCTTCATCGGCGTCGCCGCAGCCGCCGTGCTGATGCTTCTCGCCGCGATGCTCATGCCGGGCCGGGGCCCCGCCCCAGCATCACCCGGCTCCGCCTCAGCACCCTAGAACGGCTCCGCCGGCAGCACCCTAGAACGGCTCCGCCGGCAGCACCCTAGAACGGCTCCGCCTAGGTGGCACGGATAAGTGCACCAGAGGAACCCTAAGTGTGCCACTGGCGGCGTAGCCGCCCCAGAGCCCCAGCCCTACAGCCCCACCCGCTCCAACAGGGCGTCGAACTCCTCGCTCGCCTCGGTCTCGCTACGGCCAGCCTCGAGCGCGCCGTTGTACACGGCGAGGGCTTCTTCCTGGTACTTCTTGTACTTTTCGAGCCACTGCTCCGAGTTCACCCGCCAGTAGCCGATGATCTCGAATTGCCGTACGGGATATCCGACTTCCTTGCGAATGTACTTGCGGACGATGCGTGACGACGCAGCTTCGCCGGCGAACCACACGTATCCCTCGCCTTCCGGCAGGACATACTCGCGCACTGCGGCGTCGAGAACGCTCGCGCAATCACCGTTGCCGGAACCGATTCGCCAGTCGTACGTGACGTCGCCTGCAGTCTCGAACTGCTGGATATCCCCGCGCTCGAGAACCTCGACGATCGCGTGTGCCTTCGCGCCCGCTGGAAGTTCCTCGACGATTCTGCCGAGTGCGGGCAAGCCCGTCATGTCGGCGACGAGCAACTGCCACTCCGCAGAATCAGGAATGTTGTACCAGGATCGAGGACGGGTCCACAGAACTACCTGCCCGACAGCCGCATTCAACGCCCACGTGGCCGCAACGCCCCCCTCGTGCGCGACGAAGTCGATGACGAGAAGACCTGTATCGGTGTCGAATCGACGAACCGTGTAGTTCCGCCCCTCCGGCATGGGTTCGACGTCGTGATACCACCACGTGCCATCGACGTCGGTCATGGCAGGCGGGCGGTCCTCGCCGTCGCGAGCGAAGAAGATGGTGACGCACTCGTCGGGAACCCCGATCGAGGTGTACTCCGCGACGTCATCACCGCCGAATGTCACTCGCACCATGTGGGGCGTGAGTTGTTCGACCTCGACGACCTCGGCGAACCAGTAGCCCTTCTCGGCGCTGCCGTCGATCCGGTTGTCCGTCATGGCATTCCTTTCCTCTGAACATGTACCCCTGAGTCAGCCTTCTACACAGTTGTGTATTCGACGACGGTCGATCCCCACCCCAGTGCCCCGAATCGTGGCTCTCGTGCGCCAGCCTCACGCACGAGAGCCGTCAGTTCGGTCTCGGTTCTCAGACCCGACCCGTACAGGCACAGCCTGCGAAGATCGTCCTCGGTGACGTGGTCGTCGGTGGTCGACGGGTCGAGCAGGTCAGTGACGAGTACGACGCGCCGCGCCGAACGAGCAAGGGTTGCGATCAGCAGAATCGCGTCGGGATCTGGCATCGTGTCGACGACGCCTACGCCCACAGCCAGGTCGACAGGTTGTGCGAGAGGCGTGAACTCACTCGAATCGATACGCGTGACCCGCCCGCGGCGAGACTCGACGATATCGGAAAAGTTCCTGTCTCCCAATGCCGGCAGTCCCACGAGATAGATCTCCAGACGAGGTAGCAGCCTCGCCAGGGTGTCCGCGTACACACCTGCTCCTTCGCCGTACACAGCCACACTGTCCACGTCGGCGAGGTCGACTGCGGTGGGGAGTGCCGGTGATCGGTACAACGCCTCGAATGCAGATTCCTCGTGAAAGCCCGCCGTGAAACCGGGTTCACTGGCCTTGTCGGCGAATCCGTGACCAGCCGCGGGGCTGCCTGTGCGCACAGAGTCGACCAATCCCATGAATGCCATGTCCAGTCGCGTCTGGATGCTGTCGAAGTTCAGTGCCTGCGCAACAGGCCCATCGTCGTCGCCGAGGATCGCCCCTTTCTCGGTCGCGGAGAAGCGCCCAGCGTCGACGGTCAGCAGACCCATGAGCACAAGGTGCCGTAGAAGCTTCGCCGTTGCTCCTGGATGCGAATTGCAGTGTGCGGAGATCTCTTCGACCGAGTCTGCACCTCCGTCGACGGCAGAGAATACTCCCAGCGTCACTGCCGTTCTGATCACGAGCGGTGGCAACAACTCAGAAAGTTCGTGCAGCGACTCGCCGGCACTTGCAACATCCGCGGCGCGGTCACCATCGGCGGCGATGTCACCATCGGCGGCGATGTCACGGCGACGCCAGTATCCTGCGATCTCGACGAACCGCTTGTCCAGGTTCGTGTCGTGCTTCGCCCATCGACGGAGCGGCTTGACCGTCGTCGACTCCCCTGCCACCCATAGATACGGCTGGCCGCGGCGCCACTGTGCGTCCTGCACGGTCTGCGCCAGCCGCGACTCGCCACCATTGTCGGATCTGTACAGCCACGTGATGTCCACGTCGGCGTCGGATAGCAGCTCCTGACGATGTGCGGGTTCGGCGACCTCGATCACTACGGTGGCGGGCAGATCCGAGGGGAGCTTTTCGAGGCAGTGCGCAATTGCAGGCAGAGCGGTCTCGTCCCCCGCGACAAGCATCCAGTCCACCCCGACGGGAAGTGAGGACGAGTGCTTCGGTCCGGCAATCAAGATCTTCTCCCCGGGTCCCACCCGGTTGGCCCACTCGGCAGCGAGGCCGCCCGCGTGGACGACGAAATCGATGTCCATCTCACGAGCATCACGGTCGAATCGACGCACCGTGTAGGTCCGGGAGTACTGGAACGAACCCGCCGGCCAGTCGACAGTCCCGTCCGCCGAGTTCGTAGGTTCCTCGAACGGAAGCGTGCCGGTGACCGGATCGGCGGGCAGCAATTTGATGTCGTCGTCGAAACCACTCGTGCGCACCGCCGGAATCACGATTCCGTCCCGTACATGCTGATCCATCGATGGACCCCCGACCGTCACCCGTCGCATGCCAGGAGTGACGTCCTCGACCCGCAGTACATCGAGCTCTCGCATGCGGATCGGAAAGACCTCGACCTCACGGACGGTCCCAGCCATCGAACTACTCCCTGTGCTCTCGTGTGTCTGTCAGCTGGTGAACAACTGCTGGACGCGGTCCAGCGTGTCCATGACGCCGTCGTAGTCCGGGCGGTAACTGGTAGCCGGAAGCTCGAAGACCTCGCCGGTCGCGAACGCCGGCAGCGAGGCATACAACGGGTCCGCCCGGAGCTGATCGAGGGTACGACCAGCGACCGGGACGACGAACATGGTCGGAGCATCACCAACCTTCGACAGCAGCTCGTTGCTGATGATGAACGAATCTCCAGAACCGTAGAGCTCGGGGTCGTCGGCTTTGGCCAGCACGTCGTCGGCCGATAAACCGACACTCGCCAACAGCTCCGGCAACGCGGCCGTCGGTGGGATGAACGCCGGTTCGTTGGTACTGAGCGACAGCAAGTACGCCACCGGTAATTCGGGGGCGGTGATCGCGGCACCGACCTCGGCGACCTTGTCCTCGTACGCCTCCACGAGGCCGCGGACCTTGTCGCTTTCTCCAGCGGCGTCGGCCACCGCCTCGAGTTCACCCTGCCAGGTGTTGACCGACGACGGAATGAGCACAGTGGGTGCGATGGCCGCGAGCTGGTCGTAGGCTTCGCCTGCGAGCACTGCGGAAAAGCCCTGCCCACCACCGATTATCAGGTCGGGGTGGGCCAACGCAATCGCCTCGATGTCGAGAGTCTCACCTGCCGGCAACTCCTCGGTTCCCTGCGCCTCGGCTTTGTCCGCCCACTGCGGCGGAAAACCGCCGTCCAGGTTGGTCACCCCGAGCAGCCGAGTGTCGGTGATGGCGATCGGAGCGTCGAGAGTGAAGAGGTAGCCTGCCAGACCTGCAGACAGCACCGCGATACGCTGTGGATCTACCGGAACGGCGATGTCGCCGCGGTCGGTGGAGATCACGCGCGTGTCGCTCGTCGCGGAATAGTCAGCACTACCCGAGCCGTCACCGCTGCTGCACGCGGACACGCCGAGACCGAGTGCAGCGACGGCCGCGACCGTGGCAACCGCGCGAATGCTGCTGCGGTGAAATGGTGAGTCGAACAAGACTTGGCCTCTCGGAATCGATCGTGCAGTTGAAACGCGGACGACGCTTCCGCCGGAGACGGCGTACGAGCAGGTCGATGAAGCAGCAGCCGACACAGCCGGTGACGAGACCGACCAGTTGCGACCATATCAGGCTAGGCTGTCCTCACTGATTCGGCGCTGTGGATGCCGATCCACCTGACCCATCCGATGGAGTAACTACACCGTGGTTCGCGGCGCGAGAAACAACGAAGTCCACCCGATCCGCAGCATGGCACGCCACACGCGCTGGCCCAACTGCCTTCCGCGGACGTCCGACGTGGTAGCGAATCGCACATGACCGAGGCCTCCCAGGAAAGGGCAGCGTGGAATCCGCCCAAGCACCTTCCTGTCTTCTTCGACATCCCCGACACCCCGCCGGAACGCCGAATCATCATCCGCGAGAGCATGTCTCCAATGGGACTGGCGGCCTCCATCGTCAGGTCCGCCGGCTGGCACGCAGCCCTCGGTTGCCTGCTCCTGGTCCTGTACAACACGGCGATCACGCTGGTTCCCTTGGCACTCGGCGCGGCGATCGACCAGGGCATCGGACCGGTCACGACCGGCACCCCCGCGGGGGACGCCATCGGCGACTTCCTGCGGTGGATCGCGGTGATTGCCGGGCTCTATGTCGTGATCAACCTGACGTACCGCTTCGGCGGGCGGATCGGTTGGTACGCGGTACAGAGAGCGAAGTACGAGCTCTCCGCACGCGTCGTCGAGCGGATCCTGGACGTGCGAGGCACCGCGGGTGGGCCGCAACTACCCGGGCGACTGCTATCCGTCGCTACATCCGACAGCGATAGAACCAGCAGCGCGATATATTTCGCCATCTATCCACTCGGGAACCTCGTCGCTATCGTCGTTGCGGCGGTCTCGCTGTTCACGATCCACCCGATCCTGGGCCTGACGGTCGTCATCGGGTCGCCACTGCTGCTGGCAGTGATGGCAATGATCGCCAGGCCACTGCGCGTTCGTACCGAACAGGAACAGGAAGGCATCGCCGACGCCGCAGGCGCTGCCGCCGACCTGGTCTCGGGATACCGCGTCATCGCCGGAATCCATGCGCAGCGCGCCGCTGCCGAACATTACCGCGGCGTGAGCCGAGCAGCACTGCGAGGAACGCTGGCCGCCAACAAAGCCGAAGGCGCGCTGATCGGCGTCAACACTGCCCTGACCGGCCTCTTCGCCGGCGTCGTGACCGTCGTCGCCGCAGTGCTCACCTTCGACGGTTCGATTTCCATCGGCGGGCTCATCGCTGCGGCAGCCATGGCCCAGGTGCTTCTCGATCCGCTGCGAATCCTCATCGAGGAGGCCGCGACACTGGGCGCGGAGGTTCTCGCCTCCGGCCGCCGCGTCCTGGACCGACTACACATCGACCCCGATCCCGAGGCCCTCGGCACAGCCGACGTCGCATCCGCACCGACTCTTCGAATACACGGCTCCTCCCTGGTCGAAGCCCTGATCATCGGTCCGGGTGAGTTCGTGGCCATCGACCCGATCGCTGTAGATGCCGAGAGGCTGGTCGCTGCACTGACTCTCACCTCGCGGACCAGCGAGTCCGACGTACTCCACGTCACGCTCGACGATCGCCCGCTGCGCGAACACGCTCCGACTCAGGTCAGGCGCACGATCCTGGTCGCACCTCACCAGTCCGATCTCCTCGAGCCGACGGTGCTCGAGAACGTGACCACCGAACGCGTCGACGCCGATTCGAAGGAACACTCTCGGGCGCTGGCTGCACTGGCCGCCGCGCGCTGCGACAGCCTCGAAAGCGAACTGCCACACGGGTACGACACCCGGGTCGGCGACGGTGGCCGCACCTTGTCCGGTGGACAGCGTCAGCGCGTCGCACTCGCGCGCGCGCTGTATCGGCAGGCTCCGGTACTGGTCATGCACGATCCGACGAACTCAGTCGACTCGGCGACCGAACACGACATAGCGCAAAACATGCGCAGCGCGCGTGGAGGTTTCACCACGATCGTGCTCACGTCCTCGCCTGCGTTCCATTCCGTTGCAGACCGCAGCATCGTCCTCGGACATGAGGGAATGGCACGGGGATCTGCGTCATGAGTAGCACCACCGAGTCGACACCACACCACGAACAACGCCTCCCGGTCGCCGACTGGCGACAGATGCGCACAGAGATGGCCACGCTCGCGGCCGGACGATGGTGGCAAATCGGCGGCATCACACTGCTGCTGCTGATCGCCTCCACCGCGTCACTGGTTCTGCCGTTGACGATCGGATGGATAGTCGACACCGTAACCGGCCGTAGCGAATCGGGGGTCCCCTCCGTCTTCTGGTGGCAGCTGGCTGCGTTGGCCGTCGCGGCGATCGCCGGAGGCGCCGTGCAGTTCTTCGGCATCGTCGCGCTGGGACGCGTCATCGATACGATGGTCGCCGAACTACGTGAGAAGTTCATCTCCGCAACCCTCGATCTACCCGAGGCCGAAGTGGAACGAGTAGGCGTCGGCGACATCGTCACCCGCGCGGCGACCGACACTCGCACGGTCTCCGACGACCTCCCGGGCATCCTGCCGACCCTGGCGTCGGCGATCTTCACCATCACGCTCACGGTCATCGGAACGACGGCGATCGACTGGCGATTCGGTATCGCGTTCCTGCTGGCAATGCCGTTGTACGCCCGCGCGCTCCGCTCGTATCTCCCCTCGGTTCCCCCGGTGTACAGTGCGCTGAGGTCGGCGGACAGCACCCGCGGGGAGCAGATACTCACCACCCTCACCGCTTTGCCGACCGTCACCGCTTTCCACGCCGGACCTGCTCGCGTCGACGGCATCCGTTCCGCCACCTGGGATGTCGCGCAATGGGAGGTGCGAGCCCGCATCATGCAGAACCGATTCTTCGGCCGCATCAACCTAGCCGAGGCGATCTGCTTGCTACTGATACTCGGCTGCGGTTTCCTGCTCGCATCTCTATCCGGGACGACCCTCGGACAGATCACAGCCGCTTCGCTTCTGTTTCTCCAGGTGACCGGTCCGATCTCGATGCTCATGTTCGTCTTGGACGATCTGCAGTCCGCCGCCGCGTCACTCGCCCGAGTGGTCGGGGTCACCCGGAACCCAGTCCAGACATCTCCGACAAACGTTACCGCACAACCTGACTCAGGTAGTGACGATCCGCTCGTCCACGTCGATGACATTCGCTTCGCCTACCGACCGAACCACCTCGTCCTCGAGGGGATCACCATGACTCTGAACGCCGGGGAGCGCGTTGCCATCGTCGGATCGACCGGGTCGGGAAAGACCACGCTGGCCAAACTCGTCGCGGGCGTCCGCGAACCGATCGGGCGCATTCACACCACCGTCGAGCGCAACCACATCGCGTACCTCAGCCAGGAAGGCCGTGTATTCTCCGCGACGCTGCGCGAGAACCTCGCCCTTGCAGCGCCCGGCGCATCGGACGAGGATCTACATGCGGCCCTGTCCACTGTGTGCGCGGACGCGCTTGTGACATCGCTCCCCGACGGACTCGACACCGTGCTCGGCGACGAAGGCCACCGCCTCAGCGGCGCCGATGCTCAGCTGCTCGCGCTGGCTCGCTTGGTACTTCACGACCCACAGGTGGCAATACTCGACGAAGCGACCGCCGAAGCCGATTCGCGAAACGCATCCCTGCTCGACGAAGCAACCTCTCGCGCACTGGCCGGGCGCGCGGCGATCGTGATCGCCCATCGGCTCTCGCAGGCACGTGTCTGCCACCGAATCATAGTGCTCGAGAAGGGGAAGGTGATCGAAGAGGGCAGTCACGACGAGCTCCTGTCCGCCTGCGGACGCTACTCCCGACTCTGGTCCACTTCGACAGCGTCGAGATAGACGACGCCGACTTGCCGTGACCGTGACACCGTATCGCTCCTGGCGCTCCGCGCCAGTGGCACGGTTGAGTGCACCCCACTGCACTTAACCGTGCCACTGCGGCGGAGCCGCAGTCGATCAGCGCCTCGCAAGCGGAATGACGAGCGGTGTGTGCGATTCCGGATCCTCGATGATGCGGCATGGCAATCCGAACACCGATTCGACCAGTTCAGCCGTGATGACATCACCCGGCGCACCGACCGTGACGACTTGTCCGTCCTTCATCGCGATGATGTGGTCGGCATAGCGACAAGCATGATTGAGATCGTGCAACACCGCGACCAAGGTGTTGCCCTGCTCGCGATTGAGTCGAGAGCACAACTCGAGCAGATCGATCTGATGCGCGATGTCGAGAAACGTCGTCGGCTCGTCCAGAAGCATCAGCGGCGTCTGCTGCGCCAACACCATGGCCACCCAGACTCGCTGACGCTGTCCCCCGGACAACTCGTCGACCAGTCGGCCCGAGAGCTCCGAGACACCGGTCGCTTTCATCGCGAACACCACCGCAGCCTCGTCATCCCTCGACCACTGCCGAATGAGCTTCTGGTGCGGATAACGTCCGCGCGCAACGAGATCCGCGACGGAGATTCCGTCGGGAGCGATGGACGTCTGCGGCAGCAGTCCAAGGCGTCGGGCAACTTCTTTCGCCGGATAGGAGAAGATCGCCTTGCCGTCGAGCAGGACGGTACCCGCTTCCGGTTTGAGTAACCGCGAAAGGGCCCGCAAAAGAGTCGATTTTCCACATGCATTCGGCCCGACGATGACGGTGAACTTGCCGTCGGGAATCTCGACCGTCAGGTTTTCGCTGATGATGCGCTTGTCATAGCCGATCGTCACGTCGTCGGCGTGCAGCCGCACCTGCGCCTTCACCCCATCCTCCGAAGCCTGCGTCACTGCTTTCTACCTTCCCGAGCCAACAACCACACGAAATACGCTCCACCGATGGACACGGTCACGACACCGACCGGCAGCTGCGTGGGCGCGAACAGTCGCTGGGCGGCCCAATCGCTCAGTACGAGCAGGAATGCGCCCATGACGGCCGACGGAATCAGCGCGACACCCGCAGTCTTGGTCAGCCGGCGCACCAACTGCGGTGCTGCAAGCGAGATGAACGAAATTGGTCCGGCGGAGGCCGTCACCATTGCGGTCAGGGCGACACCGAGGACGATCAGAATCAGACGAGTCGGCTCGGCACGAATGCCCAGGGCTTTCGCCGCATCGTCACCCAGTTCCAGCATGGGCAGCCGCCCTGCGACGACGGTCAGGATCGGTGTGATGACCATCAATACGACGACGACCGGCCCCACCTGCACCCAGCTCGAACCGTTCAGACTGCCCGCCGCCCACACGGCCGCGGCCATCGCGTCGGCGAGGTCGGCCTTGATGATGAGCCACGTGTTGATCGAAGCAAGAGTCGCACTGACAGCGATGCCGACGATGATGAGGCGAAATCCTTGCACTCCCCGCTTGAACGCGAGCAGATAAACCACTGCTGCAGTGCAGATTCCACCGATGAGCGCGCCCGCGCCGGTCTGATAGTAGCCGCCGCTCATGGTCAGTATGACGATGAGCGCCCCGGTGTATGCGCCGGTGTCGAACCCGATGATGTCAGGGCTACCCAACGGATTTCGCGTCAACGACTGAAAGATCGCACCGGACACACCCAGTGCGCCGCCGAGAAGCAAAGCGAGCACAACACGCGGGAACCGCCATTCCATGACGACGAGCTCGGTGAATCGCGGAGCATCGGAGAAAACTGCGCGCAGCACTTCGGCGGGCGGGATCGACACATCACCCGTTCCAAGCGCAAAGACCGACACCACCAACGACAACAGAACCAGGATCGCGCAGACGAGCACGGGCCGGACACCGATTCGACCGTTGATCCTGTCGTCGCCGAACCGGAGAATGCGTACTCGGCGACCGAAGTCGACCTCGGAATCACCACGCACCGGCTCCACAAGAGTCACAACCTCTTCCGATTCACTCCGCAGGCTCCGCTCACAGTCTCCATCGATTCACTCCGCAGGCTCCGCTCACAGGCCACTCACCTTCTTGCGACGGACCAGCAAGATCAGAACCGGCGCACCGACGAACGCCGTCACGATGCCCACCTGCAGCTCACCCGGTCTGATCACGATGCGTCCGACGACATCGGACAACAGCAACAGGCACGGCGCTGCTGCCACGGTGTACAGCAGAATCCAGCGCTGATCGGGACCGACGAACCACCGAACCATGTGCGGAATCATCAACCCGACGAAACCGATAGGTCCAGCTGCGGCCGTCGCCGCACCGGCAAGCAGGGTCACCGCGACTATTCCGATGACCCGGGTGTTCCTCACTTTGGCACCGAGCGAATGCGCGAGATCGTCGCCGAGCGCGATGGCATTGAGCGGCCTCGCGATGACGAATGCAAGGACAAGTCCGAGAACCACGAACGGGCTGATGGCGAAGGAGATGTCGAGCCCCCGGCCGGACAGCGACCCAGCTCCCCAGAAGCGCATCTTGTCGAACGCCTCCGGGTCGAGCAGCGTCAACCCCGTCGTGATGCCACCTAGCACCGCACCGAGAGCGATGCCTGCCAACGTCAGCCTGATGGGCGTCGCGCCGGCTCGCCCCATGGACCCGACCGCGTACACGGCGACGGTCGCGACAATGGCACCGAAAAACGCGAACCAGATGTACGACCAGATTCCGGAAAACCCCAAGAACCCGACCGCCAGTGTCACGAAGAACGCCGCACCTGCGTTGACCCCGAGAATTCCGGGGTCGGCCAGCGGGTTTCGCGTCATCGCCTGAATGAGCGCACCACTGACTCCGAGCGCGACCCCGACGATCAGGCCGAGAACCGTTCGCGGCAGCCGCAGTTCACGAATGATGACGGCGTTGTTCGAATCGTCGAACGCGACGAGGCCGTTCCACACTTCGCCGAGTGGGATGTATTTGGTACCGACCGCGATACTCAGCAAACAGATGACACACAGAAGGCCGATGACGGCGAACAGTCCTAGAGTGCGCCGTGCATTGGTCTTGGCGAGTCCGCCGGGAGTGGTCGGACTCTCCAGTGGCCCGGAAACCGGTCCTTCCAGGTGATTGTCGCCACCTGGTGTGTTCGCCACCGTAGTCATGGACGTGCTCCCGACATCAACCCAGCAGTTCGGTGCAGAACGGACACTTCGGCCTCATCGGAGCACGTTTCTGCCTGAATCAAGCACTCTACACAGTCGAATTAGGATAGCCATACCACCTTGGCGCGCTCAGCGAACTACGGCATCGCGGTAGCGCTCGTCGTTCTGCGCGAAGTCCTGGTGAGTGCCCTCGGCCAGAACCTTGCCTGCGTCGAGGACGACGACGCGATCGACGACACTGAGCAACGACGGGCTGGATGTCACGATGATGGTCGTGTGACGACGCTCGCCGTCATGGCGTAGCGCGACAATGCCTTCCGCGATCGCGTGCTCGGTGACGGCGTCGACTGCCGTCGTCGGATCGTGCAACACGAGTACCGGAGGCTCCGCCGCGAGGGCTCGTGCGAGGGCCAGCCGCTGACGCTGACCACCGGACAGGCTCGCGCCACGATCGGTGACCGCGTGGTCGAGCCCTGCTGGATTGGCGGCGAGGACATCGAGGCTCGCCGAATGCTCGAGTGCGAGATCTACCACGGATTCTCGTCCGTCGGTTACTCCTACTCGAACGTTGGATCCGACGGTGCCCGCGAACAAGTCATGTCTGTGCGGCTCGACGAGCACTACCGAACGCGCGCTTGCCAGTTCGATCTCCTCGATCGGAATACCGTCGAGCAGCAGGCTGCCGTCGTAGTCGGTAGGCGAGATCTGGCCCGACACGACCTCGACGAGCGCCTCACTGTCCTGCGGCGAATACGACACGACGCCGACGAGCTCGCCGGGTCCGATATCGAGCTCGAGACCGCGAAGGCTGCGGTGCCGGATCCCGCGCAGCGCCACCGATGGCAGTTCCGAAACCGAGTGCTCGCCCGACGTCACGAGCACGTCTGCATCCAGTACCAACGCCAATCGGTCTGCGGAACCGCGGGACATGGCCAGGGTCTTCGGAGCCAACGCGAGCGAGGTGAGTGGCTCGATGATGAACTGCGACAACCCGACGACAGCAATGAGATCACCGATGGAAATGTCGCCTCGCAACGCGAGCCAACCCGCCCCACCGGCGACGGCTACGGCGAGAAGGGCGCTGATCATCGTCGACGCGGTCTGGTACAGACCCATGACCTTGGCGACACGAAGGTTGTCCGACAACGCTTTTCGGCTTGCCACCCGATACCTGTCCGAGGCAGTGTTCTCCGCGCCGATACCTCGGAGCGGCCTGATACCGCTGACCAGATCCGTGGCCATACCCGACGCCCGAGCTGTCGAAGCCTGTGCCGCCTCGACTTTCCGGGCGATGAGCGGTCCCGTGGCGTGAAGGACGACGAGGATGATCGGGGTTCCGACGAGTACCGCTAGTCCGAGCGGGACATCGATGACGAGCAGTGAGACCGCCGCGGTGGTGGTGGCCACCAGTGAACCGACCACCCACGGAACGATTTCCAGTGACACGGCCGTTTGGTCGGCATCGGACGTCGAGACGGTCAGTACCTCGCCCGATCGAAGGTCGGTGCGAATGCCACCCGGGTGCAGGACCTTGGCGACGGTTTCCACACGTAGGAGGTGTGCTTCCTGCAGCACGGACGCCTCGATGAGACGTGCACCGTGTCGCCATCCGACGGTGATGACGACGAACACTGCCGCGAGACCGAGCAGGGTCACCAACAGTGAATTCACGCTGCCGGTGGCCACTGCTCGGTCGACGACGACGCCGATCATGACCGGCACCATAGTCTCGGCGATCTGGTAGAAACCGTTGAGAACTGTTCCTGCGGCCAGTGTTCGGGAGTTCCGCTTCAGGGCGCGTCGGACGAGCGCGCCACCTGTGCGTTTCGGACGGGACTTCCCGAACACTTCTTCCTCCAGTCGATCGTGGTGTTATTTGGTCAGTTCGGTAAGGAGTGCGTCGGTAGCGTACGGCAGGCTCAGCGCGGTGCTGGCGGTCAGTGCAGCACCGACATAGGGCGCTGCGTCGTCGCTGACGTAGACGACCTTGTTGTTCTTGACCACGTCGAGCTGCTGGAAGTTCGGGTCGTTCTGCACGGCCTGCGCCACATCGGGGTTTCCGATGACGACGAGGCGGTCGACATCGAGCAGATCGAGACGCTCGTTGGAGATCTGAGCGTTGAACTCACCGTTCATGAGCGCGTCGACGTCGGCTGCCGGCTTGAAACCGAGGCTGGTCAGGATGCGTCCACGCGTGTCGTCGGACGAGAATGCGTAGTACTCGGGGGTCGCGTCGGCGACGACCGCGACAGCGGTTTCGTCGGCGAATTCCGGGTGCGCAGCCTTGGCGTCGGTGAACCTCTGCTCGATACCGGCAACGAGTTCCTTGCCCTCAGCTTCCTTGCCGACGGCCTTCGCGGCTGTCTCGGTGGTGATCTGCCACGGAGTTGCGTAGTCGCCGTAATCGGCACTCTTGGCAACGGTCGGGGCGATCTCCGAGAGCTGCTCGTAGAGGCGTTCGTCGATACTCGAGTACAGCGCGAGAATCAGGTCGGGCTTCAGCTCGGCGATCTTCTCGACGCTGAGCGTTTCCTCGGGATTGGATCCGACGACGGTGGGCTCGTAGCCGTCCCACGCTGCGGTCACCCACGGCCATGTCCGGTTCACGTCGGGCTCACCCGGGTACTGGTTGACCATGCCGACGGGCTTGATACCCAGCGCGAGCAGTGCCTGCTCGTCGTTGTAGCCGACGGTGACGATGCGCTCGGGTGCCGACTCGACCGTCGTGTTCCCCCACGCATGCTCGATCGTGACAGGGAACGCGCCGTCGCTCGATACCGAGGAGCCCGACGTCGACGCGGTGTCCGATCCGTCGTCGGAGGAACTGCACGCAACGAGCGCGACACTCGTCATGGCGACAACCGCCATCGCCGCGAGGCGTCGTCCTCGAACCCAAGACTTCATTGTGTCTTCTTTCTGTTCGGCCGCGACCGTCGTCGGTCGTGGCGCAATACTCGAATGCTGACCCGGAGCAAGCATAGGCTAACCACATCTAGCAGTCGTTGTCACAGCGGGTACACCAATTCGGCCAGGACATCGAGCCACTCCTGCAGCAGTTCCTCTGCCGCGGCCTGTGAAATCCCGAACGGACGCGAGGAGACGCTCACCTCGAGAATGTTGCCGGCCTCCGACGCGACGATCCGTGCCTCGACCGCAGCCAGGACGCCGTCGAGGCGATCGACCTCCCAGTCCGCGAACACGCGTCCGTACGCCGAATCCATCTGCCAGTGGCGCACATCCGGTTCGCCGTAGGTTCCGTGGTAGTTGAAGAAAACTTCCGGGGCGTTCCGCTGGCCGAGAGCTCGTCCCGCCGCCCCGGACAGATACTTCAGCAGCCCGAACGTCGCGCCCTCGCGCGGAATCGCGCGAATGGCCTCCAACGCCCGCTCGACGGTGACGCCCAGCGACACCGGGTAGTCCTCGGCGAACCAGCCGACCGTGCGCGTCACATCCGTGCCCGGCACTACGTCGGAATGACGCCCATGCCCTTGGAGTGAAACCGCCACGTGGCCATTCGGGCCTACGTCGCTCCACCGACCGACGGCCGCGGCCAACGCAGCGACGAGCACGTCGGCCGTTCCGGCATCGAGATGCGTCGGTGCACGTTCCACCAGCGCCGCCGTGTCTTCCACCGTCCACGTTGCCGACGCGCGAGCCCTCGCACCGGACTCCGATGCCGTGCGCGGGGTTCGCACCGTCGGGACGGTCTCGGTGACCTCGAACCAGTGCGGGAGATCGGCGATCACCGACGGATCCTTGACTGCCGCAACGAGAGCTCGCGCCCAATCCGCGTAACCGGTGCAAGGAACCGTCGAAATTTCACCGCGATCGTGAGCTTGCTCGAGGTCCTCGGTGATCACACGCCACGACATCCCATCGACGGCCATGTGGTGAACGATCAGGAGCAGACGGCCATCCTCGGCGCCCCGGTCGAACCACACCGCGCGAACGATCTCGCCGCGGTACGGATCCAATTCGGTGTTGGCCTTCTCTGCTTCGGCCCGAATCATCTGTTCGAGGTCCTCGGCACCAGCGGCATCGACTCGTCGGACGGATACCGCAGTGTGCTCGGATATCTCGACGAACGAGGTGCCCTCGCCACGAACCAAGGTCGAGCGCAGCATTTCGTGCGTACCGACTACCGCCGACAACGCCCGCTCCAACGAGTCGACGCTCACCTCGGCCGGTACGACCAGCAGCATCGGGGAGCCGAAGGTCTCGACACGCACAGCCTCCTCGACCATCCAGTGCATCGCAGGCGTCAAAGGGATCGAGCCCCCCGATGACATGCGCGGCGCCTCGTGCACCGGTCCACTCAGCGCCGCAATCGATTCCGGAGTTCGGTGTGCGAACAACTGCCGCGGCCCGACGGTCATGCCGTGCGCGCGGAGCGCCGAGACCAGGCGGATGACCGAGATACTGTCCCCGCCGAGCGCGAAGAAATCGTCGTCGATTCCGACGTCATCGACACCGAGAACGCTACGGAACGCCTCGCACACGTCGACCTGTTCGGGAGTACTCGGTGGTCTGCATCCTTCGGATGCCGTGGCGAACTGCGGCTCGGGAAGCTGTCGACGATCGAGCTTTCCGTTGGCTGTCACCGGGAATTCACCCAGCACCACCACGGCCGTCGGAACCATGTACTCCGGCAGCTTCGACGCCGCAAACGCGATGAGTTGGTCCACTGTGGCGCTCTCGCCTGGTGCAAGCCGCACGTAGCCGGCCAGGTACTTCCCACCGCCCGCATTCTCCAGCGCCAGAACAGCGCTCTGCCGGACCGCAGGATGCGACGCCAGAGCAACTTCGACGTCCTCGAGTTCGAGACGCATGCCTCGAATCTTCACCTGGTTGTCGGCGCGGCCCATGAAATCCAGGCTGCCGTCGGCGTTCCACCGCGCGAGGTCGCCCGTCCGGTAGATCCGCTCCCCGCTCCCGAATGGATCCGCCACGAAACGACCGGCCGTCAGGGCGGCAGCGTTGACGTACCCTCGGCCGAGCAGGAATCCGCCGGCATAGAGCTCACCGGGAACGCCCACCGGAACGGGCTGCAAAAGATCGTCCAACACGAACAACCTCGTGTTCGGATTCGGACGACCGATCGACGTGCTGACTCGGTCTGCGTAGCCCCGATAGATCACGTGGGACACGCCGATCGTCGCCTCCGCCGGGCCGTAACCGTGATACATCGTCGTACCGAGTTGACGGCGGAACCGTTCGAACAAGGTCGGCGTCAAAACCTCACCGCCACACCACACGTGACGCAGCTCGGCCAGACGTTCCGTACCCTCGGCGAGCTCCAGCAGCGCACTGAGCATGGACGACACGAGATACACGAACGTGACGTGTTCACGCTCGATCAGATCCAAGAGATACAACGCATCTCGCTCACCGCCCGGCTCGGCGACGACCACTGCACCACCGGACACCAACGGCAACAGGATCTCGTTGACCGAGATGTCGAACGCCAACGGCGCCTTGAACAGCGACGTGTCCCCCGCGCCGAAGCCGAGAATCCGGTCGCGCTGCCACGTCAACCGAGAGCAGATCGCCTCGTGGCGAATCATCGCGCCCTTCGGCTTGCCGGTGGATCCGGACGTGAAGATCACGTAGGCCAGGGACGTACCGCAAAGATTCACCGGCGGAGGCGTCGGGAGATCCTGGCCGTACGCCCAGTGCGAGAGATCGACGTGCACATCCGATTCGGTGGCCGGATCCTTCGTCACCGTCAGACGCACACCGGCTTCGGTGAGCACCGACTTCCTGCGCTCGTCCGGCCACGACGGATCGAGTGGTACGAACGCTCCACCCGCGACCATGATCGCCAGAACGGCCACCACCATCTCTGCCGATCGCGGAAGCGACACCGCGACGATGTCCTCGGAATCTATCCCCCTGCAGCGCAGGTGATTCGCCAGTTGGCACACCTTCTCGGACAATTCCGCGTAGCTCATCCGAGTGTCGCCGGACACCAGCGCAAGCGCGTCGGGCGTCGCGTCGGCGGTCCGTAGGAACAGCGCGGGGACCGTGTCGTGGGTCTCGGGCTCGACGGTGTCGTTGAACGTGTCGAGAATCAGCGTCCGCTCCTCGTCACCGAGAACGTCGATCGCACTGATCTTTCGCGACCTGTCCTCGGCCACAGCGTCGGCGACAGCCGAGAATCGAGCTGCAAGGGTCTCGATAGTGCTCTGGTCGAACAGATCACGTGCGAACTCGATCTCGCAGTCGATGGTCGCGCCACGGTCGACGAGGTTGATGCCGAGATCGAACTTCGACGCCCCTGTTCCCATCGGCACAGCAGTGACGCGTGCGCCCGGCAGCGCGAACGCGTCCGAAGCATCGCCGGCGATGTAGACGAGCATCGTTTGGAACAGCGGGTGCCGTGCCCTCGTACGCTCGGGATCGACAGCATCGACGACGCGGTCGAACGGTAGCTCCTGGTGGGCGAACGCAGCGAGATCGCTCTCCCGCACACGTCCGAGCAGCTCGGTGAACGTGGGATCCCCCGACGCGTCTGCCCGCAGGACGAGCGAGTTGAGGAACAGTCCGACCGTCGACGACAGCTCCGCGTCGGACCTGCCCGAGATGGGAGTTCCGAGGACGATGTCGTCTCCTGCGCCGATCTTGACCAACAGTGTCGTGACGAGTGCATGCGCGAGCACGAACATCGTGACGCCTGCATCCGACGCGGTCGATCGAAGACCCTGCACAGTCGACTCGTCGAGAGTGAACTCGACGATTCCGCCTCTGCCACTGGGGGTCTCGGGACGCGACCGGTCGGTGGGCAGTGTCATTTCGACGGGCAGATCCGCCAAAGCTGCTGTCCAGTACTCTCGTTCGGCGAAGGCCTGGCTGCGGGGTTCGCGGTCGGACCCGAGACGAGCCCGCTGCCACAACGCATAGTCCTGATATTGCGGGGCATCGGCGGCCCACTCGGGCTCCAGTCCACCGATTCGCGCCGTGTATGCGAAGGCCAGATCGTCGGCCACCGTCTTCACCGACCATTCGTCGATCGCGATGTGGTGAACCACCAGGAGCAGCACCGTCCTCGATGCGTCGGCGACGAGGTGACCACGAATCGGCAGTTCGGAATCCAGTTCGAAGGGGTACCGCGCCGCTTCGTCGAGGTATCGGCGCACATCCTGAATCGTTGCTGTCACCGAGACGCCGGATATCTCGGCCGCGTCGACGATCGACGCATAAGCCTCTCCAGCGAAGTCCGGGTACATCGTCCGCAACGCCTCGTGTCGGCGGACGACATCGTCGACTGCTGCCACCAATGCAGCCGAGTCGATCTCGCCATCCAATTCCCATGCCAGGGGAACGTTGTAGGTTTCGGACGGACCGTCGACGCGGTACATCGCCCACATCCGATGCTGCGCGTAGGACAGCGGAAGGACATCGGGGCGGACCACATCGCTGATCGAACCGGAGGACACCACCCGTGGACCGGCATCGACCGCAGCCGCGAGTTCGCGCGCCGACGGATGATCGAACAGTGCTCGCATCGGCAGTTCGACGCCCCACCTCATTGAGACTCCGGACAGGATCTGCATCGCCAGCAGCGAGTGCCCACCGAGGTGGAAGAAACTGTCCTCGGCCCCCACACGCTCCAGTCCGAGAACGCTCGCGAACAACCCGGCCAGCTCCGCCTCGGTGTCGGTGATCGGCTCCGACTTCGTGACGAGGGAACCGAAATCCGGTGCCGGCAACGCTCGCCGATCGAGTTTGCCGTTGGCCGTCAACGGAAGAGAATCGAGCTCGACGAACGCCGATGGCACCATATGCGATGGAAGCGTCTGCTTCACAGTGCTTTCCACGACTCGCATATCTGCATCTCCGACGACATACGCGACGAGTCGGTCGTCCCGAAGCAGCACGGCCGTGTGCTGGACACCGTCGACATCGAGAATGGCAGCGTCGATCTCGCCCAGTTCGATACGGAATCCGCGCAGCTTGACCTGATCGTCGGCGCGTCCGATGTAGTCGAGGACGAGTGGGCCGTCGGCATCGATACGCACCCACCGCGCGAGGTCGCCGCTTCGGTACAGCCGCCTCCCGGTTCCCGCGGGATCGGCCACGAAACGAGTCGAGCTCAACGCGCGCCGGCCGAGGTATCCACGCGCGAGTTGCGCTCCGGACACGTACATTTCACCGACGACACCACGTGGAACCGGATTCAGATACTGGTCCAACACCTGGACGTCGAGACCCGGAAGTGCGGTGCCGATGACGCTTCCCTGACCATGTTCGGCTGTGTCGGCGTCGACTTCCTGGAAGCTGACGTGCACGCACGTCTCGGTGATGCCGTACATGTTGACGAGCGCCGGACCTGTTGGGACACGGTCGAACCAGCGCCGCAATCGACGCACGTCCAGCGCCTCTCCGCCGAACACCACGTAGCGGAGCGAGGCGGCACCGAGATCGGTGTCGATGAGCTGATAGAACGCCGACGGTGTCTGGCTGAGAACCGTGACCTTTTCGCGTTCCAGCAGTTCGGCCATCGCCGACGGTGACCGACTGGTGTCGTGGTCGACGACCACCAGCGCAGCGCCGTGCAGCAACGGCCCCCAAATCTCCCACACGGAGAAGTCGAACGCGAACGAGTGGAACATGGTCCACACGTCGGCATCGTCGAACTCGAAGCTCTGTGACGAGGCCTCGAACAGCGCAAGCACGTTGCGGTGCGAGATGACGACGCCCTTGGGGTTGCCCGTCGATCCCGAGGTGTAGATGACATACGCAGCCTGCTCCGGCGTGACGCTCGGCAGTCCTGCGTCGATCGAGTCCTTCTCATCGATCGAGATTGTCGGAACTGTCGTATCGCCGAGCACAGCAGCCGATTCGGACGACACGATGGCCGCGACCGCCCCGCTGTCGGCCAGGATGTACTCGAGGCGCGACGCCGGGTACTGCACATCCAACGGGGTGTAGACGCCACCGGCCTTGACGACGGCGAGCATCGCGAGGATCTGCTCCCCGGAGCGTGGCAGCGCGATAGCAACTCGATCCTCGAGGGCAACTCCATGTGCGACGAGACGGCGTGCGAGCGCGTCGGATTCGGCGTCCAGTTCGCGGTAGCTCCATCGACGGTCGCCGTCGACGACGGCCGTGCTGTCCGGGTATGCCAGGGCGGAAGTGCCGAAGCGAGTCACCAGAGTTCCCTCGACCACGACCGGCTGCGCGTTCGTGATCACTGGATCGACTGTGCTCACCTGCACGGGCAGCGCCGACAACCGAGTTCTCGGGTCCGCGGCCACTGCGCCGAGGATCTGCTGAATCCGCTGAGCCAAGGCATCGGCGGTGTCGTCGTCGAACAGATCGGTTGCGTACTCGAGGCTCAGCAGGAGATCGCTGTCGGTGATGTCCACGAATGAGAAGTGCAGGTCGAATTTCGCTGCGGCATTGCTTCCGTCGAGCCAGTGCGTCTCGAGCCCGAGTACTGTCCGATCGGCGTCGGACCTGTTGTGGTAGCCGACAACCACCTGGAACAACGGGTTGAGTCCTGCTGCTCGCTCGGGGTTCAGCGCCTCGACCACGTGCTGGAACGGAAGTTCTTGGTGCTCGAACGCATCGAGGTCCACCGCGCGGGTGCGGTCCACTAGTTCCCCGAACGTCGGATCCCCACCGAGATCCGATCGAAGAACCAGGGTGTTGACGAAGAACCCGACCAGATCGTCGAGGGCGACGTCGTTGCGACCGGAGATGGGAGATCCGACCACGACGTCGTCCCCGGCACCGAGGCGGTGCAGCAGCGCGGCAACTGCTGCGTGCAGCACCATGAACAAGCTTGCGCCGTGTGCGGCTGCGACGTCGCGAAGCGCCTCGGCGACCTGCTGATCGACCACGGCGCGCACCTGCTTCGCCGACGCCGTCCGTACCGATGTCCGCTCACGGTCGAGCGGCAGGGCCGTTTCCGTCGGAATTCCGTCGAGGGTCGACATCCAGTACCGACGTTGACGGCCGGCATCGGCAGCAAGAATCTCGCGCTGCCACCGGGCGTAGTCGGAATACTGCACGGCGAGAGGCACCCACGAGGGAGATCGGCCGGCTACTCGTGCCTGGTATGCGGAGTCGAGATCGTCGAAGAACGGCCGGTCCGACCACTCGTCGGTCGCCATGTGATGCAGCACGATGGCAAGCACTCGGTCACGCTCGGAGACTTCGAGTAGTGCAGCGCGGAAGGGTATTTCCCGCGACAGGTCGAAGGGACGGTCCACTTCCTCCCGAACCGCCTGTGCGAGGGCAGAGTCCGTCACAACCCGCGTCGCGAGCGGAACCTCGGCTGCCACCACCCGCTGCCGAGCCTCGCCGCTGCTGCCCTCGACAACACTGCTGTCGATAACACTGCGCAGTACCTTGTGGCGATCTGCGACGTCGTTCAGAGCCTGCGCCAACGCGTTCCGGTCGAGACTTCCCCGGAGTCGAACGACCAGCGGATAGGTGTACGCGCTCGATCCGTCGGCGAGCCTGTCGACGAGCCACAGTCGTTCCTGCGCAGCCGACAGCGGTGTCGGTTCGCTCGACGGCCGAGCCTCGAGCACGGCACCGTCGGAGTCAGGTTCGGTGCCTTCGAGAAGCGTCGCGATGTGAGCCGGCGTGCGGAGTTCGAACAGAATGCGGATCGACAGTGTCACCCCGAATCCGCCACGGATCTCCCCGATGAGTCTGATTGCGAGCATGGAGTGTCCACCGAGAGCGAAGAAGTCGTCGTCGGGCCCTACGGAGTCCAGGCCCAGCACGTCGGCGAACAGCTGGCACAGGCGAATTTCGAGCTCGGTGTCGGCGTCTCGGCTGGACGAAGCCAGCGGCACAGCCTCGGGGAGCGCGCGGATGTCGAGCTTTCCGTTGACCGTGAGCGGCAGCGACTCCACCGACGCGTACAGCGCCGGCACCATGTAGTCGGGGAGCTTGCCGACCAACGCCTCACGGATGGCCGCCAGTAGCGACTCGTCGTGCCGACCCTGCCTCGGCAATACGTACGCTGCCAACCGTTGTGCACCGGGCGTGCTCGGGTCGCTTTGTGCCACCACTGCGGCGTGCGCGACGCCGTCCACCGCGGCGATCGCACTTTCGATCTCACCGGTCTCGACTCGGTAGCCACGGATCTTGACCTGGTCGTCGGTGCGGCCGAGGAACTCGAACTGTCCGTCGACACCTCGACGCACGAGGTCTCCGGTGCGGTACATCCGCTCTGCGGTCTCCGAGAACGGGTCGGCGACGAATCTCTCGGCCGTCGTGGAGAATCGGTTCAGGTATCCGCGCCCGAGGCCGGTTCCGGCTATGTACAGCTCACCGACGACGCCGTCGGGAACCGGCCGAAGCCACGAATCCAACACGCGAGCAGCCGTATTCAGAATCGGCCGACCGACGGTGGGGACAGCGCTGTCTGCTGTGCCGCCACCGAGCGTATTGATCGTGTACTCGGTCGGCCCGTAGAGGTTGTAGCCGAGCACTCCGTCGGCGCCGCGCAGGGACTGCCAGACCGAGTCCGACACCGCCTCTCCACCGAGCAGCACGAGCGCCGGGCGATGATCTCCGTCCAACAGCCCTTCGTCGATCAGGTGGTGTGCGTAGGTCGGCGTCACGTTGACGACGTCGATGCCGTGCGCGTCGCAGTACGACACGAGCGCGGTCGCATCGCGGCGCAACTCCTCGTCGCAGATGTGCACCTCGTGTCCCTCGACGAGCCACAGAAGTTCTTCCCAGGACATGTCGAACGAGAACGACACCGTGTGCGCGATGCGCAGGATGTCACGGCGCTGTGCCTGTCGAACACTGTCGACCACCGGGTCGAAAATCTCGCGTTGGTGATTGACCTGCATGTTCGTCAGTCCGCGGTGCGGTGTGACAACGCCCTTGGGCTTGCCGGTCGAGCCAGAGGTGTAGATGACGTAGGCGGCGTGCTCGAGCCGTCCCGGCGCGGTCCGTGCGAAGCTTCCGAGCTCGAAGTCCGACGGCAGCCGAGTGCTCTGACGCGCCCGGAGTTCGATCGTCTCGGGTGCATCGATCACGAGGGAGGGCACAGCATCCCCGAGACGCACCCGGGTCGCGTCGGTGGTGACCAGTAAGGACGGTGCCGCGTCGGTCAGAATGCCGACCAACCTGTCGTCCGGGTAGTCGAGTTCGAGAGGCAAGTACGCGGCGCCGGCGCGCAACACCGCGAAGAGCGCGACGACGGAATCGATGGAACGCGGGAGCGCGAGCGCGACGACGTGCTCGGCCCCGCAGCCACGACCCAGCAGAACCCGAGCGAGCCGTGTGACCTCGGAGTCGAACTCCGCGAACGTCATTCGCACAGGGCCGAACACGAGCGCAGTGGCATCGGGCGTTCGGTCGGCCTGAGCAGCCAGGAGGTCGGCGATGGAATCCTGTCCAGCGCCTGCCGTGTTCCTCGCGACGACAGTACGACGGTGGCCGGCCTCCCTCGGCAGCTCCAGCGGCAGCGAGGACATCGGTCGGGAGAGATCGTCCGCGACAGCGCTCAGTACCGCCTCGAACCTGTCGAGCAACCCCAGAGCGACGTTCTCGCCGACGAGATCGGGTCGGAATTCGAGCTTCACGCGGAGAGCGGCTCCCGGCGTGACAACCCAGGTGAACGGGTAGTGGGTCGAGTCCGACGCCTCGACGTCGGTGATGTGGTGCCGAGTCTCGAAGTCGGTGAACGTGTCGTCGTCAAGGAAGTTCTGCAGGACGAACAGCGAGTCGAACAGGCGCGCATGGCCGCTGACGCGCTGAATCTCACCGAGGCCGAGATGTTCGTACGGCATCGCGCTGACGCGGTGCGCCTGCACGGCCTGCGCGCAAGCCAGAATTGTCGTGCTGGGGCCAGGGCGAACTCGGACCGGAACGGTGTTGAGGAAGACACCGACGACGTTCTCCACCCCGTCGATGTCGGTAGGGCGCCCGGACACGGTTGTTCCGAGCACGACGTCGTCCGAACCCGTGACGTATCCGAGCACCGACGCCAACGCGACGGTGAGCAGCGAGTTCAACGTGACACCGCTGATCCGGGTGCGTTCGACGAGATCCGAGGACAGCGCCCGCGGCAGTGTTCGGTGCAGCAACTCCGGACGCACAGGCGATGCACCGACGGCGGTGTCGGATGCACCTGCGACCAATGTAGGTTGGTCGATTCCGCGGAGTTCACCCTCCCAGAATCGCTGTGCTTCGACGGCGTCCTGCTGATCCAGCCAGACCAGGTAGTCGTCGAAACCTGCGGTGCGAGCAGTCAACCCGGACAATTCGGACTCGTACAGGGCGAAGAAGTCCGACAGGACGATCTCTCGTGACCATCCGTCCCACAGAAGCAGGTGGTAGGTGAAGAGCAGTGTGTCGCAGCCGTTCGCACCACGGATGACGGTGAGACGAATCAGTGGTGGAGACTCCAGATCGAATCCGTTGATCCGATCGTCCTCGATCACCTCGCCCACCGAATCGTCCGAATGTGCCGGATCGACGACGCGCACTGCTGCCGTCGGCAGGGCCGGAACGAACTGCACCGGCGCATCGAGACCCTCACCGGTGAAGCCTGCGGCAGCGGCAGGGTGCCGAAGAAGAACTGCAGCCAAGGCACGTTCGAGGCGGTCGGCGTCGAGCGGACGGCTGAATCGCAGGATGTTCTGCGCGGTGTAGACGTCCTCGTCGCCCGCGTACTGCGCCTGGAAGTACAGCCCTTGCTGGAGCGGCGACAGCGGCCAGATGTGCGCGACCGACGACTCCGACAGGGACACCACCCGCTCGATGCCCGCTCGATCGATACCCGTCAGCGCTGCGTCGATCCGCGAGACCTCGACCAGCTCGGATAGGGCAGTCGCCCAGAGCTCGGCGATCTCGGCCGCGGCGTTCTCTCCGAGATCGTCGGTGTAGGTGAACGTGGCGACCAGTTCCGTTCCGCCGTCGGTGGCCAGGCATTCCGCATTCACCTCGAGGACGTACGGGGTGCCCTGCTCCGGATCCGGGTCGGTACGAAGCGTCTCGGGTGCGGTGGCCCAGTCGCCGACGCTCTGCGCCGTGCGTCCCATGTAGTTGAACAGAACTTGCGGAGCCTGGAACTCGGACAGCACTGCCGACGTCGACGGATCCAAGTATCGGAGCATTCCGAAACCGATGCCGCCGTTCGGGATCGATCGAACGACGCTTCTGACGTCGTTCAGGGCCGCGATCGGGTCGGTGTGCGACGACAGGCGAATCGGCGCGATCGCGGTGAACCACCCGACGGTCCTCGACAGGTCGATGCGCTCGTTCAGCGATTCACGGCCGTGGCGCTCGAGGTCGATCAAAAGCTCGCTGGGCTGCGTTCGCCACCTCCCGATCGCCGTCTGCAGGGCCGCGACGAGTACGTCGGTCACGCCTGCACGTAGCGCTGTCGGGGTGGTGGTCAGAATCGCATCGGTCAGGTTCTGCGGCAGCGTGATTCGGTGGTCACGCGTGTCGCACAGCGGCCGGACCGCCTCGGCGACATCGTCGACGAGCATGCCGCCGGGAGCGAGGATGTCGGACCACAGTGCGAGCTCGTCGACCCTGTCGATGGCATGCAGGACCGTCTCGGCTGCGAACTCCTTGACCGACGTCGAGACGGCGTCGAGCTCGATCGGTTGCCCCGAACTCGCCTGCTCGAATGCCTGTCGAAGATCGCCGAGAAGGATGTGCCACGAAACACCGTCGACGACGAGGTGATGTGCCACGATCAGCAGTCGGCCAGGGCGATCTCCCGCGTCGAACCACACGACCTGGAGCATCAGCCCGCGTGACGGGTCGAGACGATCGGCAGCAGCATCGGATTCCTCGGCAATGGCGTCGATACCGGTGACCACGGTGAAGATGTCGGCGGCCGGGAGACCGTCCGGCTCGTCGATCCTGAGCGACCACACCGAGTCCGGGTGAGTACGCGTCAGCTGCAAGCGCAGGGCGTCGTGCCGGATGATGACCGCGGCCACGGCAGCCTCGAAATCGGCCGCCGCACCGGCCGGTACCTGCACGAGTATCGACTGGTTGAAGCGGTCGATCGGGCCACCGAGTTCGCGGAGTCGATGGACGATCGGCAGGGCGTGCACGCTGCCGACACCCGACGAGACTTCCTGCACCGACACTGCTTCGGGGACATGAGATGCCAACGCGCGCGGGGTTCGGTCGGCGAACACGTCGCGTGGGGTGAAGCGAATTCCCTCCTTGCGCGCACGGTTCACCAGGGTGATGGCGATGATGCTGTCGCCACCGAGCGTGAAGAAGTCGCTGTCGGCACCGACATTCGTCACTCCGAGAATCTCCGAGAACAGGGCAGCAAGCACTTCCTCGTGCCTGCCTGTCGCCGAGACCGCCGGTGCGTCGAGGCTCGGTGCGGGCAGTGCCTTGCGGTCGAGTTTTCCGTTGACCGTCAACGGCATCGCGTCGAGCGCAACGAATGCCGACGGAACCATGTAGTCCGGCAGTGTTTCTGCCAATCGCTGCGGGAGGGTTGCGCCATCACCACCGACGACGTAACCCACGAGCCGACGCACCCCCGGCACATCCTCGCGCACGAGCACGGTTGCGTCGCGGACCCCGGGGGCGGCAAGGATCGCGGCCTGTACCTCACCGAGCTCGATACGGTATCCACGAATCTTGACCTGGTCGTCTGCGCGGCCGACAAATTCCAGTACTCCGTGAGTGTTCCATCGGCCCAGGTCACCTGTCCGATAGAGCCGCTCCCCCGGCGAGTACGGGTTCGCCACGAAGCGGGTCGCCGTCAGGTCGACACGTCCGAGATAGCCGCGCGCCAATTGCGCTCCGCTGACGTAGATCTCCCCTGCGAAGCCCGGCGCGGTGGGGCGTAGGAACGCGTCGAGAACATACATGTGCAAGCCGTCGATGGCTGCGCCGATGGTCGAGACGTCACCGAGGTGGTCGGCGTCGAGTGTCAGATGACTCACGTGCACGGTCGTTTCGGTGATGCCGTACATGTTGACCAGCGTCGGCGACTCCGGGTGGCGGTCGTACCATCGCGAGAGACGCCGGAGATCGAGGGCCTCGCCTCCGAATACGATGTACCGCAACGAGTTGTCGCCCGGGCTGTCCCTGTCCGCCTCGATCAACTGGTAGAACGCCGACGGGGTCTGGTTGAGCACGGTCACGCGTTCGGTGCGCAGCAACTGCAGGAAGTGCTCGGGGGACCTGGCGACATCCTGATCCACGATCACGAGAGTGCCACCGTGCAGCAGTGGGCCCCACAATTCCCACACCGAGAAATCGAATGCGAAAGAGTGGAACATCGTCCACACGTCGGATGGCCCGAAATCGAAAACGCTCGCGGTGTTGGCCATCAATTCGAGCACGGAACGATGCGGAACGAGTACGCCCTTGGGCTTGCCGGTCGAACCGGAGGTGTAGATCACGTACGCGGTGTTGTTCCATCCCACGTTCACCGGAAGAGGTTCGGTGGACTGGGCCGCGATGCGTTCGTCGGTGTCGAGAACCAGTACTCGACCGGCCGTGACGTCGCCGATCGACGCTGCGAGGTTCGACGTCGTCAGCACGCAGACCGGCGCCGAGTCACCGGCGATGTACGCCAGCCGGTCGCTCGGGTGGTGTGTGTCGAGCGGAACGTACGCGCCACCGGCTTTGATCACTGCCAGGATCGCCATGATCATCAGCGTCGAGCGTTCCACTGCAACCCCGACGAGCGATTCGACGCCGACGCCGTCCTCCACGAGCACTCGTGCAAGTCTCGTCGAGTCGCGATCGAGCTCGGCGTAGGTCAGCTGATCGCAGACACCGGAACCGTAGCCCGTGAAGCGAACGGCCACGGCGTCGGGATGTCGGGCTGCATTGCGCGCGAACATGTCCGCGATGGTGTTCGGTTCCACGGAGGCGCCGGGCACACGAGTCAGCACGGCCTCGCGCTCGTTCTGCCTGAGAATCTCGATCGACTCGACCGGCACGTCGAGCGAGTCGACCAACGCGGTCAGCACGACTGTGAGCCGATCGACCACTGCCTCCGCTTCCGCGCGGGTCACGCGGTCCGCATCGAACAGCAGGCGGAACGTCAGGTCGGCACCGGGATTCACCAACAGCGTCAGGGGGTAGTGCGGGGCCTCTACGGTCTTCACCGCAGAAATCGGCAGCGACGAACCCTCGAACGCGCTCAGATCGAGCTGTGTCTCGAACACCACGAGAGTGTCGAAGAGCGCCGATACGCCAGCCAGTCGCTGGACCTGTCCTAGTCCGAGGTGGTGGTGTTCGAGCAGCTCGGACTGCTCCCGTTGATGCACAGTGAGGGCGCTACGCACGTCGGTATCCGCAGTCCAGGACATCCGGACCGGAACGGTATTGACGAAGAGCCCGATCATCGACTCGATGCCGTCGAGATCGCCTGCGCGGCCCGAGACCGTCGAGCCGAACACGACGTCGGTACGGCCCAGTAGTCGCCCGAGCAGAATCGCCCATGCAGCGTGCACGACAGTGCCGAGAGTGAGGCCCGCGTCGCGGGAGAAGGACTGCAGCCGCGCGTATTCCGCGCTCGATACCGAGACAGACACTTCACCGTGATTGTCGACGGTGTCTCGATCGGCTTTCGTACCGAGAACTTCGCCGACCACGATTGTGCCGTCTTCGACACTCCCGATCGATCTCGTCCACGCCTGGTCTGCCGCGTTCTCCTCTCGCGACGCGAGCCACGATACGTACTTGCGGTACGGCGCGGGTGGGTCGAGAGTTTCCCTCTCGTACAACGACTTCAGCTCGCTCAGCATCAGCGGCACGGACCATCCGTCGGCGACGATGTGGTGCACCGTCTGCACGACGACCGTGCGGTGACCGACGGAGATCACCAGGTACCGCATCAGCGGAGGCGCGTCCAGATCGAACCCGCGGCGACGTTCTCGTTCGGCGAGCCGGGTGACGTGTTCGCCCGAAGCAGCGTGGACCTCGGTCCATTCCACCGGCGCCCCAACTGTCAGAACCGACACCACGCGGCCGTCGCCGAGGCCGAAGAAACCTGCCCCGAGGTTCGGATGACGCTCCATCAGAGTATCGGCAGCACGGTGTAGTGCCACCGTGTCGATCTGTCCATCGATCTCGATGATCTGCTGTTCGACGTAGGAGCTGCGTGAGCTGTCGTCGAACGTCGAATGGAAGTAGAGCCCCTCCTGCAACGGTGTGAGGGGCAGAATGTCGACGAGCAATCCCCCACTGTCAGTATCGAATCCGTCGATCTCGTCCTGCGTCAACGACACTGCCGGGAAGTCGGACGGTGTACGTCCCCCCAAGTCGGCGATGCGCGCCAACGCGGACAGCGTCTGCGACCAGTACCCGACGAGTGTGTCGATCACGGTGTCGTCGAGCACGCCCGAGGGCCACGAAAATATTGCCGACAGTGCCGGGCCGTCCGAAGAATCCGACGTTACCGCATTGACTTCGAGGGCCCGCGGCAGGCGCATGTTCGGGTCGCGTACCTCGCCGAGCGTTCCGATATCGGCTGCAGGCGTCCAGGTTTCGCCGGTCGGTGCGTCGAATCGGCCGAGGTAGTTGAACAGCACCTGCGGCGACGGAGCCGCTGCCAGACGCTCGGATACGGCCGAGTCCGCGAGGTAGCGCAGCGCGCCCCAGGACAGTCCTTTGTCCGGCACCGCACGGAGTTGTTCCTTCACGGCCTTGACCGCACGGGCGAGATAGGCAGGGGTGGAGACAGATTCATCCTGCTTCGGCGTGCCGGGGTCGACCACCACAGGAAACAGTGTCGTGAACCAGCCGACGGTACGCGCCAGGTCGACGTCGGGAAGCCCCGGCACCGGGATAACTTCACCCTCGCGGCCGTGGCCTTCGAGCTCGATAGGGGTGGAAGTCTGCATCGTGCCGCTGTCGTGACGCAGACGAAGCAGAGCGACTGTCAGTGCAGTGAGCAGAACGTCGTTGACACCGGCACCGAACGCCGCGGGAACCGTCGTCAGCAACGGACCCGTCACCGAGGTGGGCGTGATGACCGTCTTCTGCATTTCGGTTGCGACGATGTCGGTGTGCGGGTCGAGTGCCCGCGATCCGAGTAGTGCGTCCGGTGTATCGAGTGGCTCGATCCATCGGGCGAGACCGGCGTCGAAGATCCCTGCCCGAGCAGCCCTGTTCAACCGGGCCGACCAGCGACGGAACGACGTGCCCGCGTCGGGGAGCGAAATCGGCTCGTTCACGGTGATGCTTGCCCACGCGTCGGCGAGATCGTCGAAGATGATGCGCCAGGACACCCCGTCGATGACGAGGTGGTGTATCGACAACACGAGCAGACCGTCGCGCTCGGGTCCGGCATCGAGGTGAACCGCCTGCAACATCACCCCGGAATCCGGGTCGAGTCTTGTTGCAGCTTCGGCCACTTCATCCTCGAGCGCTGCGTCGGCGCCGACCACCGTCACCAGTGCGTCGACGGCGGGCACTTCCTCGGGGACGTACAGCGACCACGGCTGCGATCGGTCGAGCTGCGCGCGGAGCATCTCGTGCCGGCCCAGAAGCGCGCCGACAATCTCACGGAGCTGGTCCCCGGTCAGCCCCGCGGGCGCAGTCACCACGGTGGTCTGCACGAATCCGTCCACGTCCCCGCCCACGTCACCCGTCCAGCGCACGATCGGCGTACCGAGGACGTGTCCGACGGCAACGTCTTCCGGATCTCGTGCCGTGTCGGTGTCCGACACGACTTCCGCGAGCGCGGCAGGTGTCCGCAACCGGAACACGTCGCCGGGCCGGAGGCCGAGACCCGCGCGCCGGGCTTTGCTGACGAGCGAGATCGCGACGATACTGTCCCCGCCCATCGAGAAGAAGTCGTCGTCGACTCCTATATCGCTGCTGCCCAGTACTTCCGCGAAGAGCGCGCACAGGGCTCGTTCGGTGTCGGTCTGAGGGGCGCGAAAAGAACCTGACCCGAAGACAGGTTCGGGAAGTGCCCGACGATCCAGCTTTCCGTTGGGCGTCAGCGGAAACTCGGCCAGCACGACCACTGCAGTCGGCACCATGTATTCGGGCAGCGCATTCGTAGCCCAATCGCGCACGGAATCATCGGTGACGACCGAGCCCGCGTGCGGCACGACGTAGCCGATCAGATACTTGGTGCCGCCACGGTGTTCGCCGACGGTGACACACGCCTGCCGAACTCCCGGGTGCGTCGCAAGGCCGTTCTCGACGTCTTCGAGTTCGAGTCGCATTCCTCGAATCTTGACCTGATTGTCGGCTCGGCCGAGGAAGTCGAGGGAACCGTCGGGAGCCCACCGCGCGAGGTCCCCGGTGCGGTAGAGGCGCGAACCCGATTCGCCGAAGGGGTTGGCGACGAATCTACCGGCAGTCAACGACGGTGCACCGACGTATCCGCGGCCGAGCAGAAAGCCTCCCGCGTAGAGTTCTCCGCCCTCACCGATGCCGACCGGCCGCAAGTTGTCGTCGAGAACGTACAGCTGCGTGTTGGGATTGGGGGTGCCGATGGAGGTGGCGATGCGGTCCGCACCGTCTCGGTAGATCACGTGGGACACACCGATGGTCGCCTCGGCCGGGCCGTAACCGTGGTACAGCGTCGTGGACAACGCCGATCGGAATCGATCGAACAACTCCGGCGTCAGCACCTCTCCGCCACACCACACGTGCTTCAATCCGCCGAGAAGTTCGGTACCGGAGGAGAGTTCGAGAAGGACATCGAGCATCGAGGACACGAGGTAAACGAAGGTCACGCGCTCGGAGGCAATCAGATCCAGCAGATACTGCGGATCACGCTCACCGCCGGGCTTGGCGACGATCACCCGTCCGCCGGACACCAACGGCAGCAGGATCTCGTTGACCGAGATATCGAAGGACAACGGCGCCTTGAACATCGACGCGTCTTCGGGACCGAAGTGCAGGATCTCCTCGACCTGCCATCGCAGGCGTGCTGCGATCGCTTCGTGGCGGATCATCGCGCCCTTCGGCCTACCGGTAGAACCGGAGGTGAAGATGATGTAGGCCAGTCGGGTTCCGGCGGCAACGTCATGATCGAGCAAGGTCGCCCGGTCGTACGCCCAGTCGTCGAGATCGACGATGCTGCTGGGTACGTCGAGTTCCAGGTCGACGTCCGCGCGAAGCACACGGACGACGGAGGCGTCGGCGAGAACTGCGGCCTGCCGATCCGCGGGCCACTGCGGATCCAGCGGAACGAAGGCGCCCCCGGCGGTGAGGATGGCAAGGATCGACACCACCATCTCGGCACTGCGCGGAATGCCGACGGCGACGACGGCCTCGTCCGCAACACCGTTCTCCGCAAGGTGTGTGGCCAGTTCGCCGACGAGCCTTCCCAATTCGCCGTATGTGATTCGCCGAGCACCGTCCACCACGGCAACTGCCTCGGGCCGCAGATCGACCTGGTCGGCGAAGAATTCGATCACCGAACGCGTTTCGATTTCGGCCTGCGTGTCGTTCCAGGTGGCCAACTGCTCCAACCGGCCGGGGAGGGAATCTTGGTCCGACTGCATCGGTCGCCCTGTGGGCATGAAAAGTCACGTTCCTTGCGGGTAGTTGGTGTCTCCAGCGAGTGGTACTACGCCGAACTGGATGCGTGACGCCCCTGCCACGCGTTCCACAGTTCTGCGTACCGACCACCCGCAGCGATCAGATCGAGGTGGGTTCCGTCTTCGAGAATCCGGCCATGTTCGAGTACGACGACTCGGTCCGCCGAGGCGGCCTGCGTGAGTCGATGAGCGATGACGAGGGCAGTTCGTCCTTCCATCGCTGCGAGGGACGAGCGTTCGAGATCCCGAGCACCCGCGCTCCCCGCTTCGGCGGTGGCCTCGTCGAGGATCACGACCGGTGGATCGGCCAGGATCAACCGTGCGAGCGCCAGCTGCTGGCTTTGCGCAGCGGTCAACTCGGTTCCACCTTCGCCGATGACGGTGTCGAGCCCGCCCGGAAGCAGGTCGACCCAGTCCTGGGCACCGACGACGGTCAGCGCTGCCATCGCCTCGTCTGCAGTGGAGTCCGGACTGGCCAGACGCACGTCGTCGAGAAGAGTTCCCGCGAACACGTGTACTTCCTGGGTCACGATCGCGATGTGCTTGCGCAGACTCGTCTCGTCGAGGTCGGCGACATCGTGATCACCGACTGTCACCCGACCGGTGTCCGGACGGATCGAGCCCGCCGCGATCGCCGCGAGAGTCGATTTGCCCGCTCCCGTGGACCCGACGAGTGCGACGGTGTGGCCGCTCTCGACACGCAGATCGATGTCCTTCAGAACCGGGGTTACACCGTCGTAGCTGTGTCCGACGCCGTGCACCGTGAGGGTGTGCCCACCTGTGCGCACGTCCTCCATGGTTCCGGCTCGGTCACCCGGCATCGACACGACGCCGACCAGCCTGGCGAGCGAGGCGCCTGCGGACTGCACCTCGTCGAACGTGAACAGAATCGAGCCGAGTGGGTTGAACAGCCGATGGAACAGCAATGCTGCCGCCGTGGTCGCACCGACGGTCACCACGTCGCCACGCACCAGTACGAATCCGACCGTGAGAATCAGTGCGAGCCCGAAGAACTCGGCACGGTTCTCACGCCCGACGAATCGTGTGAACAGCGTGAACACGGTCAGCCCGAGATCACGAGCACGCGCTGACGCGGCGTCGATGGCGTGCACGTGAGCGGACTCGAGCCGGTACGCGCGGACGGTCCGCGAACCGTGCAGGCTGCTGATCAACGCCTCGGCACGTTCGCCCATCGCCACGCGCTGCTCCGCATAGAGCGGGGCCGAACGAGGCAGATACCACCGGAGTGCGACGACGTAGAGCGGCAATGCCACCAACCCGGCCAGCCCAAGACGCCAATCGAGTGCGCCCATCGCGAACATACTCAGCACGACGAGGATCAACGCCGACACGATCTGGGGAACGACGTCCGTCACGGCTTTGGAGATGACCTCCACGTCGTCGCCGACGCGGGACAGCAGATCACCCTTGCCGACCTTTTCGAGCTTCGCGGTGGGCAGCAGCAGCGCACGTCGGACCGTGCGCTCGCGCAGATCTGCCAGGATCGTCTCGCCGAGACGAGAGATCAAAACCGTCGACAGACCCGTGAACACCGCGCCGATCACGGCCGCCGCTGCGATCGAGACGACGACCCAGACGATCGTGGAGACCGGTGCGCCGTCCATCACGCGGTCGACGAGGCTGCCGAGAACGTAGATCGGCACCAGCGCCATCGCGCCACTGACGATCGCCGTCAGCACGGTCAGGGCAGTAGCACCCTTGCGTGCACCCAGTTCGCCGCGAAGCCACTGCCACGTGTGCGCGGCATCGGCGATGGGCAACAATTCCGGCTTCGGCTCGGTCACAGGGGAATTCACGACGGCCATGCTATTCGCTCCTTTGTCGGCGGACGAATCGCGCTCACGTCAGATAACGATCGGTTCCTGCGAAGTACTCGCGGGCGGCGACGTCGCTGCCGTCTTCGAGACGGACGCGCTCGATCACGAGCGCACGGTTGCCGCCCTTCCACGCATCCGGACCACACACGACCGCGACACCGTTGCCGTCGTCGATCGTGATGCGGCCGGGTGTTCCGCCGTACCGCGTGTTCGATACCGACGCCTGCAGCACACGCAGTCGTGTCCCCTCGTGTATCGCAAACGCATTGGGATACGGATCGGACTGTGCTCGCACGAGTCGCTCGATGGCGTCGGCAGGCCACGTGAAGTCGATGTGACTCTCGTCGTCGGAACGCTTGTGAAAGTACGTGGCCTGCGAGAGATCCTGCTCGACTCGCTCGACCGATCCGGACGAAATCTTGTCGAGCGCATGCAGAACCAGAGGCTCGATGATGTCCACGGTTCGGTGGAACAGGTCCGCCGTGGTGTCCTTCGCTCCCACCGACACTGCCTGCTGCGCGACGATCGGCCCGGTGTCGAGCGAATCGTCCATCAGGTGCGCCGTCACGCCGACGTGTGTCTCGCCGTTGATGAGTGCCCAGATCAGCGGCGAGAAGCCCGCATACTTCGGCAACAAGGAATCGTGGATGTTGAGCGTCCCGAATCGCGGCGCGTCGTAGATCTCCTTCGGCAACCACGTCCGCCAGTTGTTCGCGACGATGATATCGGCGTCCGCGTCACGGACGGCATCGATCAACGCCTGATCGGGCTTCTTGGCCAGTACGACGGGAATTCCGTTGTCCCGAGCCAGATCTTCGACCGAGTCGTTCCACATCTGCTCGTACGGATGGTCGCTCGGCGGGTGCGTCACGGCCAGCACTACTTCGTGCTTGCCCCCGAGCAGAGCCGACAAGGTCCGGTGCCCCCAGGTCTGGTAACCGAAAGTGATGATGCGCACAGTGATTCCTTTTCCTCTCGACAAGTTCGCGTGATCAGCCGGCGAGAACTGAATCGGCCATCTTGTGCGTGTACAGCGAATCGACGAGTTCGCCGGAGCGAACTGCGATGTTCGACAGCAACGACGACGTGAGGCCGTGTGAGTGCTCGGTGCCGCCCTGCAGATACACGCCACCGCGAATGTCACCGGTGGTACGCAGCCGGTAGTCACGCTCGAGTTCCGGAGTGCCGTCGGAGTTGAACGTGAACTCCTCTGCCAGCGGACCGAGGATTGCGGGCAGGTCGAGAGTGCGGAATCCGGTCGCGAACACGACTGCATCGCAATGGATCTGCTCGACGGTGCCGGTCGGACGATGCCGGATCGACACCTTCACGCCTTCCGCGGTTTCATTCAGCTCGGCGATCTCGGACGCACCGTGTACGAACAGACGCCGCTTCCCGGTGACGCGTTCGTTGTACTCGCGTTCGTAGAGCTTCTCGATCAGCGGGAGGTCGACGGCAGAGTAATTGGTGCTGCGGTGATAGTTGATCAACTGCTCACGAAGCTCGGGAGTCGACTGGTAGAAGTCGTCCACGGCTTCGGGGTCGAACACGCGGTTGGCGTACGGGCTGTCGTCGGCTGGGCTGTAGCCGTACTTGCCGAAGACAGCGTGCACCTCGGAGTCCGGGTACCGCTCGTGCAGATGCGCGACGACCTCGGCGGCACTCTGGCCGGCCCCGACGACGGCGAACGACCGCTGCTGCACTTCCGGCAGCTCGTCGAGGTGCTCGAGTACTCGGTGGTTGTGAAAGAGTCGTGTGCTGGCCGCAACGCCGTCGGGCAGCTTCGCGGTGAGTCCGCCCGCGAGGACGACGTTGCGAGCGCGAAGGACGTCACCCGAGTCGGTGGTGACCTCGAACTGGGTTCCGTTCCAGATCACGCCCGTTGCGCGGGTGCCGTAGAGAACGTCGGCGTCGACCTTGTCTGCCGCCCACTCCAGGTAGTCGTGGAACTCGAGGCGCGACGGAAAGAAGGTCTGCAAGTTGATGAAGTGTGTGAGCCGCCCGCGATGTGCGAGGTAGTTCAGGAACGTGTACTCGCTCGCTGCATTTCGCTGCGTCGCGAGATCCTTCAAGAACGAGATCTGCATGGTCGTGCCAGGCAACAACATTCCCGGATGCCATCTGAATTCCGGCTGCTTTTCGATGAATCGCGCAGTCAGCTGCTCGCCTGCGGAGACGGTTCGATTGTGCTCCTCGAGCGCAACGGCCAGCCCGAGGTTGGACGGTCCGAAACCGACCCCAACGATGTCCGTTTCTTCGTCGAAATTGCTAGACATTGCCCACCTTGATCGTCGCTCACGTTAAGACACCCTTAGTTCGACGCAAGCTTAGGGCATGCAAACCTAATAGCAAATAGGTTCGTTGCGAACGATTTCGCAGACCGATCGGTACGGTCGTGTTCGTTGTTCTACTGACGCAGGGCAGCACCGAGTTCCGCCGCCTTCGCGTCGAGTTCCTCCCGCCGCGGCGACGTCGGCCTCGCGCGCAAACCGAAACCGTCGCCCGTCGTCCTCGGAATCACGTGAAGATGGACGTGGAAGATTTCCTGGCCCGCCACTTCCCCGTCGGCGAGGAAGAAATTGACTCCAGCGCACCGCGGGTCGGTGGCGCGGAGCGCAGCTGCGATCTTCTGCCCGACGACGAACAGGTGGCCGCCGGTGTCGGGATCGAGTTCGGACAGGCTGCGGGCTTGCTGTCGCGGCACGACGAGAACGTGGCCGCGCGTGAACGGTCTGATGTCCATGAACGCGACAGCCATCTCGTCCTCGTACACCAGGCTGGATTCGGCGTTCCCGGCGATGATCTCGGCAAATATCGTGTACGGATTCATATGTAGAGAGTCTAAGGCTGCACTGCGTCACCCGTGGCCCACGACTAAGGTCTGCCCATGGGCATATTGGGAGGCGTTCTCTTCGACATCGACGGCGTACTGGTCACGTCGTGGAAGCCCGTCCCGGGGGCCGCAGAGACGCTCGAGTTCCTCGACAGCAAAGATATCGCGCGGGCGTTTCTGACCAACACCACGTCCAAGACCCGCGCCCAGATCGCCGACGCGCTGACCGAAGTCGGCATGCCCGTGCACGCCGACGAAATCATCACGGCGGCATCGCTCACCGCCGACTATCTGCGCGAAACGTATCCGGGGGCGAAGACGGTGCTCATCAACAACGGAGATATCGCGGGCGACATGCCAGGGATCGAGTTCGTCGAGGAGTCGGGTGACGACCCGGATGTCGTCGTCGTCGGCGGCGCAGGGCCCGAGTTCACCCATGAGCGGCTCAGTCGCGTCTACGACTGGCTGTGCCGCGGGATCCCCGTCGTCGCCATGCACCGCAGTCTGATGTGGACGACCGGAGCCGGATTGCGAATCGACACCGGCATGTATCTCGCCGGAATGGAGAAGGCGTCCGGGCACAAGGCGAGGGCGATCGGAAAGCCTGCGCCACTCGGCTTTCAGGCCGCGGCCGAGCGAATGGGAGTCGACCCGGTGGATGTGGTGATGGTCGGCGACGACCTGGACAACGATGTTCTCGCCGCCCAGGTCGTCGGCATGACCGGAGTACTCGTCCGTACCGGAAAGTTTCAGCAGGACGTTCTCGACCGCCGCGCGAAACAGGAATTCGGGCTACAGCCGAGTCATGTCATCGACTCGGTGGCGACGTTGCCTGAGGTGCTTCGCATCCGCGGGTGAGGGGTGCTTCGCATCCGCGGGTGAGGGGTGCTTCGCATCCGCGGGTGACGCCCCTGCGCACACAGTTCAGAGAATCGGCGACGGTGTGTACCTTGCCCCCGACGGGAACTGGCTGACGAGTGTCTCGACCTCCGACACGACCGCTGCGACCTGCGCCTCGGCCGAGCCGATGAACGCTGACTTGTCGGCCAGTGCCGCGTCGAGTCCGGCGCGGTCGAGCGGGATGCGCTCGTCTGCAGCGAGCCTGTCGAGCAAGTCCGGCTCCTGGCCCTGCTCGCGCATCGCCAGTGCAACAGCGACTGCATGCTCCTTGATGGCCTCGTGCGCGGTCTCGCGGCCGACTCCCGCGCGCACCGATGCCATCAACACCTTGGTCGTCGCGAGGAAGGGCAGGTAGCGCTGCAGTTCCTTCGCGATCACAGCCGGGTAGGCGCCGAACTCGTCGAGGACGGTCAGGAACGTCTCGATCATGCCGTCGATCGCGAAGAAGGCGTCGGGAAGTGCGACGCGCCGGACGACCGAGCAGAACACGTCGCCCTCGTTCCACTGCGCGCCCGCGAGTTCTGCTGCCATCGATCCGTACCCGCGGAGAATGACCTGAAGACCGTTGACTCGTTCACACGAGCGGGTGTTCATCTTGTGCGGCATCGCCGAGGATCCGACCTGACCGGCCTGGAAGCCTTCGGTCACCAACTCGTGGCCGGCCATCAGGCGAACGGTGTGCGCGAACGACGACGGCCCGGCACCGACCTGGACCAGCGCGGAGACCACCTCGTGGTCGAGCGAGCGCGGGTACACCTGGCCGACGCTGGTGAGCACGTGACGGAACCCGAGGTGATCGGCAACAATTCGCTCGAGTGCGGTGAGCTTGGCCGAGTCACCGTCGAACAGGTCGAGCATGTCCTGCGCGGTACCCATCGGCCCCTTGATTCCGCGGAGCGGGTAACGCGCGATGAGTTCCTGCAGCCGCGCCAACGCGAGCAACAGTTCGTCCGCGGCCGAGGCGAACCGCTTGCCGAGCGTCGTCGCCTGCGCCGCGACGTTGTGGCTACGTCCGGCCATGACCAGCGAGGAGTATTCGGCGGCGCGTTCGGCCAACCGGGCAGCGACGGCGACGCCGTGTGCGTGCACGTGTTCGAGCGACCGCACGATCTGCAGTTGCTCGACGTTCTCGGTCAGGTCACGGCTCGTCAGTCCCTTGTGGATGTGCTCGTGGCCCGCGAGCGCGTTGAACTCCTCGATCCGCGCTTTGACGTCGTGGCGGGTCACCCGCTCGCGCTCGGCGATCGATGCGAGGTCGACCTGATCGATGACTCGTTCGTAGTCGGCCACAGCACCGGAGGGCACATCGACGCCCAGGCTGGACTGCGCTTTCAGGACGGCGATCCACAGCTGGCGTTCGAGGACGATCTTGTGTTCCGGAGACCACAGGTCCACCAGCTCGGGGCTTGCATAACGGGTGGCAAGGACATTCGGAATGGTCACAGGTATCCAGTTTACGTGCCGTACGACTGGGCCGGCGCGACGACGTCCAACACTTCGAGCAGCATGCTCTTCGCCATGGCTCGCGGCGCCGGATCGACCTCGCCGAGCGCACCCACGACTGCACCGTCGACGACCGCGACCAGCCTGCGCAGTTGTTGCTCCTCCACGATCCGGCCCGATCGACGCAACACGTCCGTCAAGAGGTCGTCGATCTGCGCGCGCAGTCGCAGCTGGACCTCGCGCAATTGCGGATGCCGTGCGGACGCGATGAACCGCTCGTACCGCGCGATGAGCTTTTCCCGTCCCTCGCCCTGGCCGTCCTCGGGGCCGATCAACAGATCGACGATCAACAGCGCCGTCGACTCCACATCGTGTGCCAGGTCCTGCAGTTCGTCGATGCGCCCACGCATGACCACGAGCTCACGGTTTCCGAGCACCTCGACAGCACAGGCGATGAGGTCGTCGAGGGACTCGAAATAGTAGGTCGTGGAGGCCAAGGGCAGTCCGGCCCTCGTTGCGACAGCTCGATGCCTGACGGCGTCGAAACCGCCCTCGACCAGCAGATCCGCTGCCGCGCATGCCAAAGCATGCCGTCGGCGCTCCCCTTTCGGAGTCGCGCCCGACACCTTGGTAGGCGAGTCGGCCGATCCTGTTGACATTCGCACTATGGTGCCAGCCCGGGTCGATTCGTCTGAGGTAAACGGCCCTTTCACCCGTGTGGAATCGTGAACTATATGAACAACCGAACAATCGATCTTCGCTCGGATACCGTCACCCGCCCCGATGCCGCGATGCGGAAGGCGATGGCACACGCCGAGGTCGGTGACGACGTTCTCGACCGAGACCCGACGATGGCGGCGCTGGAGGAGCGGGTGGCGGCCACCCTCGGCTATGACGCCGCCCTGTGGGTTCCGAGCGGCTCGATGGGCAACATCATTGCGCTGATGATCCACCTGCGGCGCGGCGACGCCTTCCTCGCGCCGGAGCATGCACACGTCCTCGGCTCCGAACTCGGGACCGCCGCGTGGCTCGCGCAGGGCATGCCGCAGGTGCTCCCCCACGACGCCGGACCTGGCCGTCCGACGCCGTCCGCCGTCGCAGCAGCCGCTGGCGCCGGCCCGTATTTCACATTGTCGACCACGCTGCTGTGCCTGGAGAACACCCACAACTTCGCCGGCGGAGCCGTATTCGACGTGGCCGAGTGGAACGGTTTGCTCGGCGCGGCCCGGGAGGCGAATCTGCTGGTGCACCTCGACGGTGCGAGGGTGTGGAACGCCGCGGTCGCGTTGGGTGTCCCGGTGTCGGATCTGACCCGAGGCGCGGACACCGTTCAGGTGTGCCTGAGCAAGGGCCTCGGTGCACCTGTCGGATCGATGTTGGCAAGCGACAGCAGCCGCATCACCGAGGCCAGACGGATCCGCAAGATGCTCGGCGGCGGCGTCAGGCAAGGCGGGATCCTCGCTGCTGCAGGGTTGCTCGCCCTGGACAACGTCGATTCACTTGCCGACGATCATGCCAATGCACGACTGCTGGCCGACGGCTTGCGCGAGCGTGGATGGAGCGTCGAACAACCGCAGACCAACATCGTGCTCGCCGACGGCCCATTGACCGTCGCCGAATTGGCGACACTCGGGATCGCAGCCGTCACGGTCACCGGCAGGACTCGATTCGTCACGCACCGAGACGTGTCGGAAGTCGATATCGAAGAAGCGCTGGCGCGGCTGGGAGGCGCGTAGCTACTTGGTTTCGCGCTCCGGGGAGGCCAGTACCGGCCCTAGCCTCACCAGCGCTTCCCGGATGTCGGCCGTCGACCCTGCGAACGAGAACCGCACCGTGTGGTGCCCGTGCACGGTGTCGAAATCGACGCCGGGAGCAAGGGCGACGCCCGTCGTGGCGAGCACCTGTTCGCACCAGGCACGCGAGTCCTGTGTCAGATGCCCGATGTCGGCGTACGCATAGAACGCCCCGTCGGCAGGTGCGAGATCGGTGACACCGGCGGCGGTCAGTCCGTCGAGCAGGATCTGGCGGTTGACGGCGTATCTGCGGACGTGGCTTTCGAGTTCTGCCCGCGATTCCTCGGTGAATGCTGCGATGGCCGCGACCTGTGAGATCGCGGGCGGGCACACCGTCATGTTCGACGCGAGCCGTTCCACGGCACGGTGCAGGTGCTGCGGAAGCAGAATCCAGCCGAGCCGCCAACCCGTCATCGAAAAGTACTTCGACACGGAGCCGATCACCACCGAGCGCTTCGACGTCTCCCACGCACTCGACGTCTCCGCGCCACTGGTCTGACTGTCGCTGTAGGAGATTCCATGGTAGATCTCGTCGGAGATCAACAGGGTGCCGTTGGTCTCGCACCAGCGCGCGATCGCGGCGAGCTCGTCCGCGTCGATGATGGTGCCGGTCGGGTTTGCCGGGCTGGCGATGATCAGTCCCTTCGGCGGTTCCGGCAAGGCGTCGAGCATCCGTACGGTCGGCTGGAATCGCGACTCGGTGCCGCAGTCGAGCTCGACCACTCGACAACCCAACGCAGCCAACGTATTCCGATATGCCGGATAGCCGGGCCTCGCCATGACGACGGTATCGCCCACGTCGAACGCAGCGAGAAAGAGCAGCGTGAACGCGCCCGAGGACCCGGTAGTGACCACTACGTCGTCCGCGGTGACGTCGACCCCCGATTCCTCCGAATGGTAACGAGCGATTGCCTGCCGAAGTGGCAGGATGCCCAGCGTCTCGGTATAGCCGAGCAGGTGCGCGTCGAGAGCATCTCTCGTGGCCTGCAGAACCGGTGCCGGAGCCGAGGTCGACGGTTGACCTGCCGCAAGCGACAACACATCCCCGTGGGTGCGCGTACGTACCGCAGCAGCTTTGAACACGTCCATCACATGGAACGGTTCGATCCTGGACCTGTTCGACGCTGCTCTGTTCCACTCGGTGACCACTCTGTCGAGGCTATCGGAGCGTGGAACACTGGAACGATGCCCGACACCACATTGCCCACGCCGCATCCGACTGCGAACGACATCGCCGACGCGCTCGACGCACTGCGGTCGTCGACGCCGCTGGTGCAGTCACTGACGAACGTGGTGTCCGCGAACTTCGTGACCAACGTTCTGCTCGCAGCGGGGGCGAGCAATGCCCACATCGACAACGTCCACGAGGCCGCTGGATTCGCGGCGATAGCGTCCGGAGTCCTGGTCAACCTCGGCACTCCGGACGACGGCACTGCGGCGGCATTCACACTCGCCGCCGAATCGGCAACGACTTCGGGCACACCGTGGGTTCTCGATCCGGTGGGTGTCGGCGGACTGCCGTGGCGAACGGAGCTCGCGGCAGGTCTCCTGACCCAGCGCCCGACGGCCATCAGGGGAAATGCGTCGGAGATCATCGCGCTCGCCGGGCTCGGCAACTTCGGGCGGGGCGTCGACAGCTCCTCGGAATCGGCGGGCGCGCTCCCCGCTGCGGTTGCGCTCCTCGAGTTCGCGCAGGTGGTCTCGGCCTCGGGCGCGATCGACTACATCGTCGGGCGCGGCGAATCAGGCACTGTCGGAGTACGCGTGCTGGGCGGCAGTCCACTGTTGACCAAGGTGACGGCGACGGGATGTGCACTCGGCGGGCTCGCGGCGGCCTACCTCGCCGTGACGCCGACCTCGTTGCTCGGCCTCACCGCCGCGCACACGCATGTCGCTGTTGCATCCGAACTGGCACAACGCAACTCGTCGGGCCCCGGATCGTTCGCGGTGGCCTTCCTCGATGCGCTCGCCGCGGTCTCCCTCGACGACATCCGAGCCCAGGCTCGCATCGAACGCCTCGATTTGCGATGACAATTATCCACAGGCGCTGAGTTATCCACAGATATTGTTTCGGGCCCCCAGAGGGTGTGAAGTCCGAGCATTGTTCTCGGCATGGGGGTCTACACACGTATGCAGTTGGAAGAAGCCGGGATTGCGCGATCGAGTCTGACACGCCGACTTCGCAGCGGCGCGCTGGTCAGGCTGTTGCCCGGTGTGTATTCCGACCCTGAACCCAGCTACATCGAGCTCTGTGCTGCGGTTCGCCTCTGGCGAGAAGATGCGGTGCTGAGCCACGCAACTGCGGCATATCTATGGGAGCTGCTCGACGACATCCCCTCGATCGTTCATGCGACCGTCCCTCGTTCGGTCCGGGCCGGCGGTGCAGACTGGCTTACCCTTCACCGTCGCACGGTGGCAACGACCGAACGCCACGGACTTCCAGTTGTCTCGGTGACACAGTGCTTCGTCGATGTCGCATCGACACTCAGCGGCCTCGAATTGGAGCAATTCTTCGACTGGAACATCGGGACAAAGGTGTCGTGGCGGGCGGTAGCGGACCAGTGCGACGTGGCCAAGAAGATGAAGGGGATGACCGAAGTCCGTCGGCAGCTGCTGTTGTGCTGCCCAGGGACACTGTCCGAGCCGGAGCGTCTCGTCGCCCGCGCCCTGTTGGCGAGAGGAATTCGAATGGAGATCAACGCTCGCATCGGCCACTACGTCGGTGACCTTGTCTGCCATCGGGCCCGCGTCGACGTCGAGATCGATGGACGAAAGTTTCACAGCGCACCGTTTGCCTTCGACAACGACCGCGTACGTCAGAACTGGATGCTTCTCAGCGATTGGTTGGTACTGAGGTTCTCCGCGGCGAGCGTCTACAGAAATGTGGATCAAGTCGCCGACCAGATCGCCGACGTAGTTCGGCGTCGTAGGAAGAACAGGCGTGCATAGAGCTCCATTCTTCGGCGATATTTACGGGATCCCGTAAATATCGCCGAAGAATGGAGCAAAATTCACGGGTTCTACAGTGAGATGCGACCTTCCACGGCCGCCAACCCGATGTCGGTGCGGAAATGGCTGCCAGGCAAGCGGATCGGCTCGATCTTTCGATATGCATCCGCCCGAGCCGCAGCGAGATCCGAACCGACTCCCACGACGCTGAGTACCCTTCCACCGGCCGAGACCACTGCACCGTCCTTCAGCGCCGTTCCTGCGTGCAGCACACCGTCGGCATCGGCACCGGTGATCGCATCACCGGTGCGCGGACGACCGGGGTAGTTCTCTGCGGCGAGGACGACGGTCACGGCCGCGCCGTCTTTCCACTGCAGCGGCGCCAGCGAACTCAGCGTTCCGGTAGCGGTGGCATGCAGTGCTTCTCCGAGAGGAGACTCGAGCAGCGCCAACACTGCTTGCGTCTCCGGATCGCCGAAGCGGCAGTTGAATTCGACCACGGCTGGGCCCTGTGCGCCGATCGCGAGCCCTGCATAGAGCAGCCCGGAGAACGGGCATGAACGCTTGACCATCTCGGCCGCGACGGGCTCGACCACCTCGCGGACGATCTGTGCGACGACCTCGGCCGGTAGCCACGGCAACGGGGTGTACGCACCCATGCCGCCGGTGTTCGGTCCGGTGTCTCCATCGCCGACGCGCTTGTGGTCCTGCGCGGGGAGGAGCGGAACGACGGTCTCGCCGTCGACGAGGCAGAACAGCGATACCTCGGGTCCGTCGAGGAACGACTCGAGCAGTACGGGGTGACCGGTTTCGAGAAGTTCGGCGGCATGGTCGCGGGCTGCCAAGCGATCGGTGGTGACCACGACGCCCTTGCCTGCGGCGAGACCGTCGTCCTTGACGACCCAGTTCGGCCCGAATCGGTCGAGGGCCTCGTCGAGCTTGGCCGGTGTGTCGACGATCTCGCTGTGCGCTGTGCGCACACCCGCCGCAGCCATGACGTCCTTGGCGAACGCTTTCGAGCCCTCGATGCGAGCTGCGGCGGCCGACGGACCGAACGTGGCGATGCCTGCCTGGCGAAGCGAATCGGCGACGCCGAGCACGAGAGGAACCTCGGGCCCGATGATCACCAGGTCCGCTTCGAGCTTGCGTGCCAGCTCGGTGACGGCGTCACCGGACGCGACGTCGACGGGATGCTGCTCGGCGAGCTTCGCCGTGCCTGCATTCCCGGGGGCCACCAGCAGCGTGCTGACCGACGGGTCCTTGCTCAACGCAAGAAGGAGGGCGTGCTCACGAGCACCTGAACCTATGACGAGTACGCGCACAGTGCATCAGACTATCGGCAAAGACCCGTCGCGATGAAACACTGGGTCAGCTCAGCTCGTACATCGTGACTCCGTCGACCGTGATCGGCGAGTAGTTCGCGGTGACCCACTCGGAGATCTCGGCGGCAGTGCCCTCACTGCTACCGCCCATCGATGCGCCGGCGATGAAGTAGTGGATCTCGCCCTGTTCCACGTATTCCTTGAATTGCTCCAACGTCGGTGACGGGTCGGTGCCGTTGAAGCCACCGATCGGCATGACGGGTTCCTCGGTCGCGAGCTGGTACCCGGAGGCACTGTTGGAGCCGATCGCGGCGGCTACCCAGGTGTACGAGTCTGCGTCGGCCTCGAGCAACGAGGTAATCGCTTCGGTGGGTTCGCTGCCGCTGAGCAGTCCGCCTGCCGCGCCACCCATACCGCCACCCATTGGCCCGTCTGCACCAGGTGCGCCGCCGCCGGGTGCGGTAGGCATCCGACCGGGTGCGCCCTGACCGTCCGGCATACGTCCACCACCGGGCATACCTCCCATCCCGGGACCCATTCGTGTCGACGGTCCCGCCGAGACGATGGAACCGGTGTGCGGAGTGTCGATCGTGTCGACGGCATAGGCCGTCGGACCGGCCAAGCCTGCGAACATCACTGCCAGGACCGTGGCGACCGCGAGCTTGCCGCGTGTCATTGCCGGGATCAGGAGAAGAACTGCACCGATCACTCCGACGACGAGTACCGTCCAGCGCAGCCACGGAACGAAATCGGCGCTGCGACCCAACAGAACCCATGCCATTGCCACCGCGGCGATCGTCGCCACGGCAAGGCCGATGCGCACCCAGTACCGATCACGGTGACGCCAGGCCAGCACGCTGCCTGCGCCGATCAGCGCCGCAACAGCTGGCGCGAGGGCAACTGTGTAGTAGGAGTGGAAGATGCCGGCCATGAAGCTGAACACCAACCCGGTGACGAGCAGCCACAGACCCCACACGGCCAATGCGGCGCGTTGCGGATCGGTGCGAGCGACCCGTCCACGCAACACCACACCGAGCACCAACAGAATCAGCGCCGACGGAATCAGCCAGGCGATCTGGCCGCCCTGGGAGGCGTCGAACATGCGGCCGATGCCGGTTTCACCCCAGATCCCGCCCATTCCCGCACCGCCTGCACCGCCCGCACCCATTCCGTCGGCCATACCTTCTGCCACGCCGCGGCCGCCACCGCCCGGCGTGACGCTGCCGGTTTCGTCACCGTTGAGGCGACCGAGGCCGTTGTAGCCGAGTGTCAGTTCCAGAATGGAGTTGTCCTGCGATCCACCGATCCACGGCCGCGACGACGTAGGCCACAGCTCGACGGCCAGAAGCCACCAACCGGCCGCCACGATCGCAGCTCCCAGCGAGGCGACCAGTTGCACGAGGCGCTTCGACAGCTTCGGCGGACCCGCGAAGAGGTACATCAGTGCGATCGGCGGGATGACCAGCATGACCTGCAGCTGCTTGGTCAGGAACCCGAACCCGACGAGTACCCCGGTGAGTACCAGCCAGCGGGTTCGCCCGTCCTCGACGGCTCGCATGGAGGCCCATACTGCAGCGATCATGAGGAGTACGAGCAAGGCGTCGGGGTTGTTGAAGCGGAACATCAGTGCGGCAACGGGGGTGAGGGCCAGTGCGAGGCCCGCGAGAAGCCCTGCTGGAGCTCCGAATTGACGCTTGATCGTCGCCCACAACAACGCAACGGACCCGACGCCCAGCAACGCCTGCGGAATCAGCATCGCCCATGAACTCAGTCCGAAGATTCGAACCGACAGTGACATCAGCCAGAGCGACATCGGCGGTTTGTCGACGGTGATCGAGTTGGCCGCGTCGGACGATCCGAAGAAGAATGCCTTCCACGACACCGAACCAGCCTGTACTGCAGCGGAGTAGAACGAATTGGCCCAACCCGAAGCGCCGAGGCCCCAGATGTAAGCGACGGCCGTGCCGACGAGCAACGCTGCGAGTGCGATCCATTCCCATGTCCTGTTGCTGCGAGGTGCGGGTGCTGCGGCCTCGGACTGCCGTTCCATCAACGTCGTCACTGCTGAATTGCCTCTTTGTTCCGGAACACCCAGCGGAGAGCCACGAATCGACACACTGTGGCAACGAGATTGGCGACGACGAGCACGGCGAGTTCGATATGGTGCGACGCGTCCGGCAACACTGTATGGAGGACCACGAGCGAACCACTGGTGATGAGCAGCGCGAATCCGAACACGATCAAGCCCTGCATTTGGTGCTTACCCGCGTCTTGCGAACCCCGGACCCCGAAGGTGAACGCCCGGTTCGCTGCAGTGTTCAGCACTGCAGTGATGAGCAGCCCCAGGAAGTTCGCGGCCTGCGCTCCGACCGTCGGTTGCAGAATCAGATAGAGCAACGCGTACGCGATGGTGCTGGCGATCCCGACGATGCCGAATCGGACCAACTGTCCGACCATCCCGTGCGGTACTCCGGCCACGAGCGGCTCCCGTCCCAGACTTCTGCGTAGTTCAGCGACGGGCAGTTCACCCGTGGCAAGTGCGCGCCCGACGCGCCAGCACCCTTGAAGATCCTTGACCGCGGTGTCGACGATGTTGACGCTGCTGTCCGGGTCATCGACCCAGTCGACCGGCACCTCGTGAATACGCAGGCCGGCCTTCTCCGCGATGACGAGCAGTTCGGTGTCGAAGAACCAGCCGGTGTCCTGCACGAGCGGGAGGAGTTCACGCGCAACATCGGTGCGCATCGCCTTGAAGCCGCACTGGGCGTCGGAGAACCGTGCTTGAAGCGAGGCACGCAGAATCAGGTTGTAGCTGCGGGAGATGAACTCACGCTTCGCGCCACGGACGACGCGCGACGATCGAGCGAGCCGTGAACCGATCGCGAGGTCGGAGTGTCCCGACATCAGAGGGGCGATCAGCGGCATGAGCGCGTTGAGGTCAGTGGAGAGGTCGACGTCCATGTACGCGACGACGTCGGCATCGGAGGCGAGCCAGACGGCCTTCAGTGCCCGCCCTCGCCCCTTCTCCTCGAGGTGATGCACCCGAACGCCGTCGATCTCCGCGGCCAGTCGCTGCGCGACAGCAAGGGTGCCGTCGGTGCTCGCGTTGTCGGCGATGGTGATCTGCGACTGAAGAGGAATGTTGTCGTCGAGGTGGGCGTGAAGTCGGCGAATGCACTGCTCGAGGTCGGCTTCCTCGTTGTAGACCGGAATGACCACCTCGAGCGTGGCCGTGTTGCCGGAGCGCGAGCCGGTCCGGCGGCCGCCTGCTTTCAGTAGCGAGTTCGATGTCATGGCTCAAGATTGGTGCCCCTACCTGCTACGGTCCTGCGTCCATGCTGGCAGTTACCTGGGTGTGGGGCGGAACACCCAAATTTTGCGTAATGTCAAGTTCTTGTTCACCAATCGGGCACTCTGCTGTCACTCCGTGCGCGCGGGCCACCGGCCGCATACCCTCTCCTCATGGCTTCCGTCTTCAGCAAGATCATCAGCGGTGAGATTCCGGGACGATTCGTGTGGGAGGACGAGGACGTCGTCGGGTTTCTGACGATCGCTCCAGTGACTCCAGGCCACACCTTGATCGTCCCGCGCGAGGAGATCGACCAGTGGCAGGACGTCGACGGCGCAGCCTTCGGCAAGCTGACCGCCGTCGCCCAGAAGATCGGACAGGCCGTCGTCAAAGGGTTCGATGCCCCGCGAGCGGGCTTCCTGATTGCCGGCTTGGAGGTTCCGCACCTGCACCTGCACGTCTTCCCTGCGTACCAGATGGGCAACTTCGACATCTCAGGCGCCGATCCGACCCCATCGGCGGAGTCTCAGGACGAGGCGGCGTCGAAGATCAAGGCTGCGCTCACCGAACTGGGCTACGGCGACAACGTTCCTACCTGATCGGTTCCAACAACGTGCGCGGCGAACGCAGAGCTCTCGACACTGTGTTCGCTCGCACGGTCTCACCGATTCCGGGGCCTGGACGCGTCGAGACCTCACGGGGTTTGGGAGCGACTCCACACGTCGGGCAGATTCCAGCGCCCTGCAACAGGGTTCCGCAGGCGGCATGCAGGAATTCTCGACGCGCTCCTCCAGGTGACGACACCCGCTTCTCGCCCCAGTCGTTCAACGCGTACACGACGGGCCATAAATCTTCCAGAGCGGCCGTCGGGACGTATTCCTCGCGGCCGCCCTGTGGCTCCCGGGTCAGCAAACCGGCATCGATCAACCCAGAGAGTCGCTGTGCCAGAACGGCCTTCGATACCTCGAGGTGCGTCTGAAAGTCGGAGAAGCGCCTGACTCCGAACAGTGAGTCGCGAACGATCAACAGTGTCCACCGCTCACCGATCAACTCCAGCGCGCGCGCCATGGAGCAGTCCTGCTGTGCATAGTCGACGCCCAGAGCCATGCATCGAGGATACCCGAACAGTCTGTTGACCGAACCATTCCCACCGGCTACAGTTCGGTCACCGAACCGAAGGGGCACGATGACTACCACCGACGCTGCCGTCTTACAGCGGCGAGCACTGACGATTGCGGCGCTCGGCACCCTACTCACCCTCGTCGCATTCACCGCTCCTCTCGCGACCATCAACTCGACTGCGTCCACACTCGGCAGCGATGCGGCGGGAACCACGTGGATTCTCAGCTCGATGAGCATCGGGCTCGGTGCAGCGCTGCTGACAGCGGGGACGGTGTCCGACGACTTCGGGCGTCGACGATCGTTCGTCATCGGCGCGATGGTCCTCGCGGCCGGATCCATCGGCTGCGCCGTCGCACCCAACACACTGATCTTCGTCGTCGCCCGAGTCCTGCAAGGCCTCGGCGGCGCCGCCCTCGTAGCGTCCAGCCTCGGGATCATCGCGCACACCCACCCCGTCGGTCCGCTGCGCGCCCGCGCCAGCGGCGTCTGGGGCGCGAGCCTCGGCGCAGGCATCGCGCTGGGCCCCCTCGTCTCAGCGGGTCTGGACCGGATCGCGACATGGCGCGACGCCTACTGGTTGCTGGCAGTAGCGAGCGTCGCGCTTGCCTACGCTGCACACCGACGCGTCGACGAGTCCAGGACCGATTCCCCACGCGGACTCGACCCGGCGGGCGCACTTCTTCTCGGCCTCGGCGTCAGCGCATTGTTGGCAGCATTGGTCGAGGGCAGGCAAGGATGGTCACAGTCGTTGCCGATCGGATTGTTCGGCGCCTCGGCCCTGCTGCTGGCAATCTTCGTGATCGTCGAATACCGCGGTGAGTCAGCGATGTTGGACATGAAGCTGTTCACACAATCCGCCTTCCTAGCCGCGACGTTCGCAGCACTGATGACGGGGGCGGGCATCATCGCATTGATGTCGTTCATGTCCGGGTTCCTCGGAAACGCGTACGGAATCGATGCGCTGGGCGCGGCATTGCTTCTGTTCGTGTGGTCGGGGACGTCCGTCGTCACCGCGCTTCTCGCCCGTCGCATCCCTCCGCGCGTCTCCGGCGCCACGCAACTGGCAGTCGGAATGCTCGGAGTTGCTGTGGGGCAACTCTTTCTGCTCGGTCTGTCGGAGGATTCCACCTGGACACGGCTGATTCCCGGCCTGTTGATCGCGGGCGTCGCGAGCGGAGTCGTCAACGCCGCGCTGGGACGGGAGGCAGTCGCCAGCGTTCCGGACGGGCGAGCAGGCATGGGGAGCGGCGCGAACAACACGGCCCGCTATGTCGGATCGGCCGTCGGCGTGACCGTAGTGGCGGTGCTGGCCGTACCTGTCGGTGCACCGTCGACCGCAGGACTGGTCGAAGGGTGGAACAGCGCCGTGCTGTTCACGACGGCGGCGTCGATCGCGGGTGCGCTCGTCGTGCTTGCCTGCCGAAGCACAGCATCCACGAGCTAGATGGCTCGAGGAAGCTCCACGCGGAACGTTGCACCTTCGCCGGGGACGCTGTCGACCGTCACGGTTCCGTCGTGCGCAGCGACAAGGGCTGCGACGATCGACAAACCCAGTCCGCTGCCACCGCTTTCGCGCGTGCGTGAGGAGTCGGCTCGGTAGAACCTCTCGAATACGTGCTGCGCTTCCTCGGGGTCCAACCCCGGTCCGGTGTCTCGAACCTCCAGCACAACAGTCGAATCGGTGGTTGCCACACACACGGTGATGGAGGCGTCCGCCGGGGTGTGCCTGATGGCATTTCCGACGAGATTGGCCAGCACCTGACGAAGCCGCGCGTCGTCCCCCACCACTTCGGGAATGCCAGGTCCGGGAGATACTCTCAGCGCGATGTCGCGTTCGATGGCAACGGCTTTGGCGTCGTGAACTGCATCGGCGGCAATTGCGAGTATATCCACCGGCCGCCTCTCGAGCGGGCGCTGCGCATCCAACCGCGCCAACATCAACAAGTCCTCGACGAGCAGACCCATGCGCGCGGACTCACCTTCGATACGGTTCATCAGCAGCGTCATATCGGTCATCGCACCCTGCCGATACAGTTCGGCGAAACCTCGGATGGTGGTCAGCGGTGTTCGAAGTTCGTGGCTGGCATCCGCGACGAAGCGTCGCATTCTGTTCTCCGACGCGCGTGCCGCATCCTCCGATGCCTCGCTCGCGGCGAAGGCACGCTGAATCTGAGACAGCATGCCGTTCAGCGCAATCGAGAGTTTGCCGATTTCGGTTCTGGAGCTGCGTTCGGGTATTCGCTCGTGCAGGTCGCCCGCCGCGATTGCAGCAGCAGTTTCCTCCACCTCGACCAGCGGTCGCAGACTACGACGCACGACAAAGTACGCGAGAATCGCGAGCACTGCCAGGACGATCGCGCCGATGACCAGCTGAAGGCCGATGAGACGGTCGACGGTGATCTGAGTGGGCGTCAAACTCTGTGCGACCAGCGTGGTGCCTTCGGAATTCGTAATGGACAGTGCACGCCACTCGGTAGGTCCGCCGTCCGTCGACCCGACGGAGACGGGCGTCGACGTATCGACGCCCGCGACGTCGGGTCGGTCCGAATTTGCGTCCTCCTCGAATTCCACCACACCGTCGGCGTTCACGGATTTCACGTAGAAGTCGCTGGGCGGACGACGTGATTCGCTGGGCGACGGCAGCGGCGGCAAGCGCGGCTCTGCCCACCCGCGCGAGGCGTCGAACAAGCTCTTGTCGACGCGTTGGATCAACGAACTCTCCAGCGCCGAGGTCACGGCGAGACCGGAAGCCAGCAATCCCGCTGCGACGAGCAGAAGCAGCGCTGCGACAAGAGTGAAGCGCAGCGGTACACCCTTGAGGACGGGCAGTAACCTCACCGCGGCTGCCGCATGACGTAGCCGACTCCCCGCAGGGTGTGGATCAACCTGGTCTCCCCGGTGTCGACCTTGCGACGCAGATACGAGACGTAGGACTCGACGACGCCGACCTCGCCGCCGAAGTCGTAGTGCCATACGTGGTCGAGGATGCGCGGCTTGCTCAAGACCGTTCCAGCGTTGACCATGAAGTAGCGAAGCAGGGTGAACTCGGTGGGTGACAGCGACACGGGCTCGCCGGCCTTCCACACCTCGTGCGTGTCGTCGTCGAGGTCGATGTCCGCGAACGATATTCGCGACGGTGCGGTTTCCTCCGTCTTCCCCGAGCGCCGCAGGATCACCCGCAGGCGTGCGACAACCTCCTCGAGGCTGAACGGCTTGGTCACGTAGTCGTCGGCGCCGAGAGTCAGGCCGGTGACCTTGTCCTCGACCGAATCACGTGCAGTGAGGAAGAGCGCGGGCGCGTCGATGCCGTCGGCACGCAGGCGCCGGAGTAGGCCGAACCCGTCCATGCCGGGCATCATGACGTCCAGGATCACGGCTTCGGGGCGAAAGGACTTCGCCTTGTCGAGACCTTCCGGACCTGACGATGCCGTCTGGACGTCGAAACCTTGGAAACGAAGGCTGACCGACAGCAGTTCGAGAATGGTCGGTTCGTCGTCGACGATCAGTACGCGCGCCTCGGGTGTTTCGCTCACAGGTACATCATCGCCCCGGCGCCTGCGGGATTCCTGCACTGTCGCTGTGAGTTTCCTGTGCGGCTCCGCCGCACTGGCGCGGTTGAGTGCCCCAGGGTGCACTCAACCGCCACCAGGAAGTGGTACCCTAGTACCAGTCTCGATGACTAACGGACGAGCGCACCGTACCCGGCCAGCGACAAGACGGTGCATGGGAGTGTTTTCTCATGGCTTGGATCGTTCTCGTAATTTCCGGCATCCTCGAAGCAGTCTGGGCGACGGCCCTCGGCAAGTCCGACGGCTTCTCACGACCCGTCCCGACGATCGTCTTCGCAGTCGCCCTCGTCGCCAGCATGGGCGGACTCGCAGTCGCGATGCGGACCCTACCGATCGGAACCGCGTACGCCGTGTGGGTCGGCATCGGCGCGACGCTCACCGTCGCATACGCGATGATCACCGGCGACGAGACCGCGTCGTGGATCAAGGTCGCGCTGCTCATGGGCATCGTCGGCTGCGTTGTCGGGCTGAAGCTACTGCACTGAGTGGTCGAGCGGTTACAGTTACTTTCATGAACTGGGTGTCCGCGATCACACTGCCCGCTCGCGCCGGGATCGCCATCGCCGAAACGGCCATCGAGGTGTCCGGGGCCATACTTTCGACCACCCGGTTCGCTCTCGAAAGCGGTGCCGCCACACCCGCCAACATCGCAACCCTCACCAACCCCAAGGGCGGGACGATGCAGCTGCTCGCCCAGCTCGGGCAGCTCACATCGGACGATCGCGCGCTCGGCAACGCCCTCCGCGAAGGCGGGCCTCTCGACCGACTGCTCGCGCCGGGTGGCGTCGTCGATCGGTTGACCTCCGAGGAGGGAACCCTCGAGCGGCTACTCTCGGCCGGCGGTCCGGTCGACCGCATCACCGCCACCAACGGCCCCCTCGAACGATTGCTCGCCGAGGACGGCCCGCTCGAACGGTTGCTCGCCGAGGGCGGCCTCCTCGACCGCATCACCGCTGTCGACGGGCCGCTCGAACGGCTCACCGCCAAGGACGGTCCGCTCGAGCTTCTGACGCGAGAGGACGGCATCATCGAGCGCGCCATCCAGGAGGGCGGCCTGCTCGAGCAGCTGCTGTCCGAAGGGGGCGCGATCGAGCGGTTGACTGCCAAGGACGGTCCACTGGATCAGCTGGTCACCCTGTCACAGACCCTCGCCCAGTTGGCCCCCAATCTCGAGCGCATGGGCGCCAGCATCGACATTCTGCAGGACACGGCCGAGATCCTCGCGCAGGCTGTCAATCCGCTGGGCGAGCTTGTCGGACGACTACCGAACCGCTGGCTCAAAGGCGGGAAGCAGACGATCCCCGAGCTTCACTAGCGCAAATGTTCACCGAAGAACTCGAACACCCGCGCGAACGCGTCCTCAGCCTGCTCGCCGCGCCATCCCATGCCGGTGATGCGGACGAATGCACCTGCGGGCCCTGACGGCAGTGCGTTGGCGAAACTGTGACTCGCCCCCGGGTAGGTCTTCACATCGTGTGCAATCCCTTTCGCGGACAGCACCTTTTCGATCTTCTTGCCCGCACCGATCAGCGACGGATCGTTTTTTCCATACGACGCGACGATGGGGCATGCTCCTTCGAGAGCGTCCTCGACATGCCTCGGGGTGATGCCGTAGAACGGCGCGCTGGCACCGAAACCTTTGGGCGAGAGCAGCAGAGCGAATCCCCCACCCATACAGAATCCGACGATTCCCACCTTGCCGGTGACGTTGGGGTGCTCGGCGAGGAAGTCACGGGCAGCCAGTAGGTCATCGATCGCGACGCCGCGTTGACCCAGCAGCGCCCGGAACACGCCCGTCACGCACTTGCGGACGCCCCCGCGGGTGTACAGATCGGGAGCGAGCGCGACGTAGCCCTTGTCGGCGAATCGCCGGGCTATGTTGCGCGTGTCGGCGGTGAGACCGAACGCATCGTGCACGATCACCACACCCGGGCCAGGGGCGTCGGGCAGCTCGAGCACTGCATCGATCGGTCCGGCGGGACTGTCTACGGAGATGTCGGTCACGTACGCAGGCTACGCGCAATCACGAGCCGTTGGATCTGGTTGGTGCCCTCGAAGATCTGCGTGATCTTCGCGTCACGCATGTACCGCTCGACGCGGAAGTCCCGGGTGTAGCCGTAGCCGCCGAAGACCTGCACCGCGTCGGTGGTCACCTTCATCGCGGCGTCGGTTGCGATGAGCTTCGCGACGGATGCGCCGCGCGAATAGTCCAGGCCGGCGTCGCGTCGGCGAGCGGCATCGATGTACGTAGCTCGTGCCGAGTCGACGGACGCCGCCATGTCCGCGAGCAGGAAACCGAGCCCCTGGTGGTCGACGATCTTCTTGCCGAAGGTCGTGCGCTCGTTCGCATATGCGACGGCGTCGTCGAGCGCTGCCTGAGCGATCCCGACTGCCACAGCTGCGATGCCGAGCCGCCCGGAGTCGAGGGCGCTGAACGCGATCTGCAGGCCCTGTCCCTCGGCTCCGAGGCGACGCTCGCCGGAGACGAACGCGTCGTCGTAGCTCGCCGAGGTAGTGGGCACCGCGTGCAGACCCATCTTCTCTTCCGGTTTACCGAAGGACAGGCCCTGCTGATCCTTGGGTACCAGGAAGCAGGACACACCCTTGGAGCCCTCCCCGGTGCGGGCGAACAGGTTGTAGAAATCAGCGATGCCGCCGTGGGTGATCCAGGCCTTGGCACCGTTGACGACATAGCCGTCGTCTTTCGGCGTTGCCTTGCAGGTCAGCGCTGCGGCATCGGAACCGGCCTGCGGCTCGGACAGACTGTAGGCGCCGATGAGGCTGCCGCCGAGCATGTCCGGCAGCCACCGCTGCTTCTGTTCCTCGGTGCCGAACGCGAGCAACGGCGAACACGCGAGACTGTGCACACTCACAGCGACCGCGACGGCCGCCCAGCGCGCAGCGAGTTCTTCGAGAACCTGCAGGTAGACCTCGTACGGCTGACCGCCGCCACCCCATTCTTCGGGGAACGGCAGGCTGAGCAGACCGGCGTTGCCGAGCGTGCCGAACACCCCGTCGGGGTAGGTCTCGTTTTTCTCGTGCTCGTCGACGATGGGGGCGAGCACCTTGTCCGCGACATCGCGGGTGAGCTGGATCAGGTCACGGGCTTCCTCGGTGGGAAGCAGACGGTCGACTGGCACTTCAAGACTCCTCACAGTACTGACGTTTCCTTCACAGTACTGTATCCAGTACTGTCTGGCGCATGACCGCAGCCCATGCGACGGCCCGCCGAGCCGAACTCTTCGACCAACTGGTCGAGCTGTTGCTGTCGCAGGGTTTTGCACACCTCACTCTCGACGACATTGCCGCACGCCTGCACTGCAGCAAGTCGACGCTCTACACACTCGCCGGAAGCAAGGAACAGCTGGTTCGGGCTGCAACCGTCCACTTCTTCCGCGGCGCAACCGACCGGGTGGAGGCGTCCATCGCGGGGATCGACGGATTCGCCGACCGTCTCACGGCATATCTGTCCGCGGTAGGGGTTGCATTGGAGCCTGCGTCACGGCAGTTCATGGACGACCTGGCCGCGTTCGCGCCCGCCCGCGAGGTGTACGAGCAGAACACGGCATTCGCCGCGAAACGAGTCCAAGAACTGATCGACGACGGTGCCACCTCCGGGGAAGTGCGCAGCGTGCATGCTGCATTCGTCGCCGATATCGCAGCGTCGACGATGGCGCGTATTCAGACGAGGGAAGTATCCGAGCGGACAGGTCTCGACGATTCGCAGGCGTACGCCGAGCTGGCCGCACTGTTGACGACCGGCATCACCGGCTGAACACCCGCAGCTGAAGCTCGAGCAGCACCCGATCGTCCGGGTCCTTCAGATCTGTGCCGAGTATGTCTTCGACCCGTTTCATCCGGTACCGCAACGTGTTCGGGTGAACTTGCAGCTCGTCTGCTGCACCTCGTACGTCACCGAAATGCGCGAAGTACACCCTCAAGCTCTCGGTCATCGTCGATGCGTTGTCGGCGTCGTACCGACGAAGATTCTCGATGCGGGGATCGTGAAGGTGCTCGTGATTGCCGACGAGTTCGATGATTTCACCGAGCAACACAGACGTTCTCGACTCGGCCAGCGTGGTGACCCTGTTGGTGCCGACCGTCCGATCCAGCACACGGTCCACTTCGAATCGCGCCGCGGCGACGTCGTCGAGCGCTGCAACCGGCGACACGAGCGCAGCTCGCAGCGCCGTACCCGTGCGCTTCTCGATCCGGCCGATGGCATCGCGGGTCCAGAATTCGAGCGATCGTGCCGAAATTTCTCCTGGAAACAGCACGTAGATCCGCTCGCCCATTGCAGTCGCCAGCGAACTTCGATGGAATGCGCTGGCGTGCAGTCTTATAGAAGCGGCGTGGTCGGCGATCGCCCCATCGCCCATACCGGCGAATCCGACTACCGCAGCTGGACCTGACGACGAAATCGACAGTGCCGCAGCCAGTGACGGGACATCGACGCCGCCGCCGCGTCCGCCCAGAAGCCGTTGGATCTGCACTGCCTCGTTGGTGGGGGCGTCGAGGACCCTCTTGATGAGCCTGGCCGCAACAGCCGCCGCGCCGCGCAGGACCGCGTCGGCATCGGCGTCGATGGGCCGTTGCCCTTCCTGAACCCAGATCGCTCCGAGAGTGGTCGCTGCGCCCGCAGCGTCGGGGATGGATCGAATTCCGACGACGAGGCGACGGCGGATTCCCAGCGTGTCGTCGGCAGGTACCTCCACGACGTCGTCACTACGCCTGATTCGATCGAAGACTCCCCATTCGTTGAGGCGTCGAAGGTAGTCGGTCGGGCCTTCGCGACCGAGAATCGACAGCGTCCGCAACTCGTCAGCTGCGTCGTCGGTCGCCGAATACGCAAGAACGTGCGAGCGCGCGTCCTCGATGCTCACCATTCCCTTGGTGAGCGACGCAATCGTGTGCGCAAGCCCGTAGAGGTCGGTGTCGTAGAGGCCGGTGTCGTCGACCTCCGCGCGTTGAATCGAGTGGTCGAGGACGCTCCGAATCATCGACAGCATTCGCTCCCAACGGGTTTGAGGATGCACGGACACGAGGGCGATTCGGCCGACGCGAGCTGCATGACGCATCTCGATCGACGCTTTCTTGACCATGACCACCCGCGGGCGTTCCTCGAGGCGACGCAGCGCCAATTCGTCCATCCAGGCAACGGCGTCGTGGTCGGGAACGCCGACCACAAGACACAGATCAGCCCATGTCGTCGCGCCGGCCAGATCATCCGCGTCCATGAGCGTCACCGACCCGATCGAGACATCACGGTCCTCGGGCGTCGACAGCACCTCGACGAAGGCACCGCGAAGCGCACGTAGCAGCGTCTGCAGCGGAATGCGTTCGTTCATCTGACCAACATAGCCCCATTCTCTTTGGCCGATTGGAAGAATACAAGCGCGACGAATCCGACTTCAATGGCCACCAACACCATCGAAGAAGGAGGACCGCCGTGGACGCCGTCACCTCGGTACCAGCCCCGATCAACGAAGCAGTCAACTCGTACGCACCCGGTAGCCCCGAGCGAAGCCGGCTCCGGACGCAGCTCGACTCGCTGCAGTCCAATCCGACCGAGATTCACCAGGTCATCGGCGGTGTCCATCGCACTGCTGGCGGGCCCCGTGAGAACGTCGTCCAACCACATCGGCACTCGTCCATCATCGGCAGCTTTTCCAATGCGACGCACGACGACGTGCGCGACGCCATCGAATCGGCTGCGGCAGCGGCTCCTGCGTGGCGGGAGCTCCCGTTCGACGACCGCGCCGCCGTGTTCCTTCGCGCCGCGGATCTCTTGGCAGGTCCGTGGCGCGAGAAGATCGCGGCCGCCACCATGCTCGGACAGTCCAAGTCCGCGTATCAGGCAGAGATCGACGCTCCGTGCGAACTCATCGACTTCTGGCGCTTCAATGTCGCGTTCGCCCGGCAAATTCTTGCAGACCAGCCGGTGTCCTCGCCCGGTGTCTGGAATCGCGTCGAGTACCGGCCGCTCGAAGGGTTCGTCTACGCGATCACGCCGTTCAACTTCACCGCGATTGCGGGAAACCTGCCGACCGCGCCTGCCCTGATGGGCAATACGGTGTTGTGGAAGCCGTCGCCGACGCAGGCCGTCGCCGCGTACCTGACAATGCAGCTACTCGAAGAAGCTGGACTCCCGCCCGGAGTCATCAACCTCGTGCTCGGCGACGGTCCGCTTGTCTCCGAGGTTGCACTGGCCGATTCACGTTTGGCGGGAATTCATTTCACGGGTTCCACTCCCACATTTCAGCGCCTGTGGCGCGAGGTCGGCAACAACATCGCGAACTACGACGCCTACCCCAGGCTCGTCGGCGAAACCGGTGGCAAGGACTTCGTCGTCGCACACGGTTCGGCGGATCCCGAGGTGTTGACGACTGCGCTGATTCGCGGCGCGTTCGACTACCAGGGACAGAAGTGCTCAGCGGCGTCACGGGCGTTCGTACCGAAGTCCGTGTGGGCGAAGATGGGCGATCCGTTCATCGAGCAGGTCTCACAGCTGAAGTACGGCGACGTGACCGATCTGTCCAACTACGGCGGCGCCGTCATCGACCAGCGTGCGTTCGATCGCAACGCGGCCGCGCTCGATCGGGCGAAGTCGACGTCGAGCCTCACGGTCGCGACCGGTGGAACGTGCGACGACTCCGAGGGCTATTTCGTCTCCCCCACAGTGCTTCTCGGAGACGATCCCAGCGACGAGGCATTCAACACCGAGTACTTCGGACCTATTCTCGCGGTTCATGTCTACGACGATTCGGTACCGGGGTCGTACGCGGAGGTGTTGAAGCAGGTCGACGCCGGATCGAAGTATGCGCTCACCGGTGCGGTCATCGCGACCGATCGTGGTGCAGTCGATGCGGCGCACAAAGCACTGCGCTTCGCGGCGGGCAACTTCTACATCAACGACAAGCCCACCGGTGCCGTCGTCGGCCAGCAGCCGTTCGGGGGCGCCCGGGCGTCGGGCACCAATGACAAAGCGGGTTCGCCGCAGAACCTGCTTCGCTGGGCGTCGGCTCGTACCGTCAAAGAAACCTTCGTGGCGCCGACCGCGCACCGCTACCCGCACCAGGACGGCGAGGGATCGAAATGACGACTGTGCTCAACAACCCGCTGCGGCCTGCGCTGCTCGCTGCCGCTCGGTCACCTCGGCTCGAGGGCGCGATGAGCAGGATGCGCATCACCAGGAAGCTCGTCGACCGTTTCGTCGCAGGGGAATCCGAGCCCGACGCCGTAGCCGCGGTGCTGGCACTGGTGAATTCCGGTCGATTCGTCTCCGTCGACTACCTCGGCGAGGACACGGTGGACGCGGCCCAGGCGCACGCGACCGTCGACGCCTATTTGTCTCTGCTGCAGTCGTACTCGACGATGGAAGCGGCCCCTCGTTCGCTGGAGGTGTCGCTGAAGCTGTCGGCGCTGGGTCAAGGAATCGACAGATCGCTGGCGTTGGCGAATGCGCGGATCATCTGCGCGAAGGCCGAGCAGGTGGGCGTGTGGGTGACGGTCGATGCCGAGGACCACACCACGACTGATTCGACACTGTCGATCGTTCGAGAACTCCGGGTCGACTTCCCCGATCTCGGTACGGTCCTGCAGGCGTATCTGAGACGCACAGAGGAGGACTGCCGCGAGTTCTCCGGTCCGCGGTCGCGAATTCGTTTGTGCAAGGGCGCATACAACGAGCCGACATCCGTCGCGTTTCAGAGGCCCGTCGACGTCAGCGACTCGTACGTTCGGTGCCTGCGGATCCTCATGGAGGGTGACGGCTATCCGATGGTTGCCTCCCATGATCCCGAGATGATCGACGCCGCAGACCGATTCGCCCGGGCAGCTGGCCGTGACGTGTCGAGCTACGAGTATCAGATGCTGTACGGGATCCGCGACGCGGAGCAAGCGCTGCTCGTCGCGGACGGCAAGCAGCTGCGTGTCTACGTTCCGTATGGCAATCAGTGGTACGGATACTTCATGCGCCGTCTCGCCGAGCGACCGGCGAACCTGATGTTCTTCGTGCGGTCGCTGGTGTCGAGGAATTGAGGCCGCCCACAGGAATCTGAGCGGCCCGACCGCGCTGGTGTTCATTCTCGACCTGTTCCAAGAAGTCGCCTCTCGCGTTGCGGTCGCGGCAGCATTGCCAGATTCCCAGCATGCCGCGGTACGAGCCGAAATCGACAGGATTCGGTGCTCGACGCTGACGTCGAGCACCGAACTGCTACTTCCCTCTCGGTCAGAAGGGTGGGGGTTCGTTTCGTTCGCGGAGTTGTTCGCGGAGTTGTTGGATGTGTTTGTGTTGTCGGAATTGTCTGCGGATGATGCGGATTCGGGTGCGG